>JASGEZ010000001.1:0-6503 GCA_047605905.1 Microlunatus sp.
GAGGCCAGCACGTACGCACCCGTGCCGGCCGAGCCGTCCGGGAAGGTCTCGGCCCAGGCGATGGTCGGTTTGCGAGCGTCCAGGAACGCCTGCAACCCACGCCGTAGCTCGTGCACGGTCGCCCAGCTGAGAGGTCCGCCGACTTTGGCCAGCAGACCCACCACTCGTGGATCCTCCGCAGCCTCGTGCAGGGCCTTGATCGTGGGCCGCAACTGCCGTCGGCCGCGGTTGAGCAGCGGTCCCAACCGATCATCGGGGTGCGGGTCGACCAACGGCTGGGTGAGATCCAGTTCGAGGATGATCGGCGGACGGTGCCACGGTCGGCGTTGGACGTGATCGTGGGATCGGTGCTGATCGATCAGTGCGTGGGCCATGCTCCACCGTACGGGCTCCGCGCAAGCTCCCTGCCGCCCGGCGCGGCCCGTAACCTACATCCCAGTAGCCTACTTAAGTGGAGGTTATCTGCCGATCGATGGCCGACTGATAGGGCTTGGTCCCCGGTCAGAGTGTGATCGGGCGACCCATCACCATCAGCACGACCTGGTCGCTGGACGCAGCTATCTGCTGATTCAGCCGTCCCAGCAGGTCCGCGAACAACCGGCCGGATCGGTGCTCAGGCACCACTCCCCAACCGACTTCGTTGGTCACGCCCACCACGTCCGCATCCCGCCAGGCTCGGACCAGGGTCGCCGACCGCTCCTCCCAGGCCGGCTGCCACTCCGAGACCGGGCGCTGCCAGGCTTCCAGCTCATCCATGCAGGCAGTGAGCCAGGTACCGAGGCAGTCCAGCAGCACCGGCCCGTCCGCCGCCCGGAGCACCCTCGCGGGGTCGGCGGTCTCGATGGTCGTCCAGCCCCACGGACTACGACGGTCCCGGTGAGCCGCGATCCGGGCGGCCCACTCCGGGTCCGCGGCCGGATCGGGCACGGGCCCGGTCGCCACATAGGTCACGTCGGCCCGATTCTTGAGCAGCCGTTCCGCGTACCCCGACTTGCCCGACCGTACGCCGCCCGTGATCAGGATTCGTCGACTCATGCCAGACACTGTCGCCGATGCCGCCGACGATTGTCACCTGGGCGGCTACGGTGGCCGGTGATGTCCAGGTTCTTCCGTATCGCCCGCCGGCTGGAGCCTGCCGCTGGCCTGATCGCCGGCTATGTGCTCGATCGGCTGTTCGGCGATCCCGAGCGCTGGCATCCGGTCGCCGGTTTCGGTCAGGCGGCCGGTTGGCTGGAACAGCGGCTGTACGCCGACGATCGTCGGGCCGGGGTGCTCTTCACCACCGTCGCCGTCGGCGCTCCGGTCGTTGCTGCGGTCGCCCTGGAGCGCGCGACCCGGCGAGTGCCCCTGGTCACCGGAGTGCTGACAGCCGCGGCCACCTGGACTGTGCTGGGTGGCCGGTCGCTGGGCCGCGAGGCCGAGGCAGTGGCCGACCACCTGGGGGTGGAGGATCTACCTGCCGCGCGGATGCAGGTGAATCGCCTGGTCGGACGCGATACCGCCGAACTGGATAGCTCCGAGCTGGCCCGCGCCGCCGTCGAGTCGGTGGCAGAGAACAGCTCCGATGCGGTGGTGGCCCCGCTGCTATGGGGCGCTGTCGCGGGGTTACCGGGCCTGATCGGCTATCGGGCCGTGAACACCTTGGATGCGATGGTCGGTCACCGCTCCACCCGCTATGAACGGTTTGGCTGGGCGTCGGCCCGGCTCGACGACGTCGCCAACTGGGTCCCGGCCCGCGTTGCCGGAGCCTTGGCTGCGCTGGGTGCACCCTGGGTCAACGGCTCGACCCGCGAGGCGGTCACCGCCGTACGACGAGATGCGGGGGCACATCCCAGCCCGAATGCCGGCATCGTCGAGGCCGCGTACGCGGGTGCGCTCGGGGTTCAGCTCGGCGGACGGAACTTCTACGGTGGCGTCGTCTCCGAGCGGGGCACCCTGGGTGACGGTCGCGCACCCGAAGGCGGGGACATCGCGCGTGCGACCAGACTGGCGATGATGGTCGGCGATGCGTCGTTGGTGATTGCCGCGGCGATCCGCCTGGCCCGGGCCTGATGTCGCGCCCTTCCGGCCGCGTACTGATTCTGGGCGGCACGGCCGAAGCCCGAGCCCTGGCGTCCGAACTGGTCGCGCGGGGGTGTGCCGTAGTCAGCTCACTGGCCGGCCGGGTCCGTGACCCCGCGCTTCCTGTCGGCGAGGTACGGATCGGCGGGTTCAGCACTGCTTCGCTCGACGGCATTGGCGGGCTGGCGGCCTATCTGGTCGAGCAGCACATCACGGCGGTGGTGGATGCCACCCATCCCTTCGCAGCCACCATCTCGACCAATGCCGTCGCGGCCCGCGGTCGGACCGGTACGCCGCTGATCCGACTGCAGCGACCCGGCTGGCGTACCCATCCGGACGCTGACCGCTGGCTCTGGGTCGACTCCGTCGATGACGCCGTCGAGGCTGGTGGCGCGTATGCGCGGCCGTTCCTGACCACTGGCCGCCAGTCCCTGTCCGTCTTCGCCGCGGGCTGGGCTGAGAAGGATGTCACCGCCCGCGTCGTCGATCCCCCTGAGTTCGTGCTCCCCTCTCGCTGGCAGCTCATCCGCTCCCGCGGCCCCTACGCGTACGCCGACGAACACGCCCTGATGAAAGCCGCCGGCACCGATCTACTGGTGACCAAGGACTCCGGCGGCACCCACACCGCAGCCAAACTGGACGCCGCCCGCGACCTCGGCATCCAGGTCCTAGTCATCGCGCGACCGGCTGTCATCGGCGACGTGACTGAGGTCAGCACGACGGCGGAAGTACTCGATTTACTCAAAAGTGGCGCCGATCCTTCGACTGGTGGGATTGTCAGCGTGTCCGACTACGATGCCGGGTAATCGACTACCCAGGTGACGGGCCACTGACCACAGCCCGGCAAAGAAGCAGGAGGAGAACGTGTCCCAGCAGGTTCAGGGCGTGATCGCGCGGGCCAAGGATGCCCCGGTGGAGCTTGTCACCATCAATGTTCCCGATCCTGGTCCGGGCGAGGCGGTGGTGAAGGTGCAGGCGTGCGGGGTGTGTCACACCGATCTGCACTACGTCCAGGGCGGGATCGGTGACGATTTCCCGTATCTGCTCGGGCACGAGGCCGCTGGGATCGTGGAGTCGGTCGGCGACGGCGTCCGCGATCTCGAGCCCGGGGACTATGTGATTTTGAACTGGCGTGCCGTGTGCGGCTCCTGCCGGGCGTGTAAGCGCGGCAAGCCTTGGTATTGCTTCGCCACCTTCAACGCCACGCAGAAGATGACCCTGGAGGACGGCACGGAGTTGTCGCCGGCGTTGGGCATCGGTGCGTTCATCGAGAAGACCCTGGTCGCAGCAGGGCAGTGCACCAAGGTTGATCCGGCCGCAGCGCCGGAGGTCGCCGGGCTGCTGGGCTGTGGAGTGATGGCCGGGCTGGGTGCGGCGATCAACACCGGCGGTGTGGGCCGCGGTGATTCGGTGGCGGTGATCGGTTGTGGCGGTGTCGGCGCGGCGGCGATCGCGGGTGCCCGCCTGGCCGGTGCGGCGAAGGTCATTGCGGTCGACATCGATGACCGGAAACTCGCCAAAGCGGTCGAGTTGGGCGCCACCGCCACGGTCAACTCTCGTGAGGTGGATGCGGTCGAGGCGATCCAAGGTCTGACTGGTGGGAATGGTGCGGACGTGGTGATCGATGCGGTCGGTCGTCCGGAGACCTGGAAGCAGGCCTTCTATGCCCGGGATCTGGCCGGCACCGTCGTGCTGGTGGGTGTGCCCACCCCGGACATGCGGTTGGAGTTGCCGTTGCTGGATGTGTTCGGCCGTGGCGGGTCGTTGAAGTCCTCGTGGTACGGGGATTGCCTACCCAGCAGGGATTTCCCGATGTTGATCGACCTGTTCCTGCAGGGCCGGTTGCCGCTGGATGCGTTCGTGACCGAAACCATCGGGATCGATGAGGTGGATGCGGCGTTCGCGAAGATGCACGGTGGCGAGGTCCTCCGCTCCGTCGTGGTGATCTGAGAATGACCGCCAACGGCGTACAGGCCCGGATCGACCATACGGTCACCTCCGGAACCTTCTCCCTCGACGGGCAGACCTTCGACGTCGACAACAACGTGTGGGTGATCGGCGACGACGAGGAATGCGTCGTCATCGACGCACCCCACGATGTCGAGACGATCCTGCAGGTCATCGGCGACCGGCGGGTGGTGGCGGTGCTGTGCAGCCACGCCCACGACGACCACATCCGATATGCGCCTGATCTGGGCCGGGCGGTCGGAGCGCCGGTGCTGCTGCACCCGGCCGATCTGCCGGTGTGGGAACTCACCCATCCCGACACCACGCCCGACGGCCAGTTGGCCGACGGGCAGCAGATCCCGATCGCCGACGTCACCCTGGAGGTGATCCACACTCCCGGCCATGCGCCCGGGGCGGTGTGCTTCTACGCCCCCGACCTCGGCGTCGTGTTCACCGGCGACACCTTGTTCAACGGCGGCCCCGGCGCCACCGGGCGTTCCTTCAGCGATCGCGGTCTGATCGTGGAATCGATCAGCGCCCGGTTGATGGGTCTGCCCGGCGACACCATCGTCAAAACCGGCCACGGCGACGACACCACCATCGAGGCCGAACGCAACAACATCAACTGATTCGCCGTCGCCAACGCCGGGTGCCGAACCTCACCACGACCTGGCGACGTCGACGAAGGTCCCGGGGTCGGTCAGGCACAACCCTGACCGGCCCCGCCCCGCTCGGTGGAAGGATCGTCAGTATGGGTTTCATCCTTCGTACGCTGGCCAACGCCGCTGCCCTCGGGGTCGCGACCTGGCTCTTCAGCGGCATCAGTCTCACCGGCGCCGACACCACTCAGAAGGTCCTCACCATGCTGGTGGTGGCGGTGATCTTCGGCGCGTTCAATGCGGTGCTGAAGCCGATCTTCCAGATCGTCACCATCCCGGTCGTGCTGATCACCCTCGGTCTGTTCCTGATCGTGATCAATGCCTGGATGCTGATGCTGACCTCCTGGATCGCGGGCGTGGTCGGCTTGGGCTGGCACGTCGACGGGTTCTGGACTGCGGTCGGCGGTGCGATCGTCGTCTCGATCGTGAGCTTCATCGCCAACGCGTTGCTGGGAACCGACAGGCGTACGCGTGACTGACACCAACCGGCCGTCCGGCCCGCATCGGTCAGGGGACGCCAGGCGAAGCGTGATTTTCGTCTGCTGGGGCAACATCTGCCGCTCGCCGATGGCCGAGCGGGTGGCGGAGAAACTGGCCGCGGACCGAGGCTTGGAGGATGTCCGCTTCAGCAGTGCAGCCACCAGCCGCGAGGAGTTGGGCGCCCCCATCGATTCGCGGGCGGTCTCGGTGCTGAAGCGGCACGGCTACCGAACCGGCGGCCACTCCGCTCACCAGATCACCCGCGCCGAGATCGAAGCGGCAGAACTCGTCCTCGCCATGGAGGACATCCACGTACGCAAGATGTTGGCCATCGCTCCCGGTGCGACCAACCTCAGACTGCTCACCGACTTCGATCCCGATGCAGCGCCCGGCTCAGGGATCGACGACCCGTGGTACGGCCCAGGCTCGGGCTTCGAACGCACACTTGCCTCGGTCGAAGGCGCCATCCCAGGTCTGCTCGATCACCTCGAACGCCGCGCCTGACCCACCCAAGAGCGACCTCAGTCCCCGACCTGTAGCCGAACGGCGACCGCGTCGCCCTCCTCGATCCCCTCGGCCCGGCGTACCGCGACCTTGACCGGCACCAGGAAACCGCCGTCCTTGGGAATCATCGAGGTGGTGAAAGTGGTGTCGCCGACGGTCACGGTCGCCGGGATGCAGCCCCAGCCGTAGGTCAGCTCATTCGCCACCGGCGCCAGATCGTCGAGAACAGGCTCCGGCAACGGCACGAAATAGAACGGCGACGGGCCGCGCCAGTAGACGACCGGCCCCTCGAAGCTCCACTCCATTGCGCCTCGCTGTCGAGTTTGGATCGCTGTCGGACTCGGGTCGGCTCGGTCAGTCGACCTGCATCTCGCCCATGGCGTCCCAGCCGTTGCCGTCCACCTGCCGACTGATGATCCGCGGCGTCGCGCGGAGCGCCAAGGGCGTCTCGGCGATGAAGTTCTTGAAGTGGTCGCTGTTGACGTGAGGCCCAGCACCGTCGTCGGTGAACGCCTCGACCAGCACGAACTCGCACGGGTCCTCGACGCTGCGCGACCACTCGAACCACAGATTGCCCGGCTCGGCCCGGGTGGCTTCGGTGAACGGACTCACCCGCTCCATCCAGGTGTCGGCGAACTCCGGCTTGACCGGGAACTTGACGACGATGAAGTACATGCTGCTGAACCTCCGGCCCGGCCGACGAGGCGACCATGCCGCCTACTTGTCGAACTTCTGTCGAGTCGTTGTGCACCTGGTGGTGCGCCCGTTCCGGGCTGAAAATGGGGTCGTGGCCGTCCGGTAACGCTGTGGTTCTCTTGGTTCTTCGAGGCCGTTGTCGAGTCGGGCGGGAGC
>JASGEZ010000002.1:0-21666 GCA_047605905.1 Microlunatus sp.
CGAGCGAACAAAAAACGCGTTCGCTCGTTCGTCAGTCCAGACAGAGCCGCACTCCGCGGCGCGGCCGCTCGCGACGGGAGCGCTCCGCCTCACAGCCACTCGCGACGGGGTCGCCATTCGCTGCGCCAGCTACGTGCACAGCCGCTCGCGACGGGCGGCGGCCTCAGCGGCACGGCGGCTGGTCTGCCGAGCCAGTTCGGCGCTCAGCCCGATGTGCCGGATCGGGTCCAGCAATTGGCCGATCTGGTCCCGAGTCAGTCGCTGAGCGACCACCGGGTCGGCCGCCAACGCGTCCGCGAATGCGATCCGGGGGTGACTGGTGGCAACCTGCTGCGCGGCGTGGTGGACGATCTCGTGCGCCGTCTGGCGGCCGACCATGGTGGCCAGCTCCATCATCACCGCCTCGGCGGTGATCAACCCGCCGGTCAAACCCAGATTGGCGCGCATCCGCTCGGGGAAGACCTCCAGCCCGGCGGCGATCCTGGTCAGCCCGGTCAGCAGATCACCGGTCAGGATGCAGGACTCGGTAACGGCGTGGTCGATCAGCACCGACTTCGCGCCGTCGACCTCGTGCGACTGGATCATCCCGTCCAGCGCGAGCGGCACCAGAGCACGGATCTTGGCGCTGGTGGAGACCGCAGCACTGCACAACTTGGAGTTGCGCTTCTGCGGCATCGTGGTGCTGCCGACATCCCCGGCCGGGATGGGCTCGCTGACCTCGCCGTACTCGACACTCATCAGCCGGGCGATCTCCTCGGCCAGGCCGGCGCCGGTCGCCGCGATCATGCCGAGTACGCAGACCAGCTCGGCGAAATGGTCGACGATGGCTCGGTGCGGCAGCGTCATCGGTACGAGGCCGAGCCGGCTCGCCACCGCATCTTGCACCGCTGGGCCGGCGTCGCCGAAGGTCGCGAATGTACCGGCCGCTCCCCCGGTCATCGACCGCAACAGTCGCGGCCGCAGCTCCTCCAACCGGTCCAGATGACGCAGGAAGACGTCGGACCAGGCGGCGACCTTGTAGCCGAAAGTGATCGGCACGGCCTGCTGCCAATGCGTACGTCCCGGCATCACCGTCTCGGCGGTCTCCTCCCCGAGAAGTGCCAGCGCACGCAGCAACTCGCCCAGCTGACGGGTCACGATGGCGTGGGCGTCACGAATGCCGAGCGTGTCGCCGGTCTGCTGGATGTTCTGCGTCGTCGCGCCCCAATGCACCCAGCCGCCGTCGGGATCGCCGACCACCCGGGCCAGCTCCGACACGATCGGCATCATCAGGTGGCCTGTCACGGCCTGGTCGGCGGCGATCCGGTCGCGATCCACCAGTTCCAGTCGAGCCGCCGCCGCGATCCGGGACCCCACGCCGACCGGAATGATGCCCAACTCCTCCTCCGCCAGCGCCAGCGCCGCCTCCACATCGAGATAGCGCTGCAGCCGAGCGTCGGGGCCGAAGACTTCACGCAGACTCAGGTGGGGATACGACAACGCGACGGCCTCCTTCGGGAAATGTCGATAGTAGATCAATGATCTTCCACAGACGGGCGACGAGCCTGCCACCAAACCGATCGGTCGGCGTCCTTGACCTCTGTCATTCATTCCTCCTCGAATGTGACCTCGACCCTCGACGGCTAGAGGTCCCTGAGCGGGCAGGTGCCTGATAGATCGATCTATCACGCATGATAGAACGATCCATCACTACGATGCAACCATGAGTGCCGATGCCCGGACCGTCACGCTGATCGACGTGGCCGAACGCGCGGGGGTCTCGCGAGCAACGGCATCATTGGTGGTCCGGGGAACAGGCCGGGTGTCCGAAGCCACCCGACAGCGGGTGCGCGATGCGATGAGCGAGCTGGGGTACGTCTACAACCGGGGCGCGGCCTCGCTGCGACGACAGAGTGCCGACACCGTCGGCGTGGTGATCACCAACGTCGCCAATCCGTTCTTCGGCGAGCTGTTGCGCGGACTGGAGTCCGAGCTGACCAGATCGTCCCTGTCGTGCCTGATCGTCAACACCGGCCAGGACCCGGCAGCCCAGGCGGCTGCGGTCGCCGAGCTTCGCGAGCACCGGGTTGCCGGGGTGGCGATCGTGCCGTCCAGCGGCAGTTCGCCGGCTCTGGTCGACCAGCTCCGTGACTCCCAACTGCCCCATGTCTTCATGACCCGGTACGTGAAGGGCGCGCCGACCCACTACGTGGGGGCGGACGACCAGCGGGGTGGCTATCTGGCCACCCGGCACCTCCTCGACCACGGGGCTCGCACCCTGGCCTATCTGGGCGGACCTGCCGCCGTACAGTCCCGCTGGGACCGGCTCGACGGCGTCCGACAGGCACTCACCGAACACGACCTCGACCCCAACGCGATCACCGATCTGCCCGGTCTGAGCAGCGGCGAGGGCGGCCTCGTGACCGCGGACCGGCTGCTTGAGTCCGGTCCACTTCCGGACGCGCTGATCTGCCACAGCGACCAGGTCGCCTTCGGCGCCTTCCGGGCGCTGCGGCGGGCGCGCTGTAGTCGACTGCCCCGCGTCATCGGCTACGACGACATCCCGGTCGCAATCTTGTGGGAGCCCCCGCTGACGAGCATCTCCACCCGGGCCGACGCGTTGGGCAAGCTCGCCGCGCAGAATCTGCTGCAGCAGCTCGGTGCCGGGGACGGCCGCGGGATCTTGCGGACCATCACCGAACCCGAGCTGGTCGTCCGTGAATCGTGCGGGTGTCCGCCCAGGGATTGAAGTCCGAGGACCAAGTTCGAGGACTGGGGTTCGAGGACTGGCGTCAGGACGGCCGGCGGCCGTGCAGATACAGCCGGCGTGTCGGCGCCTCCTGCGGCAGTGGCCCCCGGATGTACCACTCGACGTCCACCAGACCGGCGGCATTCACGGCCGCGATGATCACCTCCGGATCGTGCAGCACGAAGTCCAGCTCGGTGGGCTCGCCGAACAACTCGCCAGGATGCAGCACCTCGGTGCCGACGTGGCTGGCCAGGGCAAGGTAGCCGCCGCGGCACAGCACCTTGGCCAGCGACGCCACCGCGGTCGGGATCTCGGACTGCGCGAGTTGTCCCAGCACGTACCAGCCGGTCACCAGACCCCAACCAGGATCGCGAGGATCACTTCCCCGCGGCATCGGCGGGACCGCGAAAGTGCCCTGCACGAAGGGGATGCCCGGATGCAGCTCGCGCGCCTGGGCGAGCATCCCGGCCGACAGATCGAGGCCGGTCACCTCCATGTCCAGCTCTGCCAGATAGCCGGCCACCTGGCCCGGGCCGCAGCCGACATCGAGCCCCTGACCAGGGGCGTTGCCGGCCAGCTCGGCCAGCAGCCAACGGTCGAAGGGCTTGTCCGACAGATCGTCCCCGAGGGCGATCGCGTACGCCTCCGCCAGCCGGTCGTACTCCGCAGTGACCGCGCGATCACGGACCAGCGGTCCGGCGGCAAGCGGCACCTCGCGATCCACGGCCGTCACCACCGGCGCCGCCTCCTCGACCTGTTCCGCGCCGAGGAGATGGATCCACCGCCGATCATGCTGACCGGCCTGCCGCTCGAGCTCGTGCACCAGGGGCGGATCCAGGCTGGCCAGTTCCCGCAGCGCCGTCTCGACCGCCTCCCGGTCGGCGAAGGAGTGCAACCGCTCGGTCCGCGGCCGCAGCTCACCGGCGGTCTGGGGACCACGCAGCATCAGCACCGCAATCAGGGCGATCGCCGCCGCATCCAGACCGAGCTGCTCCTCCAGCCGCTGGTGATACTTGACGACTCGCAGACCGGTCGGCTTCACGAACCGGACCAGCTCGCGATCACGCAGCCGGTTGAGCGCGTCGAGGATCGTCGCCTCGTCGTAGGCGACCACCGGATCGCGACTCGTGGACTGGTTGCAGGCGGTCCGCAGACCGTTCAGCGAGAGCGGATACGAGTCGGGCACGGTCCGCTGCTTCTCCAGTAGCGCACCGAGCACTCGTTGTTCGACCGGATCCAAAACAGGAAGATCGGGCACGGGGTCAGCCTGCCATGGATGACCCGCTCAGGACGCCTCGGCTGCCCGCCGTTCCAGCACCGTCCTCAGGCCCGCCACGCTCGACCCGCACTCCTCCAGTGCGGAGCGCAGGATCGCCTCGGCCGGAGATCCGGTCGAGCGCAGCATGCCCAGCAGCAGCATCGCGCTGTCGATCCGATGGGTATGCCGCAATGCGTCAACCCTTGCTGACGGAGGACGTTGAGGGCTAATCCACGGGCTAATCCAGCGAACTGAGATCGTCGGGCACGTCGACAGCGAACGGCTGCAGGATCTCCAAGGGCACGATGTCGAGCACCCGCTGGTTGGTCGCGGCGAGCACGACCGGCGCAGCCCGGCCGGCGCTGTAGGACTGCAACCAGCGCTCCAACACCACACACCAGCGCTCCCCTGGCTGCAACCCAGGAAACCCGTACGCCGGGAATGGGCTGCTCAGGTCATTGCCGACAGACCTCTGATGCGCAAGGAAATCGGCAGTGACGACCACACAGATCAGATGCCGCGCCTCGGCGGGCCCGCAGGTGCAATGCCCGTCGCGGTAGAAACCGGTGACCGGATCGATACCGCACAACTCCAGCGGGCCACCCAGCACGTTCCGTTCAGGCTCCACGGTCAGCCCTTCAGTCGAGTTCGACCACCGTCAGATCGACCATGATCTCAGTCGCCAGCTCTTCCACCGCGTCGCGTACGCGGTCCAACGAGACGTCCGCAGCGACTGTGAGGGCCGCGCTCGCCTCGAAGAGAAGTCCGCCGGCCATCGGCGCCTCTCTGGTGGACGTCTGCAGATCGGCGACTCCCACGCCCTGCTCGGCAAGGATGCCCGAGACCGCGGCGACGATGCCCGGCCGGTCATTGCCGACCAGGTCGAGCCGCAGGCGCCGAACCGGTGCCGTCACCGACGACTGGACCGAATCGGGTCCGGCGGGGTGGACGGAGATGTCGAGCAGCCCGTCGAGCGGGGTCAGCGCGGTGGTCAGTTCCTCGGCTCGCCGGTCCGGCACGGTCACGACCACGACGCCGGCGAAGGTCCCGGCGAGTTCAGCCAGGTGACTACGCTCCCAGTTGCCGCCGTGGCCGGACACGACATCGGCCAGCGTCTTCACCAGGCCGACACGATCCTCACCGACAACGGTGAGCACGAGGGTCGTCACTTTCGTGATGCTAGTCGCTCCCCGTCCGACACGGCCGACCCAGCCCCTGCGCCGGCCCTATCGCCCCGGGCCCGGCTGCCCACGGAGTTGCTCGATCTTGTCGGCTTTGCTCGGTCTGCAGATCGAGCAAAGCCGACGAACCCGAGCAGCTTTCTGGTACTGGATGGTCGCCGCGACGACCCTCAGCCGATCGTCACGGTCGTACCGAGCGGCAACTCGGCGAGCACGTCGCCGGCCCGGCCTCGGGCCAGCTCCGCGGCCTCATCCGTCGAGGTCCCGGCTGCTGCCCTCTCGGCCGCACACCGAGCCCGGTAGGCCGCGATCTCGGTGGCCCGGCGTTGCTCGTCCCAGCCGAGCTCGTCCCCGACCAGCGCGGCGATCTCCTCCAGCGCGGACAGACCCTGGTCGGCGACCTCATAGGTGAGCCGGGTCCGCAGCGTCATGATGTCCTCCAGATGGAGGGCGCCCTCGTGGGTCACGCCGTAGACGATCTCGACCCGCAGGTACGCCTCCGCGCCGGTCACCGGCCGGCCGAGATCAGGCCGGGCATCGACCTGGGCGAGCAGCTCGGGCAGGGCGGAACCGTAGCGGTGCAGCAGGTGCGCGACCGTGGCCTCCGACCACCCGTACGTCTGCTGGATCAGCGGCGCCTGCCGGGCGTAGACGTGATACCCCGCACCGCCCACCAACGGGGTCTCGTTGGTCCCGGACGGCAGCTGCTTGGCCCGCTCCAAGCCCAGGGCGAAGTCGACCGCGTCCTCGGCCATCACCCGGTACGTGGTGAGTTTGCCGCCCGCGATCGAGATCAGTCCGGGCGCCGCTTCGGTCACAGTGTGCTCTCGGGACACCTTGGTCGAGGCGGTGCCGTCACCCTTCGTCTCCGGCTGCAGCAGCGGCCGCAGCCCGGCCCAGGTGCCGATCACGTCCGCCCGGCTCAACGGTCGCGCCAGGATGGCGTTGGCGTGGTCGAGCACGTAGTCGATGTCGGCCGCGGTGGCGACCGGGTGGATCAGATCGCCGTGATAGCCGGTGTCGGTGGTGCCGATCACCCAGTAGCGCGACCAGGGAATGATGAACAGCACCGACTTCTCGGTCTGCAGGATGATGCCGGATTCGCCGTTGATCCGGGCTCGCGGAACGACGATGTGGATCCCTTTCGAGGCCAGTACCCGCAGCCCGTGGTCGGCGCCGGCCCGGTGCTGGGTCTCCTCGGTCCACACACCGGTGGCACTGATGACGACCTGGGCGGAGATCCGGTGTTCCGAGCCGGTCTCCAGATCCGTGACCCGGGCACCGACCACGCGGCCGCTGTCATCGCGGAGGAACTCGTTGACCTCGGTCCGGCTGGCCGCCAGCGCTCCGAAGGACGCGGCAGTACGAACCAGATCGATCACCAGCCGTGCGTCGTCGACCTGGCCGTCGTAGTAGCGGATGGCGCCCCGGCACACCCCCTCCTTGATGTCGGGAAAGATCTTGCGCAGCTTCTGCGCCGTCACGTGCCGATGGGTGGGCACGGCTCGGTTACGGGTGCCAATCGTGGCGAGCGCATCGTAGAGTGCGATGCCGGCCCCGACGTACGGCCGCTCGTACCAGTGGTCCAGCGGATAGAGGAACGGCACCGCACGGACCAGATGCGGCGCAAGCCGGTCGATCAGCCGCCCGCGCTCCCCCAAAGCCTCGGTGACCAGCTTGAAGTCCAGCATCTGGAGATAGCGCAGTCCGCCGTGGACGAGCTTGCTCGACCGGCTCGACGTGCCCGCGCCCCAGTCCTGCGCTTCGACGATCCCGACCCGCAGGCCACGGGTGGCCGCATCCAACGCGATCCCGGCCCCGGTGACCCCGCCCCCGACCACCAGGATGTCGAGCGGTCGCCCACCGGTCATCGAGGTCAGGGCGTGCTGCCGGGTGTCGGCCGTAATGGCGGTCATGGGAACAATGCTCCTTCGGGTGACGGAATCAAGATCAGCTCACAGCGCAAGGATGCCCTGTCGCATCAGGTGCCGCCGCTTGCACTGGTCTTGCGGGAGTCGCATTTGCGACCCACGGGCACCAAACGACGTGAGCCAAGGCGTAAACCGCGTACGTCTGCGATCCGCGGGCACGAAACAGCCCGCGATCAGCGGTCGCGTACCTCATCTCCGCCGGCGGACGGCTCCAACTCGATGTCACAGACCGCCGACTGGGTGGTGGTGAAGATCTTCAGGGCCCGGGTGGCGTCCAGATCGGGGGCGAGCACTGTCAAGATCTGGTGACCCGGGGGTGGCAAGCGCAACAAGTAGCTGCCGTCGGCACCGCTGGTCGTCGTGGCGCGCACCTCGCCGGTCGTCGCGCTCAAGGTGAGCAACGCACCGTGCACGGGCGCACCGGCTCGGGTCACCCTCCCGGTGAGCAGCAGCGGCCCACCGAGCCGGACGATCGCCGGGGTGTCCGGGTCCTGGAAGTCGGCGACCTGGGACTTCGGTGTCCAGGCGTCGGCATTGGCGATCAGCAGATAGCGACCGCGGCCGGGCAGCGCGAGGGTGAAGGCGCCGGCATTGTCGGCCCGGGCCCAGTCCAAGGGCTCGCCGGTCAACCGGACCGCGGTCACCACCGCCTGCGGATGAGGTTTGTCATCCGGCCGCAGCACCCGGCCACGGACCACGATCTCCGAACACTCCCCCGCCTGCGCCACAGCGGCCTTCCGCGGCCCGGCGACAGCCTCGACATCGGCCTCGAGCGGTTCAGCCGCATCGCGGGGCACCAGCCACACCAAGGCGCCGGCCGCCAGGCAGACCGCAAGACCGATCCAGCAGGTGATCGTGTACGCGAGCGGGCTGGTCACCTGAGCACCGCCGACCTCGTGCGTGACGCCGGCCAGCAGCGCGGCGATCACCGCACTGGCCGTCGACGTACCCAGGGCCCGGAGCAGTGAGTTCAATCCGTTCGCCGACGCCGTCTCGGTGATCGGCACATTCGCCATGATCAGACTCGGCATCGCCGCGTACGCGATCGCGCAGCCCGCGCTGACGGTCGCCGAACCGATCAGTACCGCGACCACCGACTGATCCAGGAACACCCGTCCGAGATAGGCGGCTCCCATCACCACACAGCCGACCAACAGGGTGGTCCGACCGCCGAACGCGTTGATCATCCGGCCGGACACCGGCGAGAACACGACCATGGCCAGGCCACCGGGCACCATCGCCAGCCCTGCCGTGAGCGCGTCGAGCCCGTAGCCGCCGGCCGCCGGCGGCAGTTGCAACTGCTGGGCAGTGAGCAAGATGTTCGCCATCAGCGCGAACCCGACCAGGATCGAGGCCAGGTTGGTCAGCAGCACCGGTCGCCGGGCCGAGGTACGCAGGTCGACCAGCGGCTGGCTGGCGCGCAGCGAGTAGGGGAACCACAGCGCCAGAATCGCCACTGCGGCGACCAGCAGCGCGATCGTCACCTCCCCGTGCCACTGCGCACCCTTGGAGATCACCAGCAACAAGCAGGTCAGCGCCGCCGACAGCAGCAGCGCACCGACCAGATCGAACCGCCCGCGAGTGCGTACGCCGGACTCCGGCACGACGAGGATCACCGCCACCAGGATCGCGATGCCGACCACCACCGACAGCCAGAACACCGAGGACCAGCCGAGGTGGGCGAACAGCAGCCCACCGAGCGGCAGACCGAGCGCGCCGCCAATGCCGAGGGTGGCGCTCATCAAGGCGATCGCCGAGGACACCTTCTCCTTCGGCAACTGGTCGCGCATGATGCTGATGCCGACCGGGATCAAGGCCGAGGAAAAGCCCTGCAGAGCCCGACCGATGATCAGCAGGCCGAAGCTGCCCGAACTCAGCGCCGCGATCAAGGAGCCGGCTGCCATCAACACGATGCAGACGATCATCATCAGCCGCTTGCCGTACATGTCGGCGAGCCTCGCCACCACCGGGGTGGCGACCGCCGACGTCAGCAGGGTGGCGGTGATCAGCCAGGAGACGTCGTCGGCGGACCGGGACAGCAGGTCGGCGAAACTGGGCAGCAGGGCGACCACCAGGGTCTGCTGCAACGACACCGTCGTGCCGGCGAGACAGAGGACCGCCACCACCGCACCGGTCGGGCTCGATCTCCGGCCGGTGTCAGTGGGCATGGGCGCATCCTAGAGAGGTTGGTGAGCCGGGGATGGTGGGCGGGTAGAGAATGACACGCAGGGTCAATCCCAGACCTGGGCCAGCGCCGCCCAATGTGCATCGCTCATCAATGAGTACGGCGTGACATTCACCGCGTTGACCCCGTTGCTGGTGGCGGCCGTGACCGCCTCGCTCAGCACGTCTGGTCCGAGCCGACCGGGGGGGTCGGCTCCAGCCGCTCCCGTCCACAGGCCGACCGACATGATGAGTCGTGACATGTCCAGACCGGAGCCGCTCAAGGCACCGGTCAGGCGGCTGATCTCCGACGGAGCGCGGACCGTGCCCTTCTCCGTCGTCGAACCGAGGTAGGCCCACACCTGGAGCATGTCGGCCGACCCCAGCAAGATCGCGTAATCCTGACCGCTGAACGGCCGGCCGGCAGCCGGATTCTTCCAGTCCACCCGGACATCCATCACCAGCTTGATGGCGCGTCCCTCACCGTTGCGTACGCCGTCCAACGCCGTCCGCATCCGGCCCAGCAGATGGGCCAGCACCTGAGACCGCCAGCTGCCGATGCTCGGGTCGATCTCGTTGATCGAGCCGTCCGGATTGCGCGGCCAGTCGGCCGCACCGGTCAGCTGCCGATAGAGCGCGAGATCGTCCGAACCATAGGTGTAGAAGCTCAAGAACAGCTCGGTGATCTCGATCGCACTCGGGTCATAGCGTTCGCCCAGCGTCGCGACATAGGCCACCAGCCGGTCCCCCACCTCCCCGGAATAAAGCTGCGATGCCGATGCGGTGTACGGCCCGCGTTTGCCCTCGGCTCCGATCCCGCCCACCGACGGATCGGACTTGATCCACTCCGGGATGAACGCGTCGACGATCAGGCTGACCTCGCGCTGCGTCCCGTCGGCGCCTGTCCGCAACTGCCGGGCGGCGACCGCGAGGTGGTCGGTGCCGGACTCGGCGGCGACCTCGGGGTGCGCCGGCCAGTCGAAGGCGGTGAACTCGACCCGGCCGGCGTTCAGCGCGACGGCCGTGGCACCCACCTGGTCGAGGTGACGTGCCACCGCCGCCCAATCGGTCTTCGGATCCACGACCATCCCGAAGTCGATGCTCACCGAACGAAGCTGCTCGGGCGCCTGCGACGGCCGCAGATCACTGGGCACCCGGTTCGTGTACCAACGCTCCCCGACCGGCAGCAGGACCACCACGATGGCAATGACGACGAAAAACGCCATCATCGCGACGGCAGTTCCACGGCGCCGGCGCGGCGGGCG
Organism: Microlunatus sp.; assembly: GCA_047605905.1. Lineage (GTDB taxonomy): Bacteria > Actinomycetota > Actinomycetes > Propionibacteriales > Propionibacteriaceae > Microlunatus. The sequence continues at coordinate 10,527 of JASGEZ010000002.1, forward strand.
GCCCGACCCTCGTTCACCCAGCGGGGAGCGATCGGCGTCGCCTGACGCAGGCCCACCCTCAGTAGGCACCACATCGTCCATCAACCCCTCCTCCGCAGCACGTCAGCCATTCGGCAGGTTAAGTTGGCACTCGACAGAACTGCAAACCATGAGGAAGGTGGCGCGGTGATTAACGTGCCGTTCCGGGCACTCGTGATCGAGGACGACCCCGATTCCGCAGTGTTCGCCGAGGCAGCCCTGCGTCACCACGGGGGGATGATCGTCGAGATCGCCAACGACGCCCAGCATGCCCTGGACGAGCTGGCGGCCGGGGTCTTCGACATCGTGATCACCGACATCGAGATGCCGGGTCGTTCGGGCCTGGAGATCCTGCCTCAGGTGCGCGAGCTCCAGCCCGGCGTACCGGTGCTGGTGCTGACCGCCCACGGAAATCTCACCTATGCGGTGGAAGCACTCCGCCGGGCCGCCGACGACTTCCTGGTCAAGCCGATCCGCGCCGCCGCGCTCGCCGAGCGGGCCCAGGAACTCGCCGCGCTCGGCCGTACCAAGCGCTCCCGGACCCGGCTGTCGGTGCTCGCCGTCGGCGCCCATCCCGACGATGTGGAGATCGGGGTCGGCGGCACCCTGGCGGCTCATCAGGCCGCCGGCGATCAGCTGGTGATCCTCACCCTGTCGGGCGGCTCGGTCGGCGGGCAGGCGAGCGTACGACAGGCCGAAGCCCGACGTGCTGCCGACACCGTCGGCGCGGAGCTGGTCCACCTCGACTTCGAGGACACCCTCCTCGACCCGGCGAACGGCGTGATCACCGCGATCGAGAAGGTCGTGGCGGAGGTCCAGCCCGACTTGATCTACACCCACAGCGCCCACGACCGGCACCAGGACCACCGAGCGGTCAACGAATCCGTACAGATCGCCGCCCGCCAGGTGGCGGGCCTGTGGTGCTTCCAGAGCCCGTCGTGCACGGTCGCCTACCAGCCGAACAGGTTCGTCGACATCACCGGTTTCGTCGACCGCAAACTGGAGATGCTGGCGGCGTACGCGTCGCAGTCCCACCGCGACTACATGCAGCCGGACATCGTGCGCGCCACCGCCCGCTATTGGTCGCGGTTCAGCCAAGCCATCGACGTGGAACCGCTGGAGACCATCCGGTCAGCTGTCTCTGTCGGTCCGCCCACCCCGCTGAACGGGTCGAACGGACGAGAGTAATCCTCGCTACCAGGACCTGGCTCGGTCCGCCCGGAGTCAGGAGGTGGTAGGCGGGTCATCCTCGCCGCTGACCAGGCCTCCCACCGACACGGTCCCGGTGCGGTCCAGCTTGTTCCACCGGTTCTCCGCACCCGAGACCTCCTGCCAGACCGCCTTGATCATCACGAAGGTCATCAGACTCGAATAGATCGGCCAGGCGGGCAGGGTCCACGCATGCCGCAGGTCACCGGGCGAACGGTCGAGCAGCACCGCGATCAACAACAGCACGATCGACAGCGGCAGGCCGACCATGACCAGCAACTGCCACAGCCCCCACAGATTCACCGGCACCGAGGTTGCCGACACGTCGCCGGCCAACAGCAGACCGGCGATGAGCAGGGCACCCAGGATCTGCAGGAACGGCACCACGACCTGGGTGAAGGAGTTGTAGAGCAGGAAGGGCCCGAACATCCCGTACCGGGGGTTCCCCACCATCCGCCAGTGCAGCTTGGTGACCTGCAGCAGTCCCCGCGCCCAGCGGACCCGCTGCTTCCACAGGGCGCGCGGCGTCGAGGGCGACTCGGCGTACAGCAGCGCGTGCGGGGCGAACGCGACCCGGCGGCCGACGGCATAGACCCGCCAGGTCAGTTCCAGGTCCTCGCCGACCGTGTCCTCCCGCAACGGACCGGTGGCTTCGAGCACATCCATCCGGAAGGCCCCGATATTGCCGGAGACGATGGGCAGGCAGTGCAATTCGCTCATCGCCCGCCGCATCAGACCGGTGCCCAGGTGCGAGATCAGCGCCAGGAACCGGGTCTGGATCCGGTCCAGGTTGACGGGCCGGTCGTTGCCGCAGACCGCGCCCACGCCCTCGTCGGAGAAGCCGCGGAGCATCCGGGTGATGGTGTGCGGACCGAACAGCCCGTCGGCGTCGACCAGCATGACCACCGAGCCGTTCGCCCGGGCGATCCCGGTGTTGAGGGCGGCACCCTTGCCGGCGTTCTGCTGGCGGATCGCGGTGATCTGCGGGAACTCGGCGGCCAGCGCCTCCATCCGCGCGAAGGTGTCGTCGCTCGACCCGTCGTCGACGGCGATCACCTCGTAGCGGTCGTACTTGCTGCGCACGATCGAGCGCAGGCAGTTGTCGATCACGACACCCTCGTTGTACGCGGGCACGACCACCGTGACAAACGGCGGCTCGTCGAAGATGGTGCGGTCGGCGACGGGAGCGTCGTCGGCGCGATGCCCGCGGTGCCGGAACTCGAACAGCAGCGCGAACGGCACCAGGGCCAGCCGGATCAGCCCGCCGACCAGAATCGTGAGCGCGATGACGGTGGCCAGGGCACCGAGTACGGCGATCATCGAGGCCGATAGTCCTCGAGGACCCCCGCCAGCAGTTCTGGAGCGAGCGCGGAGAGGGCGCCGAAGCGACCGTTCACCTCCAGCACTCGCGGTTGTCCGCCATCGTCGAGGCGGATGTCCATGTCGACGGGACCGGACAGCCCGAGGACAGTCACCGTGTCGATGGCCAGCTGCTCGATCTCCGGCTGCGAGCCGTCGGGCAGCCGGATCGCGTCGGCGGCGTTGCCGACCCGGCCCTCCTTGAGCACGGTCTTCTCCAGCACGTAGGACCGCGCCTCACCGGTCTCGGCCGAGCGGTAGGTCTGCGGGGCGTACTCGGTGCCGCCGGCGAACCCCTGGACGATGTGTTCAGCGCCGTAGCCGGTCCAGTCGAGGTCGTCGGGCTGTTCCACGAGCACCACACCGCGGCCGCCGCGAGACACGCGCGGCTTGACCACGACCGGTCCGTCGGCCCACTCGAGCGCCTCGGCGGCCGAGCAGAACGCGTTGGCGGGCGCGTGGATCGGGACCGAGATCCCTGCCGCGGCAAGGGTCCACATCGTCAACAGCTTGTCGGCGGCGATCGCCGAGCCGACGGCTCCGGCGGTAACGACCTGGGCCTGCTTGCCATCTGGCCGTCTCTCCGCCGCCGCCCGGGAGAGGATGCCGGCCAGGGCTCCTACCTGGGGCAGTTCGTCCTGCACGGTCGGGATGATCACATCGGGGCCGAACCGGGAGGCCACCTCACGCATCGCGGGTCCGTACGCCAGATCCGCTGCCGGTGCGACACCGACGACCTCGTCGAAACCCTCCACCTCGAGTGGACCGAGGTCGACACCGATGACCCGGACGCGCAGTCCGGCGGCTGCTCGGGCGGCGAGCTGACGGCCGAGAGAACGTCCGGCGGGACCGCCCGCACCGGAGATCAGGACAGTTAGTTCGGAGCTAGACACAAGCGTCAGTCTCACATAATTCGGCGCCCATCGATGCCACGGTCCGACCAGGGTCAGCAGCCGCAGGAGCCGCGCACGATCAGATCCATCGGAAACATCTGGTGCGTCGGCTGCTGAGCCGGACTGAGCACCGCCCGAACGGCCGCCTCGGTGGGCTGCCAACGTACCCGTCCTCCGCGTAATCTGAGGACATCGGCGCAACACCGATCCCGCCACCAGCCCAACATTCATCACCCGCTTCGGGAGCCTCTCGTCATGCCCTTCTCCATCGCCATGATCGGCGCCGGTCAGTTCGCCGGCTCATTCGCCCATCTGTTCCACCTGCACCCCGGGGTCTCGGCGGTGTATGCCACCGACGTGATCGGTGAGCGGGCCACCGATCTGGTCGAGAAGTACGGCCTGGCAGGCACCTTCGCCTCCTTCGACGACGTGCTGGCCAGCTCCGACATCGACGCGGTGGCGATCTTCACCCAGCGATGGAGCCACGGCCCGCTCGTGGTCAAGGCGCTGGAGGCCGGCAAACACGTCTACTCCGCGGTCCCGATGGCGATCAGCGCCGAGGAGATCTCACGGATCATCGAGGCCGTCCGCAAGACCGGCCTGACCTACATGATGGGCGAGACCAGCCACTACAACCCGGCCGTCGTCTACGCCCGCGACATGCTGGCCAGATGCGAGTTCGGCCGGATCTTCTACGCCGAGGGCGACTACGTCCACGACATGGATCTCGGCTTCTACGACGCGTACAAGTTCTCCGGCGGCGAGAACTGGAAGGCCACCGCCTCCTACCCGCCCATGCTCTATCCGACCCACTCCATCGGCGGCATCCTCGGCGCCTGGCAGACCCATGCCACCAGCGTCTCGGCGATCGGTGTCGTCGACGACCGCGGCGACGGGGTCTTCGACAAGGAGATCTCGATGTTCGACAACGACTTCTCCAACATGACCGGCCTGTTCGAGGTCGCCGGCGGTGGATCCTTCCGGGTCAACGAGTTCCGCCGGGTCGGCTTCCCGTCGTTCATCCGCGAGTCCCGGTTCCGCTGGTTCGGCACCGAGGCATCCTTCGAGGAGATGACCACCACCGCCTACCGGCAGGACCGCGAAGGCGTGACCGACATCTCGGAGGAGATCGAGCCGCGCAAGGCATCCGAGGAGGAGCTGGCCAAGTTGGCCGACGTCTCCCCCACCCTGCGGGACGCCTTCCTGTCCGGCCTGGCCCCGGTGCACGATCCGAGCCGGCTGCCCAAGGAGTTCGCGGGTGCCCCCAACGGCCACGAGGGCAGCCACCACTTCCTCTGCGACGACTTCGTCACCGCGGTGAACACCGGCACGCTGCCCCCGGTCAACGCCTGGCAGGCGGCCCGCTACACGCTGCCGGGGATCTATGCCCTCGAGTCCGCCCGCCGAGGCGGCGAACGGCTCGTCATCGACGACTTCGGCGACGCCCCCGCCTGAGGCACCTGTTCGCGAATCGGCGGCCGAGATCGGAGAGAACGTGATGTCCTCCACCGCGGTTACCAGCTCGCCGCCGCCGTGCGACTGGAGCGCCGTACCCGCCCAATGTGACCGCCGCCGTCCCGCTACCGAGCTAGGACCCGCTACGGCACGGGTAGTTTCTTGCCTTGACCGGGCAGTGGTCTGCTTGGATCGTGCTTCCACTCAGCCGCCGATGATGACTGTTGGACACCCAGGGCCGGGGGCGATCGGCGTACCGTGCATGGTCTGATCGCCCAGCCGTGCCGCCGGGAAGCCGCCGATCTGAACGGTCATGCTCCCCATGGCAATCCCGTTCGGAGCCGGTGATACACAGGCAATCCCGCCCGGCACGGCATTGGCGACTGCCGCCGGTACTCCCCCGATCAAGACCGTGGTGACGGCAGCGGCAGGGGTGATCGGGCCACCAACGTGTGGTTTGGGGCCATCCATCAGTGGACAGACAACCATGTCCCCAACACGCAGCGCCGGCCCCGTTGGCATCGACCCACCCCTATCAGTTGCGGTCCCTCTATAGTCGCACCGCTACCCAGCGGGGAGCGCGATCGAGCGACGAATCTGCCCAGGCGGGCAGCCTCAACGGCCCCAAGGTGCCACCCACCCCGGTCGGCCGATCTGCTCGGGTTTGTCGGCCTTGCTCGGTCTGCAGATCGAGCGAAGCCGACAAACCCGAGCAAGTCCGAACCGGAGCCCCGCGCGGGCTCGGCCGTACGTCGTATGTTCGCCCCATGGGACGACCGACTCTGATCTTGGTTACCGGCCCGGCCGGCTCCGGCAAGACGACCCTGGCGCACGACCTCGCGAGGGCAATCGGATGCCCGGCGTTGAGCCGGGACGAGATCAAGGAAGGGATGGTCTTCTCCAACCCCGGCTTCGTACCGTCGACCAACGACGCCCTCACCATGCGCACCTACGGCTTGTTCTTCGAGACGATCAGCCTGCTGCTCCGTGCCGAGGTCACCCTCGTCGCCGAGGCGGCTTTCCAGCATCGACTCTGGGTGCAAGGGCTGGCAGGTATCGGGCTGGAGGGTGTCGGCGATCTCGCGACCCTCAGGATCGTCCGCTGCTCGGTGCCGGAAGAGGTCGCCAGAACGCGCCAGGAGCAGCGCCTGCTGACCCAGAGCACCCGAGCAGCACACGCCGATGCCCAACACCTGACCGAGGCAGCGCCGTTCGATCCCATCCACCTCGATCTGCCAACCCTCGACATTGACACCTCGGACGGCTGGCACCCCGATCTATCGACCATCGCGGACTTCTGCCGCAGCTGGCTTTGACGAACGACGACGACAGACGAAAGTGCCGTCAGTTCCCGGGTTGGTCAGTTTGCGTCAGCTGGCAAGCCCCGACGCTGAGCGATCCTGCCGGGTACTCCCGGCAAGATCGCGCAGCTTGCTGCGAGAGCAACCGACCCCAATCAGCAACTCATCGCAATGAAGTCAGACTCGGCCAGGGCTCGACATCGCGGGCAACGCCGGAAGTTGCCGTTCCAGCCGCGTGCGGTGAGCACCATAGCCACCTGCCAGGCGACGGCACACGGGTTGTCGGTCACGTCGTACCAACCGAAGCGCAGTGTGAGGAAATCGCGCAACGCAAAGGCATTGTCGCGCCGACGATCTCTGAAGCGGCCCTCCTCGATATGTCCGTCTCGACCGTCCAGCTCAACCAGGAGACTCCAGAGGTCGTAGCCGACATCCGAAACATGGGACAGCCCCAACCTGGAGGCCTGCCTGCGACCGCGAGGTAGGCCATGCGGCCGCTCGACATCGCGTAGATAGCCGAGCTCCAAGGGTGATTCAGACCCTTCCTCGACATCACTGAGGATGTCGCGGACCAAGCGGCGGTGCCTGTGTCGAGCCCTCGTGCCGAGTTCGTCGAGCAGCCGGTCCGAAGTCGAGAGTTTCCGTTGCACGGTCCTGGCCAGTAGGCCGACCACCTCTCTGGCGCTCGCCTCATTGCAGAGATCGATCACCGCTGCATCCACGGTGAGCCGTGGTGGTTCTCCGACGGTTCTGGCCGAGCGTGCACCAGGTTGCTCGCGGCGGAGCACCCATGGTCCGGTGGCTCGGGCGGAAGCCGTGGGACTTCCAGCGAAGATGTCGGGCAGTTCCGGCTCAGCTATCAAGCCGTACTCGAACCCCGATGAACGCGGACCAAGACGGGAACCGCTTCCGCCGACGATCAATCCGGACCACACCTTGGCCAGCCAAGGCAACTCATCCCCTACCCGTAGGGGATGAGTCCACACGATGCCTGCAGAGATTCGGGACCAGTGTCCTTGGGCTAGCAATCGGGCCACGGAGTGCCGTCCGAGGCCGAGAGCGGCGGCCTGATTCAGTGCGAGGACGCCGCCTTGCGCGGTTGCCAGGTTCAGCAACTCTGGCGTCGGATCGATACGTTCTCTCATACCCAGACATTGGTGGTGTCAGGGGCACTTGGTACGCCCTCTCCCCGAATCTGTGGACGACGCTCGAGGTTGGATCTGATCTGTGGATAACCATTGGCAGGATCGTCGGGTCCAGCCCGACAAAGACTGAGCGATCCTGCCGGGTACTCCCGGCAAGACCGCACAGCTAGTGCAGACAAGTCAGCTCGTGCTGCGGTGCACCTGCTTCACGCCGACCCACAGGCCGACGGCGCACGTGAGGACAGCGGCCAGGACCGCCCAGGCGATGGCGGGGTCGGTGAAGGAGCCACTGAACAAGGCACGTTCTGCGTTGACGATGTAGGTCAGGGGGTTGAACGCCCCGATCACCTGCATCCAGCGCGGTCCGTTCTCCAGCGGCAGCATCATCCCGGACAGGATCAGCAGCGGGAACAGCAGTGACTGCTGGACGGCCCAGAACATCCACTCGCGCTTCCGAGAGGCAATGGCGAGCGCGTAGGAGAACGCACCCATGCCCACCCCGAAGACCCCGAGCAACACCAACCCCACCAGGACATGGAGGGGATAGAACCGGAAGCCGAACGGGATGCACACCACGACGATCAACGCCGCCTGCGCGACCAGAGGCGCCAGCTCCTTCAAAGCCCGGCCGATCAGGATCGAGGATCGCCGCAACGGACTGGCGAGCACTCGCTCGTAGGAGCCGAGCGAGATCTCGAACAGCAGGTTCGAGCCCGCAGCTCCGGTGCCGAAGAGGCAGATCATCACGATCACGCCGGGCAGGAACCACTGCAGCGGGGACTGGCCGCCAAGGGCCTCCGCCGTGACCGAGCCACCGAGCAGCGGACCGAACAGGCCGAGGAACACCAACGGCTGGACCAACGAGAAGATCAGCGAGAACGGGTCGCGCAGCACCAGCCACATCTCCCGCATGAACACCGCGCCGATATCGCTGATCATCGAGCCGCGCCGATCCTGCGGCATCGAACCACCGACGCTCGTCACACCCGACAGCGCACTCATGCCGCCACGTCCACGTCTTCGCGCAGACTCCGGCCGGTCAACGACAAGAACACGTCGTCCAGCGTCGGCACCCGGACATCGGCCGCTCGGACCGAGACCCCCGAGGCGTCCAGTTCGCGTAGCAGCACGGGAAGTTGTTGACGCCCCTGGTCGAATCGACCGCTCACGGCAACCCCCAAGGCATCAGCCGAATCGGTGAGCTCCGAGCCAGACCGGCCGAGCATCGACCGCGTCTGAGCAACCTCGGCGGCGTCAACCACCACGGTGATCCGGTCTCCGGCCAACCGACTCTTCAGCGCCGCGGCCGTGTCATCGGCGATGATCGCGCCGTGGTCGATGACCACGACCCGCTCGGCCTCGGCATCGGCCTCCTCCAGATAGTGCGTGGTCAGCACGATGGTTGTGCCCAGTCGGGCTCGGAGTTCGCGGATGTGGACCCACAGATTGGCCCGGTTCTGCGGGTCCATGCCGGTCGACGGCTCGTCGAGGAACAACAGCCGTGGCGAGTTCATCAGCCCGAGCGCCACATCCAGCCGGCGTCGCTGCCCGCCGGACAACGAGCCGACCGTCCGCTTCTCCAGTCCGGTCAGATCGAGACTGGCGACCAGCTCCGCGGCCCGATCTCGGGTCTCCGCGGCCGAGAGCCCGAAGAACTTGCCTTGCGAATGCAGCTCGTCGAGCACCCGGAAGCTGTGCCCACCGCCGTTGCCCTGGCCGATGTAGCCGATCCTGGACCGAACCAACCCGGGCTGACTGACGATGTCGGCCCCCGCCACCACCGCCGTACCCGAGGTCGGCGGCAGCAGTGTGGTGAGCATCCTCAAGGTCGTCGTCTTGCCCGCGCCGTTGGGCCCGAGGAAGGCCACAAGTTCCCCCGGTTCGATGTCGATGTCGACGCCCTTGACCGCGTCGACGGTGTCTTTCCTGGTCTTGAACTGCTTGCGCAGCTGTCGGGTATGGATCACGTTCTGGTCCCCTCCGCTGACTGGCGACAATCACCTCGAGCACCGCCGCTCCAAGATCTCCGTACGCCGTACTGAGTTAGATCACCATACACTGTACGGAGAACCACTGACAGTGTTGAATGGTCGCGCTCCGCGCTCCGCGGTCACCGCGCTGCGCGAGATCTCGCTCGTTCGTCGCGATGTGGGACGACGGAAAGGCGTGTCGTCCCACATCACTCCTGCACTCCCGAGAGGCTCCGCTTGTGACCGAAGAGTCAGATGGTCCCGGTCCGTTGGTGACCGAAGAGGCGAATGGTCCCGCTCCGCTGGCGGCCGGGTCCGATCCGACCGACGGCGAGGCGGTCGACACGGAGGCGGGTCGGCGGATCATCCGGTTGCTGTGGGACCCGCCGACGGCGGCACCGGCGCGTGGGCCGCGACCAAAGATCACTCTCGAGGACATCGTGTCGGCCGGAGTGGCGATCGCCGACCACGAGGGCCTGGGCAACCTCTCGATGCGCAAGGTCGCGAACCGACTGGGGGTCGGCGCGATGTCGCTCTACACCTACGTTCCCGGCCGGGACGAGCTGGTCGAGCTGATGGTGGACCGGGTGCACGGCGAACTGGAGTTACCGTCCGCGGAGCTGCCCTGGCGGACCAGCGTCGAGCAGCAGGTGAAGGATCGCTGGCGGATGTATGAGCGGCATCCCTGGCTACTGGACTTCAACATGGCTCGGATGCCTGTCGGTCCACACGTGCTGGATGCCGACGAGGCCCTCTATGCCGCGCTCCTGCGAGCCGGGCTCCACGGTGCGGACGTGGTCTCGGCCACCAACCTGATCACCTGGCAACTGCTCGGAGCGGCTCGCTCGCAGATCGTCGAGGCGGATGAAGCACGGCGTACGGGCACCTCGGCCGAGGCCTACTGGAACTCGCGGGCGAGCTTCTGGGGGACCTACTTCGACTACGACCGGTTCCCCTCGATGGCGGCCATCTGGTCCGCCGGCGGCTTCGACGACGAGGAGGCGTACGCCTTCGACCGGCTGCTCGGCCGACTGCTCGACGGTTTGGAATCCCGGCTCGACCGAGGCTGAGCACACCTGAGACAGACGCCGTCAGCGGCGCGCTCGTTGCTCGATCGGGTCCGGTATCGGCACCGCGTCCAGCAGCGCCTGCGTGTACGGCTGACTCGGGCGGCCCAGAACGTGCTCGACGGGCCCGCATTCGACCAACCGGCCCTCGCGCAGCACCAGCACCTCGTCACTCACGCTGTTGACCACGGCCAGGTCGTGGCTGATGAACACGCACGCGAAGCCCAGCTCGGCACGCAACCGAGCGAACTCTGCGAGGACCGCAGCCTGCACCGAGACGTCCAGGGCGCTGGTCGGCTCATCGGCGACGAGGATGTCCGGCCGGAGCGCCAAAGCCCGTGCCAGCGCGACCCGTTGCCGCTGGCCGCCGGACAGCTCATGCGGCCGGCGCTCGGCGTACCAGCTGGGCAGTGACACGCTCCGCAACAGTTCTGCCACCCGCAGTCGCAGGGCGGGACCGGTGGCCACCCGGTGCACCTGCAGCGGCTCGGCCACGCTGTCGCCGACGCTGAGTCTCGGGTCCAGGGTGCCGGCCGGATCCTGCGGCACCACGCCGATCCGGCGGCGCAGCCGGCGCAGCTCGGCCCGGCCGGCGGCCCCTATGTCGGTGCCGGCGACCTCGATCTGGCCGGCGCTCGGCCGCAGCAGTCCCAGCACCGCGCGACCGAGGGTGGACTTGCCGGAACCCGACTCGCCCACCACGCCCAGCACCCGGCCCGGGGC
>JASGEZ010000003.1:0-4299 GCA_047605905.1 Microlunatus sp.
CCTCTTTCCGGCAGCACATTGTTTTAATGCTCAAGTGTTACGCTCTGTTTCAATAATATTTTGAGCATATGCACAAACCACTGGGCGCTGATGCACAGAATCAGCCATTACTGGTTCGGGAGCGATCGCGATCACATTCTCACGCTCTGTCTCCTGACATGCTCTATTTTCGCAAGCTGCGTTTTTATTTTTGCCATAAGAAAATTGGCTGTATTAATTATCAGATTCTTTGCTGGAGAATATTGAACAATGGCCGACATTGAAATTCGACAAGCGTTGCCGACGGCGTTCTATATAAAAGTTCACGACACGGATAATGTGGCAATTATTGTGAACGACAATGGCTTAAAAGCCGGAACCCGCTTCCCGGATGGTCTGGAGCTGATTGAACATATTCCGCAGGGGCATAAAGTGGCGCTGGAGGATATCCCGGCCCAGGGTGAAATCGTGCGTTATGGTGAAGTCATTGGCTATGCCGTCCGTGCCATTCCGCAAGGCAGCTGGATTGATGAGTCTTTGGTTGAGCTGCCAGAAGCCCCGCCACTGAACACCCTGCCGCTGGCGACCCGCGTCCCGGAGCCGCTGCCACCGCTGGAAGGGTACACCTTTGAAGGCTACCGCAACGCAGACGGCAGCGTGGGAACCAAAAACCTGCTCGGCATTACCACCAGCGTTCACTGTGTGGCAGGCGTGGTGGATTACGTGGTGAAACTCATCGAGCGCGATCTGCTGCCCAAATTCCCGAACGTTGACGGCGTGGTAGGGCTGAATCACCTTTATGGCTGCGGCGTGGCGATCAATGCCCCTGCGGCCGTGGTGCCAATCCGAACTATCCACAATATCGCCCTGAACCCGAACTTTGGTGGCGAAGTGATGGTGATAGGCCTGGGTTGTGAAAAACTACAGCCTGAGCGCCTGCTGCAGGGCACCGAGGATGTCAAAGCCATTCCGGCCGACGAGGCCAGCATTGTACGGCTGCAGGACGAACGCCACGTTGGTTTCCGTTCGATGGTTGACGATATCCTGCAGGTGGCAGAGCGTCATCTGGCTAAACTCAATACCCGTCAACGTGAGACCTGTCCGGCTTCCGAGCTGGTGATTGGTACACAATGTGGCGGCAGCGATGCGTTTTCCGGCGTGACCGCCAACCCGGCGGTGGGTTATGCCTCCGACCTGTTTGTTCGCTGCGGGGCCACGGTGATGTTCTCCGAAGTGACAGAAGTGCGAGATGCCATCCATCTGCTCACGCCGCGCGCCATCAACGAAGAGGTGGGCAAACGCCTGCTCGAAGAGATGGCCTGGTACGATAACTATCTTGATATGGGTAAAACCGACCGCAGCGCTAACCCGTCTCCGGGCAACAAAAAAGGGGGACTGGCGAACGTGGTGGAAAAAGCGCTTGGCTCAATCGCCAAATCCGGCCAGAGCGCCATTGTGGAAGTGCTCTCGCCGGGCCAGCGCCCGACAAAACGCGGCCTGATCTACGCGGCAACGCCGGCCAGCGACTTCGTTTGCGGCACCCAGCAGGTGGCCTCCGGCATTACGGTGCAGGTCTTTACCACCGGACGCGGTACGCCGTACGGCCTGATGGCGGTGCCTGTGATAAAAATGGCGACCCGCACTGAGCTGGCTAACCGCTGGTATGACCTAATGGACATTAATGCAGGCACCATTGCCACCGGGGAAGAGAGTATAGAAGAGGTAGGCTGGAAGCTGTTCCACTTTATTCTGGATGTGGCGAGCGGCAGGAAGAAAACCTTCTCGGACCAGTGGGGACTGCACAATCAGCTGGCGGTGTTTAACCCAGCGCCGGTGACGTGAGTTTACTGTAAAACCTCCCATAGCATGGCTTCGGCCATGCTTTTTTTTGCTTTTGATTCTTTCGCATTCTTATCTTTCATTTCGTTTCTTTCATTTTTAAGATGCCAATCACAAAAAAACATTCCGAAACCCTATATTGTCTTTCGCATATACAAAACGAAAGGTTTCGGAGGAAAGATGTATATCATCTCGTCGAAAGCGATGCTGATAAAGGCACAGCGTGGAGGTTACGCTGTTCCGGCATTCAATATTCATAATCTCGAAACGCTGCAGGTGGTCGTCGAAACGGCCTCTGACATGCGAGCTCCCCTGATCGTCGCGGGTACGCCCGGTACGTTTAGCTATGCCGGAACCGGGAACGTGGTCGCCATCGCCAGCGATCTGGCCAAAACGTACAACCAACCACTGGCGATCCACCTCGATCATCACGAAGATTTCGATGATATCGCGCAGAAAGTACAGAGCGGGATCCGCTCTGCAATGATCGACGGATCTCATCATCCGTTCAGTGAAAATGTGGCGCTGGTAAAGAGAGTGACGGACTACTGCCACCGCTACGACGTTAGCGTGGAGGCCGAACTTGGGCGTTTGGGTGGTCAGGAAGATGACCTGGTCGTCGACAGTAAAGATGCGCTTTACACCAACCCACAACAGGCGCATGAGTTTGTTGAACTCACGGGTATCGACTCGCTGGCTGTTGCCATCGGCACTGCGCACGGCCTGTACAAAGCCACGCCAAAGCTCGATTTCGAGCGCCTGGCAGAGATCCGTAATCAGGTTGATATTCCGCTGGTACTGCACGGTGCCTCAGGATTGTCGACAGAAGATATCCGTAAGGCAATTAGCCTCGGGATCTGCAAAGTCAATGTCGCCACAGAACTCAAAATCGCCTTCTCAAACGCGCTGAAAACCTATCTCGCTTCACACCCCGATGCCAGCGATCCGCGTCATTACATGGTACCAGCCAAAAGTGCCATGCAAGAGGTGGTACGCAAGGTGATTATCGATTGTGGTTGTGAAGGAAAACTCTAACGTCCTGACCCGGAGGAATTGTGAAAGATATTATTGCTCGCCATAAGGCAGGAGAACACCTCGGTATTTGTTCTGTCTGTTCAGCACACCCGCTGGTCATCGAAGCTGCACTGCGGTTTGATTTGAACACCAACAATAAAGTGCTGATTGAGGCCACTTCGAATCAGGTGAATCAGTTTGGTGGCTATACCGGCATGACTCCTGCCCATTTTCGCGATTTTGTATTGAACATTGCCAAACACGTTGGTTTTCCACGAGAGCGCCTGATTCTTGGAGGGGATCACCTGGGGCCTAATTGCTGGCAAAACGAACCGGCGGAAGCCGCGATGGATAAATCCATTGAGCTGATCAAAGCCTATGTCGCTGCCGGATTTACCAAGATCCATCTGGACGCATCCATGTCCTGCGCCGACGACTCCATCCCGCTAGCGCCAGTGGTGGTAGCACAGCGCGCTGCGCGGCTGTGTAAAGCAGCAGAAGAGACGGCTACGGAGGAACAAAAGGCGGCACTGACATACGTCATTGGTACTGAAGTTCCCGTACCAGGTGGAGAAGCCAGCAGTATTAACAGCGTGCATGTTACCCGTGTCGAAGATGCTGCACAGACGCTGGACACCCATCGCGTAGCCTTTAGCGAGCTCGGTCTGGAAGACGCCATGACGCGCGTGATTGCTATCGTGGTGCAACCGGGCGTGGAGTTCGACCATACCCAAATTATTCATTACCAGCCCCACGCGGCAGAGGCGCTTTCCGGCTGGATCCGCCAGACACCGATGGTCTACGAGGCGCATTCGACCGATTACCAGACCCGCCAGGCCTATCGCGCCCTGGTACGCGATCACTTCGCGATCCTGAAAGTTGGCCCGGCGCTCACCTTTGCCCTGCGTGAAGCCATCTTTGCCCTTGCGCAAATGGAGAAAGAACTTATCGCTCCTGAGCAGCGCAGCCACGTGCTGGCGGTGATCGACGAAGTGATGCTGAACGAGCCGAGCTACTGGAAGAAGTACTACCGCCCGACCTGGAGCCAGGCGATGGTGGATATTCATTTCAGCTTGTCTGACCGCATTCGCTACTACTGGCCGCATCCGCGTATCCGTCAGGGTGTGGAGAAATTACTCGCCAACCTGAGTAACACCCCACTGCCACTTGGGCTGATCAGCCAGTTTATGCCCGTTCAGTTCGAACGATTGTCGATGAATGAGATCGTTGCAACACCGCAAAATCTCATCATCGACAAAATACAGGATGTATTACGCGCCTATCGATTTGGCTGTACCCCTGAATACGTCTGATGCCCGGAGAGTCTATGAGTCACGTTTTTGTCCGTACCGGAATTGAGTTTGAAAATAGCCAGCTTGCGCTGGCACATATTGGCGAGGAGATGCTGGCGAAAGGGGTTGTGCATGCCACTTACCCAGCCGCACTTCTCGAAAGGGAGCTCAACTA
>JASGEZ010000004.1:0-19665 GCA_047605905.1 Microlunatus sp.
GGGCCGTTGCCGATCGTGGCCCGGATGGCGGCCATCCGATCCTGGTCGACTATGCCGAAGTTGTCGCCGACATTGGCCATTTTGAAGGAGCCATTGCCCTGGTCATTGATGATCTGCAGCGAGGACGCGTGGTTCGCCCCGTAGCTCACCTTGCCGGCGAAGTCCATCGGGTGTCCGAAAGCCAGCACCTTGTTTCCGCACACCGCGGTCGTCGTCCCCACGCCGGCCACGCTGAGGTCGCCGTAGATCTGCACCGCGGCGAAGTTCCCTCCTGGCACCGGTGCGGTCGGCGCGGCCGCCGAACGCACCGGCTTGCCGGCGCTGGCGCCCCGGTACGCGATGAAGGAACGGCCCGACTTGTCGAAGGTCTTCTGCAGACTCGCCAGCCGCTTGTTGCTCAGACCACTCACCGACACCGGAGTCGGCAGCTTCTCCAGCGACCGAGGGATGGCGGCAGTGGCACGAGTCTCCGCGGCCTTCCGCTGACTGGCACTCAACGTGACCTTGTCCTTGGCGGCGCCCTTGGCCTTGGCCTGCCCGGCGTTCGGCGCGTTGAGCAAGTCGATCATGTCGCTCGCCGGCGTGAGTCCGCCGATCGGCGACGCCGACCAGGTGAATCCGTACGAGATCGCACCCAGGAGTTTGCCGTCGACGTACACCGGTGATCCGGACATACCGGCCCAGATGCCGTTGGCGCCGATCACATTCTGATTCGGGAGATCGGAGACCTCGATCATCACCATGTCGCGGCCGGCGCCGATCCCGTCCGGTATGACCCCGATGACCTCCACCTTGAACGACTGAGGCTCGGTTCCGGTGACTACGGTCAAGCCCTCGCCGACCATGCCGGGCTGAATATCGCTGACCGCCATGGGCGCAGGGCAGAGATCCGCAGCCTGAGCCGTGACACGCTTCGAAATGTCAGGTTGGGCGTGGGCGGGCGCAGCAAATGTGGCCGCTCCGACGACGAATGCTGCTGACAGTGCGATGGCCGCACGTCGTCGCCGCGTTGCCGATTTTTCCGCGAGTTTCACGCTTCCAGTCCTTTCTGGAACGACACTCCGTTATGGATAGCGCCGCCACCGACGCGCGCCGATTGCCGGAGACTAGCGGCAGGGTGGGTCAAATATGGCCGCGAACCGCAGAAATCTCCCGGAACATTTTGTCAACCCGGAAATAGCATCGGTGGATCAAGGCTCAGGCAACGTAGGCACGGAGAGCCTCTCGGACAATCTCCGAGATTGGCTTGCCTTCCGCCTCAGCCCGCTCCTGAAGCTTGCTCAGGAGCGCCCGCGGAACCCTGGCCGATACCTGCGGGGAGTGCGACGTGGCGCCCCCCGGCTGGCGACCGGGAATCCTGATCGATCGCTTCTGATTCTGCCGATGGTAGTCCGCACCGGCTCTATCCTCTCGCGCTGCTTCTTGATACCACGAACCTTCTCCATCAGGGTTTGCATCAATCGCATAGGGGTAGAGGCCGCGCTCTGCCGCGAGCGGTCTCACCGCCTGCTTCAAGAGCGCTCGCAGGCAACTCATTCCCGTGTGCGGACTGCCCGCAAGGACAATCTTCAAGTCGAACCATCCCTACTGTTTGCGAACGCGAGGGCTGACGAAGTCGTGACCAGCGGCCCCGCACGTGAACAAGGCAATCGCACCGATCACCAGTTGGCGTGAGCCCTGACCCTCCTGAACGGAGGGGCTCCTTCGTGGGGATTCCGCACAATCTTGTCGTCGTCTTACAGAAGCTGATCACTCACACCAACTCGGTGCCAGGTTCGCCACCATCCGTAGTCGGAGATCAGCCAACGGCCAAGCTGGTCCTGTCAGACGCCAAGCATGGGTCGGGTCAGGAAACAGCCTCCGGAAGCAGAGTCAGAGCCTCCACATGGCTCGGACGCACAACGCGAAAATGCCGATGATCAAGCGTCGCGACCTCACTGATACAAAATCGTTCCGATAACGCGATCACTGAGGCATCGGTGGTCCCGAGCGGAAGGTCGTCATAGCGAGCCACTAGCTCACGCATCCGTGCGACATCTGGCGCGGTGAGGCTGACCAGTTCAAAGCTCCCAGTGGCCACGGATTCGAGGAACGCGACTTCCGCAAACGTGCCGATCTTCGCTTCCAACATGTAGCCAACCTCAGCGATGACTGTCTGTGGCAGAAGCAAGCGGCGATTCGCGAGCCGCAGCCCAGTGAACAACTCAACGCACACGTAGTGGTCGACGTCCCTGCGATCTGCCGCTGCAAAGATCGGTCCCGTGTCGCAGAGAATCACGGACGACGCGCGCCAAATCCCTCAGCGAGGATCGCGTCGGCCCGCCGCGCATTGTCAGTGCGACCGTCATTGGAGACCCCCACGCCGAAGAACCGAGGCGGCCATGGCCCCCTCGGCGCCGCAGTAGTGAGCCGACGAACATCCGCTAGGACGACCTCGATCTGGTCGTCGGGCAAGCCCTCGATCAGATCGATCAGCTCATCGCGGTTCGCGGTCACGACCACGATGCTACTCGGCCGTCTCTGTGACTACCGGCCAATACCCCGCCCCAGCCGACGATCACACTCCAGCAGAAGTTGCTGACCATCGCCGGGCCGGCGGGCGGGGTCGATGCTGGTGGTGCGCCGGATCAGGTCGTACACGGTCTTGTCCCGGTGAATGAGGTCTCGCGACACCCCGTCGTCCCAGCGGCCATCGATGATGCGGCCGGCCAACGAGCCGAAGGGGCCGGAATAGAGGGGGCGGCCGGCGCCGGCGTAGGCGACGACGCAGCCCCAGGCATACACATCACCCGCAGGGCTGAAGCCCTCGCCGCGAAGCACCTCCGGCGACAGGTATGCCTCGGTACCAATCAATTTCCCGGTGCCGGTCAGTTGCGATTCCTCGTCCCGCAGAATGCTGATACCGAGGTCGATGAGGAACGGACCGCGCTCGTTGAGGATGATGTTCGACGGTTTGATGTCGCGATGCATGATCCCGGCGCCGTGCAGATCACCAATGATCTCGGCCAGCCGGAAGCTGAGGAGGCGGAGATATCGCGGAGTGCACGGCCCGTACGCACTGATCGCCTGCGAAAGCGTCGGTCCGGGGATATAACGCATCGCCACCCAGAGGCCACTGTCGTCGGCGCCGTCCTCGAGGAAGTCGGCGACGCCGAACACCTTGACGCTGCGCAGCACCCGGATCTCGCGCATCAGCCGCTGTTGCAGGTCAGCGTCGGCCGCCTGGCTGATGCGATGGGCGACCTTCACCGCGGCGCGCGTGCCGTCGGCGCGGACACCGAGGTAGACGATGCCCATTCCGCCGGCTGCGATCCGACCCCTCAGCTGCCAGGCTCCCAGTGCCGTCGGGTCGTCTCGATGCAGTGGCTGCGGACCGGCCGCGACCGTCTCCCACCCTCGACCGGGCCCGCCCGATGGCCCGTGGCCGAACGCGTCGTAGACGCTGCGCGGATCACCGCCGAGCTTGACGGTGGTCTGGACCCGAGTGGCGCCTCCGAGCGGGCGGTTCGGGATCTGCAGCCGACTGCGTCGCTCCGGAAGCACCTGAGTCGGCGCCGGTCTTGGAGCAGGTTTCGACTTGACCTGACGAACTGGTACCTGTGGTGCGCCGGGTGCATACGGATTCCGTACCCAGGCAGGCATCTCCGGCAGACCACCATCAAGTTTCCGGCGGCGTTGCCAGTACGCCAGCGCAGGCACCAGGAGACAGAGGTAGGTCAGCAGCGGACCCATGAACGTCCCACCGGGCACGACCCGATCCGCCCATACCGCAACCCCGGCCAGCACGATCGCCCACAGCGCAATGACCGGCAGCCGTGCTCCGCCGATCGCGGGCATCCGGCCCCGGGCGCTGAGCAGTGCCAGCAGCAGCAGGCCCAGCAACAGCACCAGCCAGTGGACGAACGGGGCGACAGCATCCAGTTCGTCGGCGCTCTGCCGAAGCTCCGTCCCCAGCCCGGACTCCAGGAAGCGCCAGACCTGGCCGACCCACACCGCGCCGACCCCGATCAGGGCGAATCCGGCCAGTCCCCAGCGCCAGGGCTGGATCCCGGTCGCCCATTCCAGCGGCACCAGCCCGGCGATCCAAAGTCGCGGCTTTCTCGGTCGGGCCTTCACATAAGCGGCCAGGCTGGTCAGATAGGTGATGGTCCTTGCCTGTCGCGGCAGCCAGAGGTTGAGCAGGACGACCACCAAGACCGTCGGCACCAGGGACAGCAGCAGGAGTTCGACGGTCAGCGGGAGTCGCGACCAGGTTGGTGAATGCGAGAGCCGGTACGTCTCCAACAACGCCACCGCCGTCGCCAGCCAGTCCAGCAACGTTCCTCCCGCCTCCTCGGCCGCCCATCGTACGCTGGCCGGGTGGCCGAGCAAGCAGCTGAATTCCCCGTACGCAGGCGCCGTGGCCGGCCGCGCAAGGGCGAGTCGGATGCCCGGGAGCAGATCTTGGCGGCGGCTACGGAGGAGTTCGGCGAGCACGGATACGACGGCGCCACCACACGAGGAATAGCGGCCCGAGCCGGGGTGGATCCGGCGTCGCTGCATCACCATTTCGGCACCAAGGCCGACCTGTTCGCGGCCTCGATCGACGCGCCGCTGCGGCCCGACCAGGCGTTACGAGAGATATTGCCGGGGCCCCGCGAGGAGCTGGGCAAGCGGATCGTCACCTTCATGCTCGGGGTGTGGGAGTCGCCGACCGTTCAACCTCGCGCGTTGGTGCTGCTGCGTACCGGGCTGGGCAACAATCACGCCTCACCCCTGCTGGCCGGGTTCCTCCGCCGCGAACTGCTCGACAAGGTCGCCGCGTCCCTGGACGTGCCCGATGCCAGTTTGCGGGCCGACCTGGTCGCCTCGCAGATCGCCGGCCTACTCATCGCCCGCTACCTCCTGCGCTTCCCCGACATCGCCAATGCCTCGGTCGAGGAACTGGTCGCCCGCGTCGGCCCGACCATCCAGCGCTACCTGGTCGACTGACTGCCGGGCTCCACGCAAGTTCCGCCCACGGGTGGAAATTGCCGGACTCAAGCCGGCCGGAGGCCTCGATAACCCACCCATGGGTGGAAATTGCCGGTCCGATCGGTGCCGGCACTCCTCTAGGGCGGGGCTTGACTCCGAGTCGAACGCGCGGATAATTCATCATATGATGAATAACTCAGTGGCGGTCGATCTCGCCGACATCGGTCCGGACGAGCTGGCCACCGTCGGCGGGAAGGCGCTGAATCTCGGCCGGATGCTCGCCGCCGGGCTGCCGGTGCCGACCGGCTTCTGTGTCACCACAACGGCCTATCGGCGGGTCGTCGGCGACCTGCTGGACGGGGTGATCGCCGATCTCCGCGACGAGCCCCACGGCGACGACAGCGCCGAGCGAGCCAGGATCGCCGAACAGGCCAGGGAGCTCATCCTGGACGCCCCGGTGCCCGACGACCTCGCCGCCGCGATCACAAGCCGGTACGCGAGTCTCGGCGACGACGTACCGGTCGCGGTCCGCTCCTCCGCCACCGCCGAGGATCTGGCCGGCGCCAGCTTCGCGGGCCAGCAGGACACCTATCTGAACGTGGTCGGCGCCGGTGCCGTGCTCGACGCCACCCGCCGTTGCTGGGCGTCGCTGTGGACCGAGCGCGCGATCAGCTACCGAACCACCCAGGGCATCGACCATGCCGAGGTCACCCTGGCCGTGGTGATCCAGCAGCTGGTCGACGCGGAGGTCGCGGGCGTCATGTTCACCGCCAATCCAGTCACCGGCAATCGTCGTCAGCTGGTCGTCGACGCGAGTCCCGGACTCGGTGAGTCGGTGGTCTCCGGCGCCGTCAACCCCGACCGGTTCGTCCTCGACGCTGCCACCGGTGCCGTCGTCGACCGGCGGCTGGGCGACAAACGTACGGCCGTCCGGCCGGCCGCCGGGGGTGGCACCCGGACCGAGGACCTGACCGCCAGCGACATACCGTGTCTCGACCGCACCCAGCTCGACGCACTGACCGATCTCGCTCGCCAGGTCGCAGGCGTCTACAACGAGCCACAGGACACCGAGTGGGTGATCGACGCCGACGGCACCGCCTGGCTCACCCAGGCACGACCGATCACCACCCTGTATCCGCTGGCGCCGGCCCGTGACCACCAGCCCCGCGCCTACCTGTGCGGCAGCCTCGCGCAAGGACTCACCCGGCCGATCACCCCGATGGGGCAGGCTGCTTTCCGGGTGATGGGATCACACATCGCAGGCCTGGCAGGCTTTCGTCCGCGAGATCCACTCGCCGGGCCCAGCGGACTGGCGATCGTGGGCGAACGCATGTTTGCCGACATCACTCCCCTGCTGCGGCATCGCCGGGCTCGGTCGGTCCTGGTCAAGGTCGCCGGGGTGATGGAGGCGCGCACCAAGGCGGTGCTCGAACTGCTCGAGTCCGACCCGCGGTTCACCCCGCTGCCCACCAAGCCAAGCGGCAGCGCCGCGCCGGCGATGCTTCGGTTGATGATCAAGACCCGGGCACCAGTGCGCTTGGTCATCGGACTGGCCAGTCCCCGCGCTGCGCATCGTGCCGCCGACCGGATCGATGCCTCGATCCGTCGCCGGTGGCGGACGGTCGAAAACCTCACCCCCGAGCAGCGACTGGACGCCCTCGAGACACGGCTCGCCAACGACACCTTCGTGATCATGCCGACGGTCTTCCCGTACGCCGCCGCCGGACTGCTCTCGATGGCCATTGCCCAGCGGCTGGCACCCGACGATCTCGACCCCACCCTGTTCGCCGACGTACGCCGCGGCCTGCCACACAACGTCACCACCGAGATGGATCTGGAGCTGTGGCAACTGGCCACCCGCATCGGGCGAGATGACAAGTCTCGAACGATCGTGCTCGGCACGGAGCCGAAGGAACTGGCGGCGGCCTACGGACGCAACGAGTTGCCCGGCGTGGTGCAGACCGGACTCGCCGGGTTCCTCGAACGGTACGGACATCGCGCCGTTGCCGAGATCGATCTCGGCATGCCTCGCTGGTCCGACGAGCCGGAGCACCTGCTGGGCGTGCTGGCGAACTATCTCCGGCTCGACGACCCCGAACTGGCTCCGGATCGCCAGTTCGCCCGTGGCGCCGCGGTGGCCGAGGCCGCGATCAGCACGATCATCGCCGCCACCCGTCACGATGGTCGGCTCGGAATCGTCCGGGCTCGCCTGATGGCCTTCGCTCTGCATCGCTCCCGTGCACTGATCGGTCTCCGCGAGCGACCGAAGTCGATCTGGGTATATGCCCTGGCCTCGGCACGCCGCGAGTTCCTGATTCTCGGCCGGGCCACCGTGGCGGCCGGCTCGATCAATGACGCCGAAGACACCTTCTTCCTGGATCTGCGCCAGCTGCGGGCAGCGATCGGCGGCGTCGACCAGCGTGCGGTGGTTCGGGAGCGGCGGGCAACGTACGAGTTCGAGCTGCGCCGTCGGCACATCCCCCGGGTCCTGCTCTCGGACGGCACCGAGCCGGAGACCCTGATCGGGGTCGAGGCGCCCGATGGCGCCCTGGTCGGCAGCGCCGCCTCGGTCGGCACGGTCACCGGCCCGGCCAGGGTGATCATGGACCCGGCCGGCGCCCATCTCGAACCCGGCGAGATCCTGGTCGCCCCGTCCACCGATCCCGGCTGGACACCACTGTTCCTGACCGCCGGCGGGCTGGTGATGGAGATGGGCGGCTCGATGTCGCACGGCGCGGTCGTCGCCCGCGAGTACGGGATCCCCGCCGTCGTCGGCGTACCCGATGCCACCACCGCGATCACCACCGGGCAGCAGATCACCGTCGACGGCGCTGCCGGGATCGTCGTCCTGACCTAGCCACCCCTGTTGTCGTTATCGTTTTTCGATGTTATCGTTGTTCGACAACATCGTTTCTCGATAGGGGACTGATATGAGCAGGCAAGACCGAACGCCGGTACGGATCCTCACCTTCGACCGCGCGGACTTCATCGCCACCAGGGTGCTGATCATCGCGATCGCACTCGGCAGCCTCATGATCACTCTGATCTGGCCGGTGATCTCCTGGCTACGCGGCGAGCCGCTCCACTGGGTGGTGGCCGTCGACGTCGCAGCGGGAATGCCGGACGAACTGACCACGACCAGCAACACGGTCGCCCAGTGGAACGGCGAGGTCCTGGTCACCCTGAGCCAGGCGTCCGCGACCACCTGGCTCGCCACCTTGCTGCCCGGGCTGGTCCTCACCACCGCGGTAGCACTGGCCGCAGTCCAGCTGCTCGGACTGCTCCGGGACATCCAAGCCCGAGAACCGTTCGCGGTGGCGTCGGTCCGGCGACTGCGAATCCTCGCGCTCATCCTGATCATCGCCCCGATGCTGTCCCTGGTGGCCGACGCCATCGCCAGCGCCACAGTCCGCAGCGCAGCCTTCGTCGATGCCCCCTTCGCACTGCTCTTCACCGCCAACGGGATTCTCATCGCCATCGGCGCCGGACTGATGGTCGCCGCGCTCGCCGAGGCGTTCGCCCGGGGTGCCGAGCTGCGCGCCGACGTGGACGGGCTGGTCTGAGATGCCGGTCGAGGAACCACACCGCGTCGTCTGCCATCTCGACGACCTGCTGGCCCGGCGCAGCATGACCGTCACCGCGCTGGCCGAGGCGATCGGCGTGACCAACGTGAATCTCAGCGTGCTCAAGAACAACCGCGCGAAGGCCATCCGGTTCTCGACCCTGACGGCGATCTGCGAGGCGCTGCAGTGTCAGCCGGGCGAGTTGTTCAGTGTCGACACCCCGATCCAGAGCCACCCCGCCTGACGAGGGCACCATGATTGACCGGGTGAGCGAACGAGTGCTGCGGATCGGGTACGTACCAGGTGTCACGCCGGACAAGTGGGCGCGTGCCTGGCGAGAGCGTCGCGACGGCGTCCGGCTGGAGTTGGTGCAACTCGAGGAGGGCGACGCCGAGGCCGCCGTACGAGACAAGCGTCTCGACATGGCACTCGCTCGGCTGCCGGTCGACCGTACCGGTCTGCACCTGGTCCGGCTCTACGACGAGGTGCCCGTGGTCGTGGTCGGCCGTGAGCATCCGGTCGCCGCCTACGACGAGATCGAGCTGGCGGAGCTGGCCGACGAGCAGTTCGTCACCGGCCCGCCGGACGGCTTCAGCCCGCGCGCCACCCAGCTCTCCTTCCCACCGATGTCGACCAAGGAGGCGATCGAGGTGGTCGCCGCCGGCACCGGGGTCGCGATCCTGCCGATGTCGGTCGCACGGCTGCATCACCGCAAGGACGTCACCCATCGCCCCGTACACGGACCCGCATCCACCACCATCGCCCTGATCTGGCTGATCGAGCGGGACGACGCCACCACCCAGGCGTTCGTCGGCGTCACCCGCGGCCGCACCCCACGCAGCTCTCGTGGCTGACCTCCCCCACAAGCCAGGCCCGAAACCGCTTAATCAACCGAACGGTTGACAATGACACCAGGACGACTCTAAGCTCTTAATCAACCAATCAGTTGAGGAAGGGTCATGGCAGATCAACTCTCCAGGGTGTTCGCCGCTCTGGCGGACCCGACCAGACGCGATCTCGTGGCGCGACTGACCGTCGCCGACGCCACGGTGAACGAGCTGGCAGAGCCGTACGAGGTCAGCGTGCAGGCGATTTCCAAGCACCTCAAGGTGCTCGAGGACGCCGGCCTGGTGACCAAGAGCCGACGAGCCCAGACCCGGCCCGTGCATCTGGAAGCCGAGGTGTTCGACCTGATGACCGCCTGGATCGAGCGCTACCGCCGCCAAGCAGAACAGCGCTATCGCCGTCTCGACGCGGTGCTGGCCGAACTGCAGGAAACCGAGGCAGATCAGACCGAGACCCTTCCCGACGCCACATCTCCGATGGAAGGACGAGCATCATGAGCACCACCAAGACCGAAGCCACGATCGTGGCCGACAAGAACGTGCCGATCATCCGGGTCACCCGGGACTTCGACGCCACCCCGGCGCAGCTGATGCGGGCCCATCTCGATCCCGATCTGTTCGCTCGTTGGGTCGGCCCGGACGACACGGAGGTCCGGATCGATGTCTGGGATGCCCGCGACGGCGGCAGTTGGCGCTATGTCGGCGGCCGCGGGGACGAGGAGTACGCCTTCCGCGGCTGCTTCCACCGGATCGGCACCGACACGATCGTGCAGACGTTCACCTGGGAGGCCATGCCGGAGGACGTGTCGCTGGAGACGCTGCGGTTCGAGGATCTGGGCGACGGCCGGACCAGGCTGCACGCCCAGTCGCTGGTCGACTCGTTCGAGAGCCGCGACGCCTGGCTGCGCAGCGGCATGGAGGTCGGGGTCAACGACGGGTACGCCAAGATCGACCGGCTGCTGGCCGCGGGGGTGCTGGGATGAGCCCGGCCGAGCGCCACCGGCAGGTGGCAGCAGGGTTCTCAGCTCGGGTCGACGGCGTACGGGACTGGGACGCTCCGACCCCGGTCTCCGAATGGACCGCACGCGATGTCGTCGGCCACCTGCTCGGCTGGCTGCCCGGCTTCCTGGGCGGGGGCGGAGTGACGCTTCAAGTCGACGGACCCGGCATCGACACCGATCCGGTGGCCGCCTGGCACACCCACGCCACGGCGGTCCAGGCACTGCTGGACGGCCCCGCCGGCGAACAGGAGTTCAGCCATCCGCAGGTGGGCTCCCACCCGCTCGGCGCGGCGATCGACCAGTTCTACACGACCGACGTCTTCCTGCACACCTGGGACCTGGCCCGGGCCACCGGCCAGGACGACACCCTGGACTCCGAGACGTGCGGCACGCTGCTGGCCGGGATGGAGCCCTGGGACGAGATCCTGCGCAGCTCCGGTCAGTACGGTCCCCGGGTGCCGGTGCCCGACGACGCCCCGGCTCAGGATCGACTGATGGGTTTCATCGGCCGCGACCCGGCCTGGCGACCCTAGTCCGCCAGTGGGCCGAATGGCACCCCGAGCTCGCGCAGCATCGCCTCTCCCCCGTCGGGTGAGGTGAGCACCCAGATGCCTTGCTCGGTGACGGTCATGGTGTGCTCCCAGTGGCACGCGATCGAGCCGTCGTCGGTGACCACGGTCCAGTCGTCGTCGAGGACGGAGTTGTCCGGCTCACCGAGGGTCAGCATCGGCTCGATCGCCAGGGCCATGCCGAGCACGATCTTGGGTCCCTTGCCGGCGCGGCCCAGGTTGGGCACGTCGGGCGGCTGATGCATGGCCGAACCGATCCCGTGCCCGGTGTAGTCGCCGACGATCCCGTACGGCGCATCCAGCGAGTCCACGTAGTCCTCGATCGCCGACGAGATGTCTCCCACCCGACCGCCGAGCCGGGCAGCGCCGATGCCGTGCCACATGGCCAGCCGGGTGGCCTCACTCAGCGCCGTCGCCTCCGCCGAACCCGCACCGACCTGCACCGTGACCGCGGAGTCGCCGTGCCAGCCGTCGACGATCGCGCCGCAGTCGATCGACACGACGTCACCGTCCGCCAGCACCCGTGACCCGGGGATGCCGTGCACGATCACCTCGTTGACCGAGATGCAGGTCGTCGCGGGATACCCCAGATAGCCCAGGAAGGACGGTGTCGCTCCCGCGCCGCGGATCACCCCAGCAGCGACCGCATCCAACTCCGCCGTCGTGACGCCCGGCTTGATAGCGGTCGCGGTCGTTGCCAGAGCGTCAGCCACCACCAAACCCGCACGGCGCATGCCGAGCAGTTCCTCCGGCGTCTTGATCTCGATACCGGAGCGTTTGAATCGGCTCAGGACTCGCCGCCGGAGAGCTTGGCATCGAGAGCGGCGAACACCCGCTCGGAGACCTCGTCGATCTCGCCCAGGCCGTCGACCTCGACCAGCAGGCCGGCGTTGCCGTAGACCTCCAGCAGCGGAGCGGTCTGCTCGGCGTAGGTCTGCAGCCGGACCCGGATGGTGTCCTCGTTGTCGTCCGAGCGGCCCTCGATCTCGGCCCGCTTCAGCAGCCGAGCGACCACCTCGTCGGTGTCGGCGGTCAATGCCAGCACGGCGTCCAGCGGCGTACCCGACGCCGTCAGCGCAGCGTCCAGGGTCTCCACCTGGGCGAGTGTGCGTGGATAGCCGTCCAGCAGGAATCCGCTCCCGCAGTCCGGCTCGGCCAACCGCTCGGCGACGATCTGATTGGTGATGTCGTCGCTCACATACCCGCCGGAGTTCATGATGTCGCGCACCTGGCGCGCCAGCGGAGTGTCGGCGGTCTTCATCGACCGGAAGATGTCGCCGGTGGAGATGGCCGGGATGCCGTAGTGCTCGGCGATCAGCTTGGCCTGGGTGCCTTTGCCGGCACCGGGAGGACCCATGATGAGGAGTCGCATCAGCGGAGAAACCCTTCGTAGTTGCGTTGTTGCAGCTGGCTTTCGATCTGCTTGACCGTATCCAGACCTACACCGACAATGATGAGGATAGAGGCTCCGCCGAAGGGGAAGTTCTGATTGGCATCCAAGAAGATGAATGCCACCGACGGGAGAAGGGCGAGGATGCCCAGATACATCGACCCGGGGAACGTCAGCCGCGACAGCACGTAGCCCAGATACTGCTCGGTCGGCTTGCCCGCCCGGATGCCCGGAATGAAGCCGCCATACTTCTTCATGTTGTCGGCGACCTCCTCCGGATTGAACGTGATCGCAACGTAGAAGTAGCAGAAGAACACGTTCAGCAAGAAGTACGTGATCATGTAGATCGGGTGATCGCCACGCACGAAGTGCGCCTGGATCCAGGCGGAGGCCGGCGAGTCCGGCCGGAACTGAGCGTAAAGGGCCGGGATGTATAGCAGTGAACTGGCGAAGATGACCGGGATGACACCGGCCTGGTTGATCTTGATCGGGATGTAGGTGGTCGTCCCCCCGAACACCCGCCGGCCGACCATCCGCTTGGCGTACTGCACCGGAATCCGGCGTTGCGCCAGCTCGATGTAGATGACGGCCAGCATCACGGCCAGGCCCAGGGCCAACACCAGCACGAAGACGATCCAGCCGTTGGCACCCGGCCGAGCGACCCGCAAGGACCACAGAGCGCTCGGGAAGGTCGCGGCGATCTGGGTGAAGATCAGCACCGACATACCGTTGCCGACACCACGCTCGGTGATCAGCTCGCCCATCCACATGATGATGCTGGTGCCGGCGGTCATGGTCAGGACCATCACGATGATCGGGAAGATGCTGGTGTCGTGCACCAGCCCCGGGCAGCCGACGAACAGCTGGTCATTGACGGCCAGCGTCACGAATGCGGTGGAGTTCAGCAGCGCCAGCACCAGCGTCAGATAGCGCGTGTACTGGGTGATCTTCGTCTGCCCGGACTGGCCTTCCTTCTTCAGGGCCTCCAGCCGCGGAATGACCACAGTGAGCAACTGCAAGATGATGCTCGCGGTGATGTACGGCATGATGCCGAGCGCGAAGATGGCCAGCTGGAGCAACGCTCCGCCGGAGAAGAGATTGATCAACGCATAGAGGCCTTGTTGGTCTCCGGCAGCCGCCTGCCGGAGACAGAAATCGACCTGCTGGACATTGACGTTGGGCGTCGGCATGATCGACCCGACGCGGAAAACGGCCAAAATCGCGAGCGTGAAGAAGATCTTCTTGCGTAGGTCCGGAGTCCGGAATGCGTTGGCGAACGCGGCGAGCACTCCTGCCCTCCCCTTCGTATGACGTGCTTGACCTGGTTGAGCCGCAGAATCCGCGACCGGGCGCCCCGAGCGGCTCACGCGCAGGACCGCCCGACTCTACCAAGAGATCACGCCGAACCGAGCATCGCGGCACCGCTACGGACCCCGAAGGATTTTATGCGGTGCTCCCCCTCCGACTTCTGTCGAGCTATCCACCTCTGATGTGGCTAGCTCGACAGAAGTCGCCGTGTTCTCGGCAGGGAACGCAACAGGGGCCGTCCGGGAATCCCGGACGGCCCCTGCCGTACGTACGTGCCGACTCACCAGGAGCCGGTCATCTGATCACAGCTGCGTGGTGGACCCACCGGCAGCAGCGATTTTGGACTTCGCGCTGCCGGAGAACGCGTGAGCGCTCACCTGCACGGCGACGGCGAGCTCGCCGTTCCCCAGCACCTTGACGGGCTGGCCGGCACGCACCGCGCCCTTGGCGACCAACTCGTCGACACCGACCGTGCCGCCCTCGGGGAACAGCTCCCCGATCCGGGCGACATTGACGATCTGGTACTCGACCCGGAACGGGTTCTTGAAGCCGCGCAGCTTGGGCACCCGCATGTGCAGGGGCATCTGCCCGCCCTCGAAGTTCTCGCCGACGGTCTTGCGTGCGCCGGTGCCCTTGGTGCCGCGACCGGCGGTCTTGCCCTTGGAGCCCTCACCGCGACCCACGCGGGTCTTGGCGGTCTTGGCGCCCGGAGCCGGACGAAGGTGATGGACCTTCAGTGCCATGTCACTCCACCTCCTCGACGGTGACCAGGTGGGACACCGTGTTGATCATGCCCCGGATCTCGGGACGGTCCTCGTGCGCGGCCACATCCCCGATCCGCTTGAGACCGAGGGAACGCAGCGTGTCGCGCTGATTCTGCTTACTGCCGATGCAGGACTTGACCTGGCTGACCTTGAGACGAGGCATCAGTGCACCGCCTCCTTCCGGGCCTTCAGCAGGGCGGCCGGGGCAACGTCCTCGACAGCCTTGCCGCGCCGCTTGGCGACGCTCTCCGGCTGCTCCAGACCCTGCAACGCCTCCACGGTGGCATGCACCACGTTGATGGCATTGGCCGAGCCCAGCGACTTGGCGAGCACGTCGTGCACACCGGCGCACTCGAGCACCGCGCGGGCCGAACCGCCCGCGATGACACCGGTACCGGGCGAGGCCGGACGCAGCAGCACCACGCCGGCAGCCTTCTCTCCCTGCACCGGATGCGGGATGGTGCCCTGGATGCGCGGCACGGTGAAGAAGTGCTTCTTCGCCTCCTCGACACCCTTGGCGATCGCCGCGGGCACCTCCTTGGCCTTGCCGTAACCGACACCCACGGTGCCGTCACCATCGCCCACCACGACCAGCGCGGTGAAGCTGAACCGGCGACCACCCTTCACGACCTTGGCCACCCGGTTGATGGCGACCACGCGCTCGATGTACTGGCTCTTCTCGCCCTGGCCACGACGATCGTCACGGCCGCGACGGTCGCCACCTGCACCGCCACCGCGGCGCTGGCTTCCACTCATATCGCTCTACCTATTCTCTCGTCAGAATCCGAGGCCACCCTCGCGCGCGCCGTCAGCCAGCGCGGCGATCCGACCGTGGTACTTGTGCCCGGCGCGATCGAAAACGACCTGCTCGACCCCGGCCGCCTTGGCCCGGTTCGCCAGCTCGAGACCGACCTGCTTGGCCTTGGCGCTCTTGTCGCCCTCGGCGCCGCGCACAGCCGCCTCCATGGTCGAAGCGGACGCGAGCGTGCGGCCCGCGACGTCGTCGATCACCTGGGCGTAGATGTGCTTGGCGGACTTGGAGACCACCAGCCGCGGACGCTCCGGCGAACCGGAGATCTTCTTGCGGACGCGGACCTGGCGACGCAGCCGCGAGGCCTTCTTGGCAGCCGTGTGCTTGTTGTGTGACAGCGAGACGGCCATGTTCACTTACCAGCCTTTCCGACCTTGCGGCGGACGTGCTCGCCCGCGTACCTCACGCCCTTGCCCTTGTACGGCTCAGGCTTGCGCAGCTTGCGGATGTTGGCCGCGACCTCACCGACCTGCTGCTTGTCGATCCCCTGGACCGAGAACTTGGTGTTCGACTCCACCGCGAAGGTGATGCCCTCGGGCGCGGTCACCTTCACCGGGTGCGAGAAGCCGAGCGCGAACTCCAGCTCCTTCGGGCCCTTGGAGATGACGCGATAGCCGACGCCGACGATCTCGAGCTTCTTCTCGTAGCCGGCAGTCACGCCGACCACCATGTTGGAGACCAGCGTCCGGGTCAGCCCGTGCAGCGACTTGCTCAGCCGCTCGTCGTTGGGCCGCTGCACCTCGAGCTCGCCGCTCTCGGCGCGCGAGATGGTGATCGGCTCGGCGACGACGTGCTCAAGCGTGCCCTTGGGCCCCTTGACCTGGACCTTCTGACCGTCGAGAGCCACTTCGACACCGGACGGAACGGCGATCGGCAGCTTGCCAATGCGAGACATGTTCTTTCCTCTCTGGTGTCTAGTACGTCACCAGACGTAGGCGAGGACTTCCCCGCCCACCTTCTGGCCGTGTGCCTGCTTGTCGGTCATCAGCCCGTGCGAGGTCGAGATGATCGCGATGCCGAGTCCACCCAGAACCTTGGGCAGGTTGGTCGACTTCGCGTACACCCGCAGACCGGGCTTGGAGATCCGGCGAACTCCAGCGATGGAGCGCTCCCGGTTCTGGCCGTACTTCAGCGTGATCGACAAGGTCTTGCCCACCTCGCCCTCCGCCGGCTCACCCACGGTCCAGCCCGCGATGTAGCCCTCGTTGGCCAAGATCTCGGCGATCCCCACCTTGATCTTGCTGTGCGGCATCACTGCGGTGTCGTGGTACGCCTGCGAAGCGTTCCGCACCCGCGTCAGCATGTCCGCAATCGGATCGGTCATGGTCATTGCTAGTTACTTCCTTCTCGGAGCGGTTTCCGCCGAATCATTCGAACGGACCTGCACCGTTTTGAGTCTGTTTGGGGTCTCGAGCTGAGGACAGCGCCAGGCGGCCTGGTGACCACCGCGCAGTGCTCCGGAACTCCGATCCTCGATCGGCTGGTCGCAGGACGTGGATGGGCCTGGCCGTCAGCCGGAGCTTGCGGAGGCTGACCGGATGTCCAAGACCAGTCCAGCGAGGATCGGTGCGGAGGAGCACTGCTTGGATCACCAGGACGACTTGGTGATGCCCGGAAGCTCGCCCTTGTGTGCCATGGAACGGAGGCAGATCCGGCAGAGACCGAACTTGCGGTACACCGCCTTGGGCCGGCCGCACTTCTGGCAGCGGGTGTACGCGCGTACGCCGAACTTCGGCTTGCGGGCCTGCTTGACCTTGAGGCCTGTCTTTGCCATCTAGATTCTCTCCCGGATCACTTCTTGCGGACGGCGTAGCGAGGCCCCTTGGCCTTCGACTTCGCCGGCTTCGGGTTGTCGTTGAACGGGAAGCCCAGCTGGCGCAGCAGCGCCCGACCCTCCGCGTCGTTGGTCGCCGTGGTGACCACGGTGATGTCCATCCCCCGGCTGCGATCGATCTTGTCCTGGTCGATCTCGTGGAACATGACCTGCTCGTTGAGCCCGAACGTGTAGTTGCCCAGACCGTCGAACTGGTGGCTGTTCAACCCGCGGAAGTCGCGGATACGCGGCAGCGCCAGGGTCAGCAGCCGGTCCAGGAACTCCCACATCCGGTCGCCGCGCAGGGTCACGTGCGCCCCGATCGGCTGGCCCTCACGCAGCTTGAACTGCGCGATGGACTTCCGGGCCCGGGTCACCTGCGGCTTCTGCCCGGTAATGGTGGTCAAGTCGCGGACGGCGCCGTCGATCAGCTTGGAGTCACGGGCGGCGTCGCCGACACCCATGTTCACCACGATCTTGGTCAGACCGGGGATCTGCATCACATTGGCGTACTTGAACTCTTCGTGCAGTGCCGGCGCGATCTCGCTGCGGTAGCGCTGCTTGAGCCGCGGCACCGTACGAGTCTCGCCCTGAGAACCGTTCTCGATCGTCGTGGCGGTCATCAGATCTCCTCTCCGGTCGCACGGGCGATCCGGATGCTGCGGGTACCGGTGTACTCCGAGCCGTCGGGACGACGCTTGGTCACCTCGGCGCGGCGGTAGCCGACTCGGGTGACGACCTCGTCGCCGTCGCTGTTCTTGACCAGCAGCTGGACGTTGGACACGTGGATAGGCGCCTCGGAAGAGACGATCCCGCCCTTGGTCTGCCGTCCCTGCGGCTGGGCCGAGGTGTCGCGCAGGTGCCGCTTGACGATGTTCACGCCGGACACGGTGACGCGCGACGACTCCGGGTGCACGGCGATGATCTCGCCGACCGCACCCTTGTCCTTGCCTGCGATGACCTTGACCCGGTCACCCTTGATCACGTGCAGCTTGTTCTTCGTCATGTCAGATCACCTCCGGGGCGAGCGAGATGATGCGCATGAAACGCTTCTCGCGCAGCTCGCGGCCGACGGGGCCGAAGATGCGGGTGCCCCGCGGCTCGCCGTCGTTCTTCAAGATCACCGCGGCGTTCTCGTCGAACTTGATGTAGGAACCGTCGGCGCGCCGGCGCTCCTTCACCGTACGAACGACGACGGCCTTGACCACGTCGCCCTTCTTCACGTTCCCGCCGGGGATCGCGTCCTTGACGGTGGCGACGATCACGTCGCCGATGCCGGCGTAGCGGCGACCGGAGCCGCCGAGCACCCGGATGCAAAGGATCTCCTTCGCACCGGTGTTGTCGGCGACCTTGAGCCGCGACTCCTGCTGGATCATCTGTTATCTCCTGGTTGTCTCACTGGTTCCCGATTGCTCGGGCCTGGCGGAACTTCGTGGGTTACCTCTCCGACTTGTCAGATCCTGTGGTCGCTATGGCGACCACGGAGTCTGACAACTCGGTACTACTTGGCCTTTTCGAGGATCTCGACGAGGCGCCAGCGCTTGGTGGCCGACAACGGCCGGGTCTCCATGATCCGGACCCGGTCGCCGACGCCGGCGCTGTTGGCTTCGTCGTGCGCCTTGAGCCGATTGGTCTGCCGCAGGACCTTGCCGTAGAGCCGGTGCTTGACCCGGTCCTCCACAGCGACCACGACGGTCTTGTCCATCTTGTCGCTGACCACGTAGCCCTCGCGGACCTTGCGGGTGCCGCGCTCTGCGACAGCCTCCTCAGTCACGACCTCGGTCACCTCAGCAACGTCTGCGGTCTCGTTCACGCTCTCACTCATCTCAGGCCTCTACCTTTTCCGCCTCGGTGACCTCGGCGACGTCCGGATCGTCCACGATGCCCAGGTTGCGTTCCTGGATGACCGTGTAGATCCGGGCGATGTCCTTGCGTACAGCGCGAAGCCGGCCGTGCGACTCCAGCTGCCCGGTGGCGGCCTGGAAGCGGAGCGAGAACAGCTCCTCCTTCAGCTCGCGCACCTTGGTGTTGAGCTCGTCCCGGCTCAGTCCGCGCAGCTCAGCTGCGGTGGCGGTCTTCGCCATCAGTACTCACCTGCTTCACGCTTGATGAACCGTGCCTTCATCGGCAGCTTGTGGATCGCCAGCCGCATGGCCTCGCGGGCCACGTCCTCGCTGACGCCGGACAGCTCGAAGAGCACTCGGCCCGGCTTGATGTTGGCAATCCACCACTCCGGCGAGCCCTTGCCGGAACCCATCCGGGTCTCGGCGGGCTTCTTGGTCAGCGGACGGTCGGGGTAGACGTTGATCCACACCTTGCCGCCACGCTTGATGTGCCGGGTCATGGCGATACGAGCGGACTCGATCTGACGGTTGGTCAGGTACGACGCCTCGACCGCCTGGATGCCGAACTCGCCGAAGGCGAGCTTGGTGCCGCCCTTGGCTGCGCCGGTCCGCTTGGGGTGGTGCTGCTTGCGGAACTTCACCCTGCGGGGAACCAACATGACTCAGGCCTCCTGTCCTGCGGTCTCGGTGGCCGCCGGCTCGGCAGCCGGAGCTGCGGTCTCGGCAGCGGCCTCCTGGCGACGACGCCCACCGCGCTCGGGACGGTCGCCCCGGTTCGGGCGGTCGCCCCGGCCCGGGCGACCC
>JASGEZ010000005.1:0-24462 GCA_047605905.1 Microlunatus sp.
CGGTCCGCGGCACCATCACCTCACGGGCGATCGTGTCGCTGAGATCGAAGACGGAGTGGATCATCTCCCGCTCACCGGACTCGATCAGTTCGCTGCGCTCGGCCAGGTCGACCAGCTCCCGCAGCTCAGCCTCGGTCGCGAACGGGCCTTCCTCGAAGCCCTTGCCCGGCGTGAGCGCGTTACCGATCAAGATCAACAGCTTCGGCAGCGGGCCGAGCACCCTGGTCAGCAGGATCAGCGGTCCGGCGACCCCGCAGGCGA
Source organism: Microlunatus sp. (assembly GCA_047605905.1). Classification (GTDB taxonomy): domain Bacteria; phylum Actinomycetota; class Actinomycetes; order Propionibacteriales; family Propionibacteriaceae; genus Microlunatus. The sequence goes on from JASGEZ010000005.1 coordinate 262, forward strand.
CCCGATCATGGTGCTGCTGGCCGACCGTGCGCGGTGCCACACCCCACAGGACGTACGAGACCACGATCATCGGGCCGGCGGTGATCAGGACTCGCTCCCAAGTGGCATCGAAGATGCCGAACACGACCAGCGCGACCAGGACGATGACGATGATCTCGCACACCGTGCGGATGAACAGTGCGGTGTTGAGGAAGCGTGGCGGGTCCTCGGCGATCCGCCGGACCTGACGAGCTCCCGGCCTCCCCTCCTCGACCAGCCAGTCGGCGCGTGCCCGGGTCAACGAGGAGAGCGCGGCGTCGGCCGCCGCCATCAGTCCCGCCAACATGGCCAGCACGAGCGCGATGCTCAGCTGGATCCAGTCGGCCTGGTTCACCGGACTCGCGCCCCCCGGGCACTGCGCTGGGTGCGCTCCTTGGCCCAGTCCTCGAGCAGTCCGTCCTTCAGGGCGAACATCTCGATCCGTTCCTCGGCGGTGGCATGGTCATAGCCGAGCAGGTGCAGCAGACCGTGCACCAGCAGATACTCCGCCTCGGCATCGGGCGTACGTCCGTGCTCGGCCGCCTGACGGGCGGTCACCGCGGGGCAGAGCACGATGTCGCCGAGCAGGCCAACCGGGGGATCCTCGTCGTCGGACGGCGGGCGGAGTTCGTCCATCGGGAAGGACAAGACGTCGGTCGGACCGGGCTCGTCCATGTACTTCTGGTGGTACGCGCTCATCGTGTCCTCGTCGACCAGGACGATGGACAGTTCGGCCTGCGGGTGGATCCGCAGCTTCTCCAGGGCGAAGTCAGCCAGCCGGAGCAGGCCGGTACTGTCGGCCTCCAGACCGGACTCGTTGTTGATCTCGACGGTCACGAGTGATTCCTAACGGGTTCTCGGCGGCACGGGGGCATCAGTGGCCTCGAACCTGTCGTACGCGGCCACGATCCGGCCGACCAGCTTGTGACGGACGACATCGTGGTTGGTCAGGTGACAGAACGCAATGTCGTCCACATTGTCGAGGATGCCCTGAACGACCCGCAGCCCGCTCCGGGTCCCGCCGGGCAGGTCGACCTGGGTGATGTCGCCGGTGACCACGATCTTGGAGCCGAACCCCAGTCTGGTCAGGAACATCTTCATCTGCTCCATCGAGGTGTTCTGCGCCTCGTCGAGGATGATGAAGGCATCGTTAAGACTTCTGCCCCGCATATATGCGAGGGGGGCTACCTCAATGGTCCCGGCGGTCAAGAGCTTGGGGATCGAGTCCGGATCGAGCATGTCGTGCAGCGCGTCGTAGAGCGGGCGCAGGTAGGGGTCGATCTTCTCGGTGAGCGTGCCGGGCAGGAAGCCGAGCCGCTCCCCCGCCTCCACGGCGGGCCGAGTCAGGATGATCCGGTTGACCTCTTTGTTCTGCAGCGCCTGAACCGCCTTGGCCACCGCCAGATAGGTCTTCCCGGTGCCGGCCGGGCCGATGCCGAAGACGACGGTGTGCTTGTCGATCGCGTCGACATACCGCTTCTGGTTGAGGGTCTTCGGCCGGATGGTCTTACCGCGCGAAGACAGGATGTTGTGGGTCAGCACGTCGGCCGGCGAGGTCTCCTCGGCGGCATTCATCATCGAGCAGATCCGCTCGACGCCGTCCGGAGTCAGTCCCTGGCCCGTGCGCAACACGGTCACCATCTCGTTGACCACGTCGGCGGCCAGTGCGACCGCAGAATGCGTACCGGTCAAGGTGACTTCGTTGCCCCGCACATGGACGTCGGCAGCGAGGTCACGTTCGAGGATGCGGAGGAACTCATCGCGCGGCCCGAGCACGTTGACCATGTCGATCGAGGTGGGGACGCTGATCCGGCGCACCACGGCCGCTTCTTCGCCTCCGACGGGAGTCGGGCCGCTCCGGTGCAGAGCCGGTGTCGCAGGTCTTTCTTGGCTGGTCAGGGAGTCCACCTCGTACGTGATCGTCTTACCGACCCATCCTAGTGAACCCCGCCGACAGCCCCAAGGCGATTCTGCAGACGGCACCATCCGGCGCCGATGCGTCCGTAACTCGCCACTCGAATCAGTCATAGTGACCAGTGGCGACTTGCGCACGCTTCCTGGAAACGAATGGCGACTACCGGACGCTTCGCCAGCCTTGAAGCGTCGCGTACTCGCCACTCAATATTCAGCCTCGCATCGAACGGCAAGATCCGGCTGCTTCAATCGCCGTGAAGCAACCACAGCTCGCCGTTCGACGAGTTCCCCGTTATCGAGAGGCGAGACACGGTTGTTCCACCGTGCGTCAGGTCTGTGGTGGATACCTGGACCACGGCTCCGTCGGAATCAGGCCGGTGACCACTTGCAGGACCGCGGCCGGGACGAAGAAGAGACCGACACCGAACATCCCGGCCATGACGAACAACCCCAGGAGGACGGCAACCGTTGCGGTGACCGGCGTTCTGGCCCGCCCGCGCGCCAGAAGCGGAACGAGCGTGAATGCTGTCGCGGCGACGATCATCCGCACGGCATGCGGATGTCCGAACTCCACAGTGTCTCCGTGTCGGACGACGTATGCCCTAGGGAATCAGTGCTGATGCCTCCTCCCACCGGCAGGAACAGGACCGTCAGGCACGCGGCGAGCGCGAGCAGGAAGACTCCTACTTGTACGCCGATGAGGCCACGATAGCGATAGCCGAGGAGCCGATCCCTTGCACCGAACAGCGAACTCCCATGGTCGAGTGGCGATAACCGGCCGGTTGCGGACCATGCGCCAGATCCGGTGCGCCACCACCCGGGTGGTATGTCAGAGGACGCCTGCCATTGCGAACGTAGACACGCAAGAAATCCTCCGCCTGATCCGGACCGCCGAGGTACATCAACGCCGAGGCGACGTCATAGAGAACAGGCCCACGAACACTTCCGGTCCAGTCGATCCGAGCGTGCTCATCGAGAACAGCAGTCACCGCGGGCCGGACCCATGGCTCGACTACCGCACCGTCCAGCGCGGGCCACGACAAACCACCACCGAGAGTCTCCAGCGGTTCTCCCGACGCCAATCCTCCAAGCGCCAGGCGCCGAGCGGCCTTGGACCCGGAATCCAGCGACTTCGCACCACCGCCCGGCACCCACTTGGCCATGAACAAGCCGCCGTCCAGTTCGACCATGGCGGTCGCCGAGTTCATCCCTCCGCCCCACGGCCTCCTCAGCCGGAGAAGCGGTCGGTGGCAGCGACCAAGGCAGCGGTGATGCCGGGCTCGGAGTAGGCGTGGCCGGCGTCGCCGATCAGACAGAACTCGGCCGAGGGCCAGACGCGGTGCAGGTCCCAGGCGGTGATGGCGGGGGTGGCGACGTCGTAGCGGCCTTGCACGATCACGCCCGGAATGTCTCGCAGCAGGTGCGCGTCGGCGATCAGCTGTCCTTCGGCGAACCAGCCGCCGTGGGTGAAGTAGTGGTTCTCGATCCGGGCGAAGGCGAGCGCGTACGCCGGTTCGGCGAACGACGCAATCAGCTGCTCATCGGGCAGCAGCGTGATGGTCGCCGCCTCCCAGGTCGACCAGGCCACCGCCGCGGGTCCGTGCACCGCAGGGTCGGGGTCGAACAGCAACTCGTGATAGGCCGCGATCGCATCGCCGCGGAAGTCCCGACCGCCCAACGGCGCGAGGAACCTCTCGTACCGGTCCGGAAACAGCTGTCCGGCGCCGCCGTTGTAGTAGAAGTCCAGTTCGGAGCGGCGCAGGGTGAAGATGCCGCGCAGGATCAGCTCGGTGACCCGCTCCGGATGGGTCTCCGCGTACGCCAGTGCCAACGCACTTCCCCAGGAGCCGCCGAGCACCTGCCAGCGTTCGATCCCGCGAGCCTCGCGCAGCAACTCGATGTCGGTGACCAGATGCCAGGTGGTGTTGGTCGACAGATCGCCGGTCTGGCTGGCATGCGGGAGGCTGCGGCCGCAACCCCGCTGGTCGAGCAGCACGATCCGATAGCGAGCCGGGTCGAACAGCCCGCGCACACCGGCGGTGCTGCCACCGCCGGGTCCGCCGTGCAGGAAGACGGCCGGCTTGCCGTCCGGGTTGCCGCACTCCTCCCAGTAGATCTGCTGACCGTCGCCGACGTCGAGCAGACCGCTCGCATACGGCTCGATCGGCGGATAGAGCGCGCTCGCCCGATCAGCGCTCATCGATCGGCGCTCATCGGTCCGTTCGGGATGATGTGGACGGCCGCTTCCTCAGCACTCGCACCGGCGCCGTCGATACCGACATCGGCGCCGACCAGCTCGGAGTCGATGTCCTCACCGTTGCCGCCATTGGGATCGACCAACCGGCCCGCGCGACGGTCGCCGACCTCACCGTCGTCGACATAGTCGCCGGCATCCTCGCGCTGCCAGACCTCCGGCTCCTCCTCCGCCAGCCGCTGGTCGAGCGTCTCGTGCTCGCCATAACGAGACAGGCTGGAGGGACGCTCCGGCGGGCTGTATCCCTCATCGAGAACATCCTCGACACCACGGTCGTCCAGCGTGTCCTCCGGCTGCAGCTGGTTGAGCTGCTCGGACTCCTCGGGCACCTCTTCCCACATCTCGTTCATGGCCCAAGCCTGCCACGAACCGGCGACAGAGAGTTCAGGCCTATGGTCCCGGCTTAAGATCGTCGCCCGTGAGTTCCACCACCACAACGCCATCCCGCTCCACCGCGCGGTACGCCGCCGACCTGCAGGGCAACTACGACATCGTGGTTGCCATCTTCTGCGGTCTGCTGCTGATCTCCAATGTCGGCGCCACCAAGGCGATCGCCTTCACCACCCCGACGGCGTGGCCCGGCATGATCGTCACCGACGGCGGGGCCTTCCTGTTTCCGCTGACCTACGTGCTCGGCGACGTCCTCGCCGAGGTGTACGGGATGCGCAAGGCCCGCCGCGCGATCCTGATGGGCTTCGTGCTGGCCGGCATCGCGTCGCTCTGCTTCTGGCTGGTCAGCATCACGCCCCCGGCGCCGGGCTGGGACAACCAGGACGCGTGGGCGGCGGTGCTCGGCTTCGTGCCGCGGATCGTGCTGGCCAGTCTGCTGGGCTATCTGGCCGGACAGTTCCTGAACGCGTACGTGCTGGTCAAGATCAAGCAGCGCACTCAGGAGGGCAAGCTGTGGGCCCGGCTGATCGGCTCGACGCTGGTCGGCGAGGCCGCTGACACGCTGGTGTTCTGCCTGGTGGCGTTCGGCGGCATCCTGACCGGCGGGGTACTGGCCAACTATGTGATAACCGGCTACATCTACAAGGTGCTGGTCGAGGTGATCATGCTGCCGGTCACCTATCTGGTGATCCGGCAGGTGAAGAAGCGGGAGCCGAGCTATCGCGCGGCTGAGGAGACCGAGCGGCCGGAGTAGTAGCGACCCAGCGTCTCCTCCTTCAACTCCTGATAGCTACCGTCGCCGATGCTGGCCCGGATCCGGTCCACCAGCGAGATCACGAACCGCTCGTTGTGGATCGTGCACAGTGTGGCCGCGAGCATCTCCTTGGCCTTGAAGAGATGGTGCAGATAGGCCCGGGTGTAGTTGGCGCAGGTGTAGCAGTCACACTCGGGATCGATCGGCTCGAACGCCCGCCGGGACCGGGCCGTGCTGACGTTGAACCGGCCGTCCCGGGTGTAGACCGCCGAGTTCCGCGCCACCCGTGACGGGGACACACAGTCGAAGGTATCGGCACCGTTCTCGACACAGGTGAACAAGTCGTCCGGCTCGGAGATGCCGAGCATGTGGCGCGGCTTGTTCTCCGGCAGCTCGGAGCTCACCCAGCCGGTGATGGTGCCCAGGTTCTCCTTCTCCAGCGCACCACCGATGCCGAAGCCGTCGAAGGTCTGCCCGTCAACGTCCAGCTCGGCGAGCCCACGGGCAGCCTGTCGGCGGAGATCCTCGTACTGGGCACCCTGGACCACGCCGAACAATGCCTGATAGGGGTGGCCGACCCGTTCCTGGGTGAGCCGCCGATGCTCGCGCAGACAGCGAATCGCCCAGGCGTGGGTGCGCTCCACCGAGCTCTCCTGATAGCCCCGGGTGTTCATCAGGGTAGTCAACTCGTCGAAGGCGAAGATGATGTCGGCACCCAGCTGGTGCTGGACCTGCATCGACACCTCAGGCGTGAACCGGTGCGCACTACCGTCCAGGTGCGAGGTGAAGGTGACGCCGTCGTCATCAACCCTGGCGAGCCGGCTCTTGCCCTCGGCGACCACGTCATCGCTCTGCAGGCCGGTGGTGTCCATGGCCAGCACCTTCTTGAACCCGACGCCGAGGCTCATCACCTGGAAGCCGCCGCTGTCGGTGTAGGTCGGGCCGGGCCAGTTCATGAACCGGCCCAGTCCACCGGCCTCGTCGATCAGGTCGGCGCCGGGTTGCAGAAAGAGGTGATAGGCATTGGCCAGCACCGCTTGGGCACCCACTTGGGCCACGGTTTCCGGCAGCACCGTCTTGACCGTCGCCTTGGTGCCGACCACCACGAACGCCGGGGTCTCGATCACCCCGTGCGGCGTGGTGATGCGGCCGGTCCGTCCCAGCGCATCCGGGAGGCGGTCACCGATCTCGAAGCCGAATCCGGTAGTGATCTCGGTCATCGCAACATCAACCCCGCACAGGCCACGACCCCTGCGGTCGAGGTGCGCAACACATGCGGGATGAGCAGGGTCGGTCGCCCACCGGCCTCGCTCAACACGGCCAACTCCTCCGGTGAGATGCCGCCCTCCGGTCCGACGACCAGCAACACCTCTCCGGCGGCCGGCAAGTCGATCTCCGCCAACGAGGTCGTCGCCGACTCGTGCAGCAGCAGTGTCAGATCCGCGCTAGCCACGCGTTCGGTGAGTGCCCGAGTGTCGACCGGATCGGCCACCAGCGGTGTCCACAGCCGTCGTGACTGCTTGGCCGCCTCCCGCGCCGTGGAGCGCCAGCGAGCCAGACCCTTGGCGCCGCGCTCCCCCGACCAACGCACGATCGACCGGGATGCCTGCCAGGGCAGGATCCCACTGACCCCGACCTCGGTCAGCAACTCGACCGCCAACTCGCCGCGGTCGCCCTTGGCGAGGGCCTGGGCCACCACGAACCGCACGGCAGGCGGCTCCTCGGTCAGCTGCTCGGCGACCTCGACGGTGATGCTCTGCTTGGCAACGGCTACGACTGGCCCGAGCACTCCGCGCCCCGCACCATCGCTCAACTGAACCTGCTCACCGACCCGAATCCGACGGACGACAGCGGCGTGCCGCCCCTCCGAACCGTCCAACAGGACGGTCGCACCGACGCCCGGCAACGGCTCCGGGAGGGATGCGTGGAAGACCGGATCGCTCACTGACCGGCAAACGCGTCTCGCAGCCGGCCGAAGAATCCCTGGCTGTGCTTTTGGACCGTGCCATCGATCGACGTCTCTTCGCGAAGTTCGGCCAGCTCACGGAGCAGCCGGCGCTGCTCGGCATCGAGCCTGGTCGGTGTCTGCACCAGCAGCGTCACACCCAGCTGACCACGGCCATGGGAACGGAGCCGCGGCACACCCTTGCCGTCCAGGGCCACCCTGGTGCCGGACTGGGTTCCGGGTGCGATGACGACCGTGGCCGTGGTGTCGTCGGCGTCGGCGCTCTCCAGGTCAGCCTCCAGCGTCGCCACCTCGACCTCGGTGCCGAGAGCAGCAGCCGTCATCGGGATCTTGAGCACCATCTCCAGGTTGTCGCCGTCGCGCCGGAAGACCTCGTGCGGCAACACCTCGAGCTCGACGTACAAGTCGCCGGCGGGACCACCACCTGGCCCCACCTCGCCGTGCGCGGCAAGGTGGATCCGGTTGCCGGAGCTGACGCCCGGCGGGATCTTGACGTTGATGGTGCGGTTGGAGCGGATGCGGCCGTCGCCGGCGCACTCCAGGCAGGGGTCCGGGATGACGGTGCCGTAGCCCTGGCAGGTCGGGCACGGGCTGGTGGTCCGGATGTCGCCGATGAAGGACCGCTGGACGTGGGTGACCTCACCCTGACCGTGGCAGGTGCTGCACTTGACCGGCTTCGAGCCCTCCTGGGCGCCGGAGCCGTTGCACCGGGGGCAGAGCACCGCGGTGTCCACCCGCAGCGGCTTGGTGGTGCCGAAGGCGGCCTCGGCCAACTCCAGATCCAGCCGCACCAGGGCGTCCTGCCCGCGCCGGACCCGGGACCGAGGCCCGCGCGATGCCTGCTGGCCGAACATGGCATCGACCAGATTGGTGAAGTCGAAGCCGGCGCCGCTGAAGCCTCCGTTGAAGCCGCCGCCCATGCCACCACCGAGCGGGTCGCCGCCGCGGTCGTACAGGTCGCGCTTCTTGGCATCGCCGAGCACCTCGTAGGCCTCGGCGACCTTCTTGAACTGCTCCCCCGCGTCGGCTTCGGTAGCGACGTCCGGGTGCAGCTTCATCGCCTTGCGACGGTACGCCTTCTTGATCTGCTCGGCGCTCGCGTCGCGGGGCACCCCGAGGATCTCGTAGTAGTCGGTGCTCATCGTGTCCCTGTTCCTTGGGATATGGGTCTCTGCGTGGGTTTTCTCTGCGAAGTCGTTCGGTCTGTCAGCCTTCGGCCAGGAAGCGGCCGACATAGCGAGCCACCGCCCTGACCGAGGCGATGGTCGACGGGTAGTCCATCCGGGTGGGGCCGACGATGCCGAGCGTGGCCCAGCTGTCGGCTGCGGTGCCGTAGCCGCTCGCGACCAGGGATGTGGACCGCAGCTCGGCGTACGGGTTCTCCTGGCCGATCCGCACCGTCACCGCATCGGTCGAGGTCGCCTCGCCGAGCAATTTGAGCAGCACGACCTGCTCCTCCAGTGCCTCCAGCACCGGTCGTACGGTGGTTTCGAACTCGTCGCCGAAGCGGGTCAGGTTGGGCATCCCGCCGACGACCACCCGGCTGGAGGCGTCATTGCCGAGCATGTCGAGCAGCGTCGCGATGCAGGCGCGACCAAGCGGCGACAGCGCCTCGGGCAGTTCGGTCAGCAAGCCGCCCAATCGTCCTGCGGCCTGGTTCGATGTCTGCCCGATCGCGGCCGCGTTGAGCAGCGAACGCAGCCGGGTCAGCTCGTCGTCGGTGTGCCCACTCTCCACGACCCGCTGTTCGATCCGGCCGGTCGAGGTGATCAAGATGACCAGCAACCGCTGGCTGGACAACGAGACCAACTCGACGTGGCGGACCTCGGAGTGACTCAAGGTCGGATATTGCACGATCGCGACCTGCTGCGTCACCTGGGCAAGCAGCCGGACGGTCCGGTGCAAGATGTCATCGAGGTCCACGGCCCCGGACAAGAACGTGTGGATGGCCCGCTGCTCGGCATGGGACAGTGGCTTGACCGAGCCGAGCCGGTCGACGAACAGCCGATAGCCCTTGTCGGTGGGGATTCGCCCGGCGCTGGTGTGCGGCTGGGTGATGTAGCCCTCCTCCTCCAGCGCGGCCATGTCGTTGCGGACCGTCGCCGGCGAGACGCCGAGGTTGTGCCGCTCGACCAGTGCCTTGGAGCCGACCGGTTCCTGGCTGGAGACGTAGTCGGTGACGATCGCGCGCAACACCTGTAGCTTGCGGTCGTCCACACTCACCCTTGCCCTCCCGTTCGACCCTCGGGCTGCCTTTGGCACTCAGGCAGACCGAGTGCCAGTCTAGTCCTATGAGTGAGATAGCCGGCCCATTCCACGCAGGACCATTCCGGCGAGTGGCCGAGCACACGTACGTCGCCACCGCCGGTTTCAGCCTCGACGGTGAGAGCGGTGAGATCAATGTCGGGCTGGTGGTCGGCACCGAGGCCGCGTTGCTGGTCGATGCCGGTGGGACGGTCGATCAGGGTCGGCTGCTGCGGGAAGCCGCCGCCGAGATCACCGAACTCCCGCTGACGACCGTCGTGCTGACCCACGGGCATGCCGACCACGCCCATGGTCTCGCCGGCGTCGAGGCGGCGACCTCGATCGCCCACGAGTCGACCCGGAATCGGCTGGCGCTCGATCCGGCGGCGCCGGCGCTCCCCAGCCGCGTCATCTCGCTCGCGGCGGCCATCGATCTCGGTGGCGGAGTTCGGGTCGAGGCGATATACCTCGGCCGCGGACACACCGACGGCGACCTGGTCGTCGTCGTGCCGGACGTGCACGTGGTCTTCGCCGGCGATCTGGTCGAGTCCGCCGGCCCGCCGCAGTACGGCCCGGACTCGTATCCGCACGAGTGGCCCGCCACGCTGGACGGGCTGATCGGTCTCACGCTCGACCACAGCATCGTCATTCCCGGCCACGGACCGGCGATGAACCGGCTGGAGGTGTTCGAGCAACGCAGCCGCATCGCCGCCGTGTCCGGCGAGATGTCCCGGCTCGGCGGTCTCGGGGTGAGCGCCGACGAGGCCGAGGGTCGCGCCGAGTGGGCACTCCCCTTCGCGGCCGTCCGCCAGGGGTATGCGGCCGGCGTCGCTCAGGCGAAGGCAGCCACGCCCGTACGACATCTTCCGATGGTGTAGGTCGATGGTGGAAGATCGAGAACAGACGAACAGACAGGAGCAGTCGTGGGCAGGGTGACCGTCAAGACGATCGCCCAGGCGGTCGGTGTCTCGCCGTCCACCGTCTCCAACGCCTACAACCGGCCCGATCAGCTCTCCACCGAGCTGCGGACCAAGATCTTGGCCGTCGCCGACGAACTCGGCTATGCCGGACCGGACGCGGCCGCTCGGATGCTGCGCAGCGGCCGCGCCGAGGCCGTCGGAGTGCTACTCACCGAACGACTCTCGTACGCGTTCTCCGACCCGTACGCCATCGGCTTCCTGACCTCTCTGACCGCAGTCCTGGAGCGCTCGCAGACCAGTCTGGTGCTGATGCCGCTCGGCTATGAGCTGCCGCATGTCGGGGGGCTCCGCACGCCGGACGTCACGGCGGTCCGGCACGCCAATGTCGACGCCATCGCCACCTTGTGCCTCAATGCGGCGCACCCGGCGATCGAGCTGGCCAAGGCGCGTGGCATCCGGGTGATCGGGACCGATGTCGACCCGGACCCGGACTCGGCCTGGGTAGCCATCGACGACGTCGACGCGGGAGCACGGGTCGGCCGGCACCTCGCCGAGCTCGGTCACCGGCGGGTCGGAGTGATCGCCGACACCGGCTACCCCTCCGGCACCGTGTCGACCGGGCTGACCGTCGACGACATCACCTGCCCGGACTGCCATGCCCGACTGCGTGGGTTGTCGAGCGCTTTGGAGGAGCTGGTGATCGTCTCGGGCGGGCACAACACCACCGAGTCCGGGGTGGCTGCGGCCGGCGCGCTGCTCGATGATCCGGACCGCCCGACGGCGATCGTCGGTTTGAGCGATGTGGTGGCCATCGGTGTGTTGCAGGCTGCGGAGGCTCGCGGGCTGAATGTCCCTGAGGACGTCTCGGTCTCCGGCTTCGACGATGTGCCCGCGGCCGCGAAGCTGGGGCTCACGACCGTACACCAGCCGATCTGGGAGCGAGGCCGTCGAGTCGGGGAGTTGCTGCTGGACGCCGATCTGGAGCCACGCCAGGTGCTGCTCCCGATTGAGCTGGTGGTCCGGGGCAGCACCGGCGCGCCGAGTCCGACGGTCTAGCCCGAGGCAGGGTCCGGTCCCCGGTGATCACTGCGGCGGACATGATCCAGCAGGTTACGGCTGTCGGCGACGAACCTGCACCGGCTTGTCGGTCCCAGCGTGCCGCTCCCCCATCTGACCCGGCCCTCCGCCTACTCTGCGACGGTGCCGCCTCAGGATCGATCTCGTACGCAGAACCGCCCCCAGCAGCCCGTGAACCGCTACGCCGGCGACGTGCTCGCCACCGGTTGGCAGCAGAAGTCCAAGAAGGTGGTTCCCGAGATCGCACTCGAGCGCGGCCTGGTGCTCGAAGACGCAACCACCGGCTTCTGCGGCGCGGTGACCCGCTGGGAGAACGGCCTGGTCGTGCTGGAGGGACGCGGCGACAAGCGGCGCAGCTTCCCGATCGGCTACGGGTTCCTGCTGGAGGGCAAGCCGGTTGCGGTGAAGGTGCCGCCGCGGGCTGCCGGCAGCGCTTCGAAGGCTGCCCGCGCTGGGGTCCAGCCGGGGCGGACCGCCTCCGGCTCGGTAGCCGGTCCGGCGGAGAAGGCCAAGGTCGCGTTGCCCAGCCGGATCTATGTCGAAGGCCGCCATGATGCCGAGTTGGTCGAGAAGATCTGGGGCGACGACCTGCGGCATGTCGGTGTCGTGGTCGAGTTCATGGACGGCATCGACGACCTGCACGACATCGTCTCGGAGTTCCGGCCGGAGAAGGGACGCCGGCTCGGCGTACTCGCCGACCATCTCGTGCCGGGCAGCAAGGAGTCCCGGATCGCCGCCGGAGTCGCCAAGGGACCGTACGGTTCGTTCGTGCTGGTTGCCGGACATCCGTTCATCGACATCTGGCAGGCGGTCAAGCCCGCCAAGGTGGGGCTGACATCCTGGCCGCACGTGCCACGCGGCACCGACATCAAGCACGGCACCTGCGCCGCGCTCGGCTGGCCGCACCGCGACCAGGCCGACATCGCCCGCGCCTGGCAGCGGATCCTGGCGACCGTGACCAGCTGGAACGACCTGGAACGCGGGCTCCTCACCCCGGTCGAGCAGCTCATCGACTTCGTCACCCAAGACCACCTGCAGTAGGGAGCACCGATGGCTCGCGCACTTCGCTACAACCCACCACCCAACTGGCCGGCGCCGCCGCCGGGCTGGACTCCGCCTCATGGCTGGACACCCGACCCGGCGTGGGGTCCGCCGCCTCCTGGTTGGCCGCTATGGGTGAAGTATCAGGCCAACCCCAACGCCTTCGGCCGTGCCTTCCTCGTGGCCGGCGTGTGGTGGCTGATCGGCATCGTCTTGGTGGTGGCGCTCAACGGCGGCCAGGGCGACATCGGCTATCTGATCGGTTTCAGTCTTCCGGGACCGATCATCGCCGCGGTCGTGACCGCCCTGATCGCCCGCTCCCGCCCACGCCCCTGGTCGATCTGGATGTACATCCTCTGGGTCTTCGTGATCGGTCTCGTACTGCGGCTGATCACCGCCGCCGGGCAACTGCACTCCTGACCTCAGCCGCAACGGTCGTGGCCGCCGCTAACTCTCGCCGGCCCGAATGCCGTGCAGCTGATGATGCAGGCGCTGCATCCGAGCGTCCAGGGCGGCAGCAGTGTCAGCGGCCTCCTTGAGTTCGGCGAGCAGTCCGGCGGGCACCGCTCCGTCGTACTTGTAGTAGATCTTGTGCTCCAGGCTGGCCCAGAAGTCCATCGCGATGGTGCGGAACTGGATCTCCACCGGGATGTCGATCTTGCCGGTGGACAGGAAGACCGGCACCCGGACGATCGCGTGCAGACTCTGGTAGCCGTTGGCCTTCGGCTCGGCGACGTAGTCCTTCACCGTCTGCAGCGTGATGTCCTCCTGCTGGGTGAGCAGGTCGAAGAGCCGATAAACGTCGTCGGTGAAGCTGCACGTCACACGCAGACCGGCGATGTCGGTGATCTGCTCGCGGACCGCGGCCAGATCTCGCGGGATGCCCCGTCGCTCGACCTTGGCCATGATGCTCTCGGCGGACTTGACCCGGCTGGTGACGTGCTCGATCGGGTTGTAGTCGTGCATCGTCTCGAACTCATCCCGCAGGATCTCGATCTTGGTGTCGATCTCGCGTAGCCCGAACTCATACTCGAGAATGAACCGGCGCAGCTCACCCTGCATGCCGCGCAATTGGTCGGGAGTCATCGTGCGGAGCGCTTCAGGAAGCGCCTCGGGGAGCCCGTCGGGTGACTGCTCGCTGGTGATCGACATCCTTCACGCTAACTCATCGCCGAGGTCTCGGCTGTCCTGCCTCAACGTCCGAGAGCGCTTGTGGTGTCGACAGACCAGGTCTATAGTTCACGTGGGCTAATCAGCCTGAACCATTCGATGCAAACCATCTTCCGAGGGCCGCTGATGAAGGATGCCGTCGACCGGCTGACTCCGCTGGGAGTCATGGTGCTCGCGTTGCTGCGCGAGGCTGACATGCATCCGTACGAGATGCTGCGGCTGATGCGCCAGCGGCATCACGAACGGCTGGTCACGATCACCAACGGCACGATGTATCACACCGTCGGCCGGCTGGAGAAGGCCGGACTGCTCGGCGAGGTCGGCGTGGATCGCGACGGCAACCGGCCCGAACGCACCACGTACACGCTCACCGACGCGGGCCGCGCGATCGTCAGCGAGTGGGTACGCCGCGAGCTGGTCCGGATCGACCGCCCGACCGAGTTCCGCGTCGCGCTGGCCGAGGCGCACAACCTCGACCGGCTGGAGGTCGCAAGCCTGCTGGATCAGCGCAGAGAAGCGTTGTCCAACACCCACCGGCTCTACCACGACGGTCGCCGCAAGGCACAGACCCGGGGCACCCCGGAACAGTTCTTGATCCAGGTCGAACGCGAAGAGCTGCTCCTGGAAGCCGAACTGCACTGGCTCGACTCCTTCATCGACCGTCTCGAGCGACATGCCCTGCCCTGGGGCATCGCCGAGATCCCCGAATCCCATCGCCTGCAAGCCCAACGAGGGGCCGCTCAACCACGCACTCCCGAGAGGCTCCGCGCATGACCGTGCACCACCAGCAACAACAACAACAGCTCAGTCACGCTCCGAAGAATCCCTGGCCGGCGCTGTGGGCGCTCGTCATCGGCTTCTTCATGATCCTGGTCGACACGACGATCGTCTCGGTGGCGAACCCGGCCATCAAGTCCGCGCTCGACCCGAACACCAACAACCTGGACAACGTCGTCTGGGTGACCAGCGCCTATCTGCTCGCCTATGCCGTGCCGCTGCTGATCACCGGCCGGCTCGGCGACCGGTTCGGACCGAAGAACATCTACCTCATCGGTCTCGCGATCTTCACCCTCGCCTCCCTCGGCTGCGGGCTGTCCACCTCGCTCGGCACGCTCGTCGCGATGCGTGCGGTCCAGGGCCTCGGCGCCTCCTTGATGACCCCGCAGACGATGGCGGTCATCACCCGCACCTTTCCACCGAATCGGCGAGGTGCGGCGATGGGCCTGTGGGGTGCCACAGCGGGCGTGGCGACGCTGGTCGGACCGCTTGCCGGCGGTCTGCTGGTGGACGGGTTCGGCTGGGAATGGATCTTCTTCGTCAACCTTCCGGTCGGTGTGATCGGTTTCGTGCTGGCCCTGATCCTGGTGCCGAAGCTGCCGACCCACCCGCATCGTTTCGACATCCCCGGCGTCCTGCTCAGCGCGCTCGCTCTGTTCCTGATCGTGTTCGGGCTACAGGAGGGCGAGGCCTACGACTGGGGCGTGATCTGGGGACCGATCACCGTCTGGGGCATGATCATCGCCGGAGTGGTCGTGCTGGCATTGTTCGTCTGGGCGCAGTCGCGCACCACGCGTGAGCCGCTCGTGCCACTGGACCTGTTCCGCGACAGGAACTTCTCGGTCGCCAACCTCGCCATCGCCACCGTCGGCTTCACCGTCACCAGCATGTCGCTGCCGTTGATGTTCTTCATCCAGCTCGCCATCGGACTCAGCCCGACCCAAGCAGCCCTGCTGATGATCCCGATGGCAGTGATCTCGGGCGCGCTCGCCCCCTTCGCCGGCCGGCTGCTCGATCGGACGGATCCACGCTTCCTGCTCGTGCCAGGACTGCTGCTCACCTCGCTCTCGCTGTTCTGGTACGCGGCGCTGATGAAGCCCGATACGCCGGTCTGGATGTTCCTGCTGCCCTCGGCGCTGATGGGGCTGGGCAATGCGGGGATGTGGGGCCCGCTCGCCACCACCGCCACCCGGAATCTGCCGCCGCGGCAGGCCGGTGCCGGGGCCGGCATCTACAACACCACCCGCACGATCGGCTCCGTCGTCGGCTCGGCGGCGATCGCCGCCTTCATGCAGAGCCGACTGGTGGCGAACCTGCCGGGAGCCGCCGAGCACAGCGGCGGTTTCGGCGAGGGCACACTCCCCGCCTTCGTGGTCGACGGCTTCGCGACCGCCATGTCGCAGGCTGTGCTGCTGCCGGCCTGTGTCCTGCTCGTCGGCGTGGTGGCTGTGCTGTTCCTACGCCGACCCAAGGCGTCCTCGACCGCCAATTGGCACGCGGCACACAAGGTCGCTTCCTGACAAAGTGGTTGAAATCGGCCCCGACCGGGTCGAAACGGCCCAAAACGGGCTCTGAGCGCTCGGTCGGGGCATGTTTTAGCCGTCCTCTCGCAGACCGATCGCGAAGTCAGTCCACCAGCTCGCGCACGATGGCATCGGCGAGCAGTCGGCCGCTGAGGGTCAGCCGCAAACGATCATCGGACACGGTGACCAGCCCGCGGGTGTCCAGATCGGCGACTCGCCCCCGGCCCCGGGACGACAGCCGGTCCAGCGACATCCCCTCGGCCAACCGGATCTCCAGCAACACCTGCTCCAGCCGGCGGTCGTCGGCGGTCAGGATCTCCCGCGCCTGAGCCGGAGACTGACCGGCGCCGAGCCGGGTGGCGTAGGCGGCCGGGTGCTTGACGTTCCACCAGCGAGTCCCGCCGACGTGACTGTGGGCACCGGGTCCGATTCCCCACCAGTGATCACCCCGCCAATAGCCCAGGTTGTGCCGACACGCCGCATCGGGCCGCCTGGCCCAGTTGGACACCTCGTAGGCCTGGAAGCCTTCGCCGGTGAGGATCTCCTCGGCCAGCAGATACTTGTCGGCGAGGTCGTCGTCATCCGGCAACGGCAACTCACCGCGACGGACGCGTGCCGCCAGCTTGGTGCCTTCCTCGACCACCAACGCGTAGGCGCTCACGTGATCGGGGTCGGCACCGAGAGCCACCTCCAGGCTGTGTCGCCAATCGGTCAGCGATTCCCCCGGGGTGCCGTAGATCAGGTCCAGGCTGACTTGGTCGAACCCGGCGGCCCGTGCCTCGGCGACCGCGGCGATCGGCCGGCCCGGTGAGTGCACCCGATCCAAGGTGTCGAGCACGTGCGAGACGGCGGACTGCATGCCGAAGGAGATGCGGGTGAAACCGCCCGCGCGCAACTCCGCCAGCGAAGCCGGGGTGACCGACTCCGGATTCGCCTCCGTGGTGACCTCGGCGTCGAGGGCCAGTCCGAACACCTCGCGAACCCGGGTGAGCACCTTGGCCAGATCCGATGCGGCCAACAACGTCGGCGTACCGCCGCCGACGAACACGGTCGAGACCTCGGGTGCATAGGACCCCAGCACCCGACCGGCGAGATCGATCTCGGTCAGTGCCGCGTCGAGATAGGAATCACCGGTCTCGCCGAGGTCCTCACCAACCCGCAACTCCGCCGGGGTGTAGGTGTTGAAGTCGCAGTAGCCGCACCGGGTGCGGCAGAACGGCACGTGCAGATAGATCCCGAGCGGCCGATCCCCGACCTCCAGCAACGACGCACCGGGCAGCGACCCGTCTGCGGGCGCCGGGTCACCGGGAGGTAGTGCGGAGGGCATGACGAATCAGGATAGGTCAGCCGCCGGGGAGCAACACGACTTTGCCGCGGGTGTGACCGGTGAGGACCTGCTGGTAGCCCTCCGCCGCTCGATCCAGCGGAAACGTCTGGATCTTGATCACGAGCCGGCTCTGCTCCAGCAGTCCGGCCGCTTCGGCCAGCGCTGTGGTCTTGTCGATCTCCCCGCCACCGGTCACCCGAGCACCGGCCTCCCCCGCCGCGAAGTTGGCGATCGAGACCACCTGCGCGGGTTCGGGAGCCAGCGCGATCAGGTCGGCGATCGGCGTCTGACCGGCCACGTCGAACACCGCGTCGAGATCGCCGACGCCGAGCGCGGCAATGCGATCCGCCAGCCCTGGTCCGTAGGTGACCGGAGTCGCGCCGATCTCACGCAGATAGTCGGCATTGCGTTCCGACGAGGTCCCGATCACGGTGGCGCCCCGAGCCACGGCGATCTGCACCGCCACCGCCCCGACGCCGCCGGAGGCGCCGTCGACCAGCACGATCGAGCCGGTGCCGACACCGAGCAGTTCCAGTCCTCGAACCGCGGTCTCGCTCACCGTCCCAGCCGAGCCGGCCACGCCCCAATCCAGCGAGGCAGGCTTGGCGGCCCATGCGGTCAGCACGGCGTACTCGGCCTGTGCCTGCCGCCCGAGCCCGAAGACGTCGTCGCCGATGCTGATGCCGCTGACTCCTTCGCCGACCTCGTCGACGACACCGGCGCCGTCGAAGCCGAGACCGATCGGCGCGGCGAGCGGGGCGCCGCCTGCGGTCAGACCGCGCAGGATCTTGCCGTCGATCGGGTTGATGCTGGCCGCGACCACCTTGATCCGGATCTCGCCGGGCCCGGCATGCGGCTCCGCGACGTCCTCGATCCTCAGTTGCTCCGGCCCGCCGTACGCATGGATCCGTACCGCTCGCATTCCGTACCTCCAAGTCGAGTTCTCGATCGACGAAACCCCCGCAACGCCCGTCGCATTCCGCAGCAGACGGTCGCATGGCGGGCCCACCGCGGCCGAATGTCGGCGGGCGGGACTAACGTGCTGCTATGGATATTCCACGTCGACGTTTCCTCGGTCTTGCCGGCCTGGCCGTTGCCTCGGTGGCCGGCCTGAGCGCCTGCGGCAGCAACACGGGGCGGCCCGAGTCAGAGACCTCTCCGACCAGCAGCGGCGCCAAGCCCCAGCTCACGCAGTGGTACCACGAGTACGGCGAGGAGGGCGTCGAGGACGCCGTCAAGCGGTATGCGGCGGCCTACCCGGACGCGACCGTCACGGTGAAGTGGAACCCGGGCGACTACGGCAAACTGCTGTCCACGGCACTGCTGACCGCCGACGTGCCGGACGTCTTCGAGACCGAGAACGGCCCCAGCCTGGACATGATCAAGGCCGGCCAGGTGGAAGACCTGACGGAGCTGATCGGTGACGCGAAGTCCCAGTTCTCCGCGCCGGTGCTGGCTGCGATGTCCTGGCAGGACAAGATCTACGCGATCCCACAGACCGTGGACATGCAGCTGCTCTACTACCGCAAGTCGGTGCTGGAGAAGGCCGGCGTGCAGCCGCCCACCACCTTGGACGAGCTGACGACGGTCGCGAAGAAGGTCGCCACCGATGACATGGGCGGCTTCTTCGCCGGCAACGACGGCGGCATCGGGGTGTTGTCCCAGATGCTCATCTGGGCCGCCGGCCAGGAGATGATCGACGCCGGCCAGACCACCATCGGGTTCGACAACGAGGCCGGCTATGCGGCCCTCGCCGCCTTCGCCGAGTTGTATCGCTCCGGCGGGATGCTGAAGAGCGCCTCCGCCGACTGGTACGACGCGGCCCCCTTCGCCAACGGCGAGACCGCCATGCAGTGGGGCGGGCTGTGGAGTCTGCCGGACATCCAGAAGGCGTGGAAGGACGACTTCGGCGTGCTGCCGTTCCCCGCCATCGGCTCGGCAGGCAAGCAGGCCGTGCCCTTCGGCGCCTTCGGTTCGACGGTCGCGGCCAAGGGAAAGAACCCGGAGGCAGCCAAAGCCTTCGTGAAGTGGCTGTGGATCGACAACGAGGACGACCAGGTCGACTTCTCCAACTCCTACGGCACCCACATCCCGGCCAAGCCGGCGCTGGTGTCCAGGGCCGACAAGATCGCCAGCGGCCCCGGTGCCGAGGCGGCGAAGTTCGTCAACGAACTCGGTCACGCGGCGGACAAGCTCTGGACGGCGGCGATCTCCCAGGCCATGACCGCCGCGGTCAGCAATGTCGCGACCAAGAAGGCGAACCCGAAGTCCGAGATCGGCGACGTGGCCGCGGTGGCGAAGAAGGAGATCGCCCGGGTCAAATGAGAAGACGCTCGTTCTGGTACGCGGTCTTCGTCGGCCCGTTCGTCGTCGGGTTGTTGATCTTCGTCTACATCCCGGTGCTGTGGAGCGTCTATCTGTCGTTCTTCGACGCCCGCAACACGGTGACACCGACCGAGTTCGTCGGCCTCGGCAACTACGTCTACCTGCTGCAGGACCGGGCGTTCCTGACCAGCATGGGGACGTTCGTGGTGTTCGCCGCGTTCATCGTGCCGCTGACGTTCTCCTGCTCGCTGGGCCTCGCGTTGCTGGTCAACAAGGCCAAATTCGCCCGAGCGTTCTTCCGGTCGTCGTTCTTCCTGCCGACCGCCTGCTCGTATGTGATCGCGGCGATGATCTGGCGCTTGTCGATCTTCAACGGCGCCCGGTTCGGGCTGGTCAACAACGTGCTCCGCTGGTTCGGCGTCCCCCCGGTGAACTGGCTGGGCGGTGAGCACTACCTCTACTGGGTCGTGCTGGTCTCGCTGCGGCTGTGGTTGCAGGTCGGCTTCTACATGATCTTGTTCATCGCCGGTCTGAACCGGATCCCGGAGGACACGTACGCCGCCGCGGCGGTGGACGGGGCGACGGGGTGGCGGATGCTGCGCTGGATCACCCTCCCCCAGCTGCGGGGCACCTCGGTCGCTGTGCTGCTGCTGTTGCTGATCGGGGCGTTCCAGGCGTTCGACGAGTTCTACAACACCCTGATCTCGGTCGGCACCTATCCGCCGTTCGCCCGGCCGCCGCTGGTCTATCTCTATCTCGTCTCGCTCGGGCAAGGATCGCAGGATCTCGGTCTGGGCAGCGCCGGCACGGTCATCCTCACCCTGGTGGTGGCGATCATCGGGCTGATCCAGGTCCGCATCTTCGGCTTCACGCCACGGGACGAGAAGCCGGCTCGGGCGGTGGCGACATGATCAAGGACCGTCCCGTCGCCGCCGTCCTCCGGCACCTGCTGCTGGTGGTCTTGGCCGTGCTGTTCCTGGTGCCGTTCTACGTGCTGCTGCGCAACGCCTTCGCCACCCCGCAGGAGCTGGCGGCGGCCCGGTGGGTCTGGATCCCGAGCGAGATCAGCACCGAGAGCCTGCGCGAGCTGTTCGCCAACGACAACGTCCAGATGGCTCGCAGCCTGCTCAACTCGCTGATCGTCGCGGTCGTGCAGACCGCCGGCGTGGTGGTGATCTCGGCGATGGCGGCGTACGGGCTGGCCCGGATCCCGAGCCGATGGAGCAGGCTCGTGCTGGTGCTGACCGTGCTCACGCTGATGGTGCCGGCCGCCGTCACCTTCGTGCCGAGCTTCGTGATGGTGTCCAGTCTCGGCTGGATCTCCAGTCTGCGCGGTCTGATCGTCCCCGGCCTGTTCTCCGCCTTCGCCACCTTCCTGCTCCGGCAGCATTTCGTCGCCTTCCCCCGCGAACTGGAGGAGGCCGCCGCGCTGGACGGTGCCGGCATCTGGCGGACGTTCTGGCGAATAGTGATGCCGAACGCGTACGGGATCTGCGCCGCGGTCGGCACCATCATCTTCATCGGCTCCTGGAACGCGTTCCTGTGGCCGCTGCTGATCGGCCAGGACCGGTCCTACCGGACGGTGCAGGTCTCGCTGAGTCAGTTCATGACCTCGCAACGGGTGGATCTGCCGCAGCTGTTCATCGGCGCGGCGGTCGCGATCGTGCCGGTGCTGCTGATCTTCGTCTTCCTGCAGCGCTACCTCGTGCAGGGGGTCGAGCAGTCCGGAATCGACTGAGCAGGGAGCCCTGTTCCTGGACAGGAAAGGCTGACAGCGATCTGAAAGCGGGCGATCGTACGGTCTGGCCATGAGTGAAGCTGCCACCTACGCCGAGCGGCTGTTCGCCGCCAGTATGAGCACCTACGAGACGTTCAGTACCTACATCGGTCTGCAGCTCGGTTGGTTCGCCGCGCTGACCGCCGAGCCACTGACCAGCGACGAGCTGGCCGAGCGGACCGGCACCCAGGAGCGCTACTGCCGGGAGTTCTGCGAGTTCCAGGCATCGTTGGGCACCGTGACGATGACGGCTGACGAGGTCGACCGTCGCTTCTCGCTGCCACCGGGACCCGCCGAGGTCCTGCTGGACGAGCACAGCCTGAACTACCTCGGACCGCTCGCCCGGATGGCGGTGGCCGCGGGCCGTCGGATCGACGACCTGATGACTGCCTACCGCCACGGTGGCGGCGTCAGCTGGGCCGAGCTGGGCGACGACGCCCGCGAGTCCCAGTCCGCGCTCAACCGGCCCTGGTTCACCCGGCGACTCGGTCCCGCGCTCGCCGAGGTCGCCGACCTGCACGAGGTGCTCAGCCGGCCCGGCGCTCGGATCATCGACGTCGGCTGCGGCGGCGGGTGGTCGTCGCTGGCCCTGGCCCGCGCCTACCCGCACGCCGGCGTGCTCGGCGTCGACATCGACGCACCGTCGATCGAGGCCGCCCGGGCAGCCGCGGCGGTCGAAGGGCTGGACGATCGGGTCCAGTTCGTCGTCGCCGAGGGCGAGTTGCTGCCGGATCCCGGTCCTTTCGATGCAGCCTTCGCCTTCGAGTGCCTGCACGACATGCCGCGGCCGGTCGAGGTGCTCGCCGCCATCCGGCAGGCGGTCCGGCCAGGTGGGCCGGTGGTGATCATGGACGAGGCGGTCGACGACGAGCTCACCGCGCCGAGCAGCGAGGTCGACCAGTGCATGTACGGCTTCAGCCTGTTCATCTGCCTCCCCGACGGTCTGTCTTCGGCCCCCTCGGTCGGCACCGGCACGGTGATGCGTCCGGCCGTGCTACGCGACTACGCCGCCCGGGCGGGGTTCGGCACGGTCGAGGTGCTGCCCATCGAGGACTTCGGATTCTTCCGGTTCTACCGGCTGAGTTGATCCGTGGCGCCGCGACCCACAGGCAACGAGCCGGTGACCCTCACAGCTCCAGCGCCTGCAGAGCCGCCTCGATCACCTGGTGGTCACGCAGGGCTCGAGCCCTCGGGAGCAGCCCCGCAGCAGCTTCCCCGAGCAGCTCCGACAGCCGCGCGGCGGTCTCGGCGAGCCGCTCGGCATCAGCCCCGAAGCCGCCCGCACCGCGGTCCGGCACCTGCAACGCGGTGGCCAGCGCAAGTGCGTCGATGAGCTGACCGGTGTCGGCCAAGAGCTGGACGACGTTCCGCAGAGTGGTCCACTGGTGGGTGAAGTCCCCCCGCGCCTGCCAGTGCCGCACCGCCTGGGCCAGGAGCGGCCGAGCCTCGGCGAGCCGACCGGACCGGTGTGCGGCCGAGGCCGCCGAGACCAGAGCGACGCCAGTCAGGTACTCGTCGCGACCGGCCCGGGCCCGTTCCAGGGCATCGTCCAGCACGACGAAGGCCCGACCGGGATCGTCCGACAGCAGGAGTTCGCCCTCCACATAGCCTGCCCACGCGGCGAGAGCCGAACGGCCGTGCCGTTCCAGACCGAGCCGGATCTCCAGGGCGTCCGCCGCGTCGGCCCGTTGGCCGGCGTAGTGGCGAGCCAGCAGGGCGGTCAGTTCCAGCATCGGCCGGGTCGGTTCGGGCGCGGCTGTGCAGCACCTGAGCACCGTGTCCAGGTCCCCGGCGAGCAAGGCCACGTCGCCGCGGACCACCAGGGCGAACGCCACGCACAGGCCGTCGACATTCGCGGCCAGGGCGGTCGCCTCGTCGGCCAGGGCACCGGACCGCGCCAGGTCACCGACGAAGTACGCCCCGGCCGCCGCCACCGCGCACACCCAGGGATCACGCGTCAGCTCCGCTCGGGCGAGCACCGTGTCGGCCCACGTCACCGCTTCACCGAGCAAGGCGTGCTCGACCAGCAGAGCGGTGGAGCCGGCGATCCTCACGGCCAGCTCGGGCTGCGTCTCCAGGGCCCAGCCGAAACCGGCCCGCAGCTCGTCGACCCCGTCCAGCTGACGGCGCACCTCGCGTACGTGTCCCGGTCCGTAGAGTTCCGCCCGACCGGCAACCGCCCGGTCGGCGAACATCGTCGCGTGCGCCCGGTGGACGGCGTCCGCGTCAGCCCGGTTCGCCAAGCGGGAGCGCCCGTACTCGCGGATCGTCTCCAGCATCCGCAGCCGGCCCGTCACCGCCGAGCGACTGAGCAGCGACGCGTCGACCAGGGCCGTGAGCGACCAGCCCGGATCGTCCTCCCCCACCAGCCCCAGCAGGTCCGCCGCGTCGCCCACGGAGAAGTCGCCGGCGAAGACGCTGACCGCCTCGAGCACCCGGCGTCCCTCGGCCGGCAGCCGGTCGTAGGACCAATCCACCAGCGCCGTGAGGCTGCGGTGCCGCGGATCGGCCGTCGGCCCGCCGCGGAGCACCGACCGGTGCCACGACCAGCGGTCCACGAGTTCGGCCGGGCCCACCACGTCGGCCCGGCCGGCGGCCAACTCGATGGCCAGCGGTAGCCCGTCGAGCCGGCGACAGAGCTCGGCCACCGCGGCCGCCGTGGCCGGATCGTCGAGATCGAGGGTCCGATCTCGGGCCCGGGCCCGCCGGCGGAACAGTTCGACG
>JASGEZ010000006.1:0-3227 GCA_047605905.1 Microlunatus sp.
CGGGCCTGGCAACTGGGCAGCAACGGCTCCAACACCGCCCACTGGCTATCGGTCAGGTCATGACGATCATGCACACCACCTGCCTACCCCACCCAGCCACAATCGTTTACGGGACACGCCCTAGTGCGCCGCCCTCTCACCACCAGAGCCCTCGAACTGGACCGATCTGCGAGTCGACTCCCGTCGCGAGCGACCGCGCCGCGGAGCGCCCGGTTCCGTCTGGACTGAGGAGCGCGCAGACAACGCTTTATCGTCTGCGCGAGACGAGGGAAGACGGAACCAATCGGCGCGCAGCTGGCGCAGCGAGTGACGACAAACACTGTCAGTGGTAGGAGGCAAGATGCGCGGCATGGACATCACCACGACGGTCGCGCTGCTCGCCGGCCTGATCCTGGGCCTTGTCGGCGGGTACGCGATCGCCCGACTGCTTCTGCAGACGCGCCAACAGACCGCCACCGCTCGCAACGACGCCGACACGGCCCGCCAGGAGGCATACCTGGCGCAGGCTCGTGCCGAGGCAACCCAGGCGCGCTCGGAGACCGCACACGCCCGAGCTGAGATGGCCCAGGCGCGCACCGACGTGGCCGAAGCCCGGGCTCTTGCCTCCGCAGCCCAAGCCGAGGCGGCCGAAGTCTCGGCCGCGGTAGCCCGAGCCGAGGCCGAGCGGGATGCTGCCGTGGAGCATGCCAAGGCGCTGGCCGGTGATCGGGAGCAACTCCTCGCCCAGTTCAAGGTGCTGTCCCACGAGACGATCGAACGGCAGGCCAAGACGGCCGACGCTCAAGCCGAAGCGCGACTCAAGGCGACCGAGCAACTGCTCAGCCCGGTCAAGGAGACGCTGCATCGATTCGCCGACCGGCTCGGTGAGGTGGAGAAGCAGCGGGTGGCGATCGCCGCCGACCTGCGCACCCAGGTGCAGACCGTCCAGCAAACCGGGGAGCAGCTGCGGCGGGAAACGAGCGCACTGACGACTGCGCTCCGCAAGCCGCAGGTACGCGGCGCCTGGGGCGAGTTGCAACTGCAGCGGGTGGTCGAGCTGGCGGGGATGGTCGAGCACTGCGACTTCACTCGCCAGCACACCGACACCGCCGACGATCGGGTCATCCGGCCGGACCTGCGGGTCGATCTGTCCGAGGGCAAATTTGTCTACGTCGATGCCAAGGTGCCGCTGACGGCCTTTCTCGACGCCCAGGAGACCGATGACCTGCGGCTCCGGGAGGAGGCGATGGCTCGATTCGCCCAGAATGTCCGCAGTCATGTCGACCAGCTCGGGGGCAAGCGTTACTGGCAGTCAGGCGTCGGCAGCCCCGAGTTCGTGGTGCTCTTCCTGCCGAGCGAGGCACTGGCGGCGGAGGCGTTCGCGATCCTGCCCGACCTCCACGAGTACGCGGCCCGCAAGGACGTCGTGCTCGCCACTCCTACGACATTGATCGCCTTGCTGCGCGCCGTGGCGTATGGCTGGAAGCAGGCGAGGCTGGCCGAGAACGCCGCCGATGTGCTCCAGCTGGGCCGCGAGCTCCACGATCGGCTCGGCACACTCGGCAGCAGATTCGACAAGCTGGGCCGCGCTCTGCGGACCTCCGTAACTGCCTACAACGACACCATCGCCACGATGGAGGGTCGAGTGCTCGTCAAGGCCAGACAGTTCACCGAGTTGAAGGTCAGCGACACGGAGTTGAAAGCACTGGCCAGCGTCGATGACCCGGTGCGTCAGATCCAGGCGTCGGAACTCGTCGATGACGCAGTTCAGGTGGCACCGATCGTCGGCAGAACCCGACGAACTCGGCGACCAGAAGCCCGGCCCGAGGCCGACGCACTGCCAGAGTCCGACGCCCTTCGTCGAACAGACCCGGAGCTGTTCGACCTGGTCGTCACCGAGGAACCGCCGAGTCTCGATGCTGACCCGAACCGAGCAATCTCATGATGACCTCGCCCATCGGCTCGGGCAGGTCGGCCATCAGTGTCCTGCAATCAGAGGTCAGAGACGCCGACCGCGTCGGATCAGTCCGATGCCGGAGGCCGCCATGAGCGCGCCGAGCAGACCGATCGGGAGCGAGCCTTGTGAGCTGCCGGTGTCGGCCAAGCCGGAGTCGTCGTCACTCGTGCTGGCCGGCTTGGTCACGGCAACCCGCAACGTGCTGGAGTCGACGATGTCATCACCGCTGGCACTCGGCTCGCCGTACGGTTGCTCCGCGCGCGCGGTCAGGGTGGCGCTGACTCGACCGCGGCGTGCGTCAGCACCACTGACCCGGTAGCTGCCGGCGCAACTCATGCTGGCGCCCGGCGCCAGAGTCGCACGTGCGGCCGGCTCGCAGGTCAGATCGAGCGCGTTGAGATTGCTGGTGATGCGGGCGGCAGTCAGAGTCACATTGCCCGTATTCGTCGCGGTCGCCGTGTAACGGAGCCGATCGCCTCGATCCGCCTTGCCGCTCGGGGAGACCGATGCGTCCAGCGAGATCGAGGGCTGCTGTGCGACGGTGACATGCGCGGCAGCGTTGGCACCGACATAGTCGCTTTGTCCTTCCACGACGTATTCGCCGAAGACGGTTGCGAAGTTGTCGAGGTCACCGAAGTCGAGGACACCTTGCGTCACGGTCAGCGTCGCCGAGCAGTTCAGCGCTTCGTCTGGCGCCAACGTGGCCGAGGTGGTGGATTGGTCGCAGCTGAGCGAACTCAGCCCCTCGAGCTCGTCGATGATGGCCACGCCGGTGAGTTCGATCGACCCCGTGTTGGTCGCCACGAACCGGTACGTGATCACCTGTCCGACTTTCGACACCCGGGCTGGCGAAGCCGTCTTTGTCAGGCTGATGTCGGCTTGCCCCGGGTCGTCGGCCTGCGCCTCGACTTGTTGCTCCGCCGCAGCCTCAGCCTGCGATGCCTGGACGGCATCCTGGGCCCCACTGACCAGTCGCGAGTCGTCCGCGAGCCCAGAATCACCGTCAGCCTCGGCCTCACTCTTGTCGGTCGGAGCCGGTGTCGGATCAGGCTCTTGCGACTCAGCAGCCGACGGTTCCGACGAAGATCCTGAGGTCGACTCTGGATCCGACACCGGCGAGCCCGACGGCTCAGCCGACGCGTTGGCACTGGACGACGGGCTGGTGCTAGACGATGAGCTGGTGTGTGGCGCCGGGCTCGGCCCCGAGGTCGCCGTGGCCGCAGCCTCCGGCTCTGGGGTCGGCACAACTGGCGAGCCTGAGTCCGCGTACGCCGAGGAGGGAAAACAGAGC
>JASGEZ010000007.1:0-13618 GCA_047605905.1 Microlunatus sp.
CTGTCGGCCTTGGTGCCGCCAAAACCGTGAGCCAGCACGATCGCCGGCTGAGCCAGCCCAGGTTTGGTGGTGAACAGCGAGGCATCCAAGGTGACCGGCTTCCCGTCCGCTTCCGGGGTGCCGGGGATCTTCAGCACGGTTTCCGTCACCGCCGCGGCATCGGCCGGCGCGTCTGCGTACGCGAGCCTGCCGACCCCTCCGAGCAGCGCGCCCGCGAGCAGGCAGACGGCGGCGAGCACCATCGCCAGCAGCCGGCGGGCGGCCGTGGGATGCGATGCGGAGGTCATGGGTGTCAACGGGACTCGACCACGCAGCCGCGGAGGACGACGAACCGTGGGGCTTGGAGGACGCGCAGATCGCGGCGTGGATCAGAGTCCAGCACCACGAAGTCGGCAGGGGCACCGTCGGTCAGCGTGTCCGGATGCCTGAGCCAGCGTCGGGCCGCCCAGGACCCGGCGGCCAGGGCACCATCGGTGCCGAGGACCTCTGCCAAAGCAGCGATCTCCTGGGCGACCAGGCCGTGCGGGAGGTAGCCGCCCGCGTCGGTGCCCGCATAGATCGGCACGCCCGCCTCGTGAGCGGCACCGAACGTCTCCAGCCGCCGCGCATACAACGCCCGCATGTGTGCGGCATACCGCGGGAACCTGGCTTCGCCCTGCTCTGCGTAGCGTTCGAAGTTGTCCAATTGGAGCATCGTCGGCACCAGCGCCACCTGGCGCTCGGCCATCAGCGGAATCAGCTCGGTGCTGATACCGGTGCCGTGCTCGATACCGTCGATCCCGGCTGCCACCAACTCGGCGACGGCCTGTTCACCGAAGACGTGGGCCGTCACCCGGGCGCCGAGTTCGTGGGCCCGGTCGATGGCCGCCTTCGCGGCATCCGCCGGCCACAGCGGTGCGAGATCGCCGACATCGCGGTCGATCCAGTCCCCCACCAGCTTCACCCAGCCGTCGCCGCGGCGGGCCTGGCGTTCGACCTCGGCGACCAACTCGTCGGGCTCGATCTCGGCACCGTAGTTGCGCAGATAGCGTTTGGGTCGAGCGATGTGCCGGCCGGCACGGATCAGCCGGGGCAGGTCGTCGCGGTCATCGATCCAGCGGGTGTCGGCCGGGCTGCCGGCATCACGCAGCAGCAATGCTCCGGCCCGCCGCTCGGCCAGCGCATGCTGCTCGGCGACCTCGTCCGGTACGGCGCCATGTGCATCCAGACCCACATGGCAATGGGCATCGACCAAGCCGGGCAGCAGATAGCCCTGGGTGGTGAGGGTGATGGCATCCCGAACCGGTTCGAGCCGGACAAGACCATCGACCACCCATACGTCCCGGTGCTCCCCATCCGGGAGCAGCATCCCGCGCAGATGCAGCCGGTCGGCCCCGAGCACGGTCGTGCCGGCTACTTGCCGAGGCGCTTGGTCAGCTCCGGCGGCAGCTGGAAATCGCTGAGCGCCTTCTGCAACTCGGCCGGATCCATGTTCTGCGGCAGACCGAAGGCCGCGCCGGGATCGACCGCGGCCGCAGGCTGTTGAGGGGCGTTCCGCTTGGCCGGATTGCCGGAGACACCGCGGGCGTTCTTCTTCTTGGCCTTCGGCTGCTGCCGCTTGGGACCGTTGCGGCCAGGCATGCCGGGCATCCCCGGAATGCCGGGCATCTTGCCGCTGGCCAGGGCAGTCATCGCCTTGCGGGCCTCGAAGAACCGATCGACGAGGTTGTTGACCTCGCTCACCTGGGTGCCGGAGCCCTTGGCGATCCGGGCCCGGCGGGAGCCGTCGATGATCTTGGGGTTGTCACGCTCGGACGGCGTCATCGAGTGGATGATCGCCTCGATCCGGTCGATCTCCTTCTCGTCGATGTTGGCGATCTGGTCCTTGAGCTGACCCATCCCCGGCAGCATGCCGAAAACCTTCGACAACGGACCCATCTTGCGCACCATCTGCATCTGCTGCAGGAAATCCGCCAGTCCGAACTCGCCGCCCTGGCCGGCGAGCTTGGCGGCAGTCTTGGCCGACTGCTCGGCGTCGAAGGTCTTCTCCGCCTGCTCGATCAGGGTGAGCATGTCGCCCATGCCGAGGATCCGGCTCGCCATCCGGTCGGGGTGGAAGACGTCGAAGTCTGATCGGCCCTCGCCGCTGGAGGCGAACATGATCGGCTTGCCGGTGACGCGGGCGATCGACAGCGCGGCACCGCCTCGGGCGTCGCCGTCGAGCTTGGTCAGCACGACACCGTCGAAGCCGACACCCTCGGCGAAGGCGTTGGCGGTGTTCACCGCGTCCTGGCCGATCATCGCGTCCACGACGAACAAGACCTCGTCCGGGCGGACGGCATCGCGGATGTCCGCCGCCTGCTGCATCAGCTCGGCGTCGATGCCCAGCCGGCCGGCGGTGTCGACGATGACCACGTCGTACAGCCGGCGTTCTGCCTCGGCAATGGAGTTCTTGGCCACCTCGACCGGGTTGCCAACCCCATTGCCGGGCTCGGGGGCGAACACGTGTACGCCGGCACGCTGGCCGACGATCTGCAACTGGTTGACGGCATTGGGTCGCTGCAGGTCCGCCGCGACCAGCAGCGGCGAGTGGCCCTGACCCTTCAACCAGAGCGCGAGCTTGCCGGCCAGGGTCGTCTTGCCGGCGCCCTGCAGGCCGGCGAGCATGATCACCGTCGGCGGCCGCTTGGCGAACCGGATGGTCCGGGTCTCGCCACCCAGGATGCTGACCAGCTCGTCGTTGACGATCTTGACGATCTGCTGGGCCGGATTCAGCGCGGCATGAAGTTCCGTCGAACGGGCCCGCTCCTTGACCGCGGCCACGAAGTCCTTGACCACCGCCAGGTTGACGTCGGCCTCGAGCAGCGCGCGCCGGATCTCCCGAGCCGTCTCGTCGATATCGGCCTCGGTGATGCGGCCTTTGCCGCGGAGGTTCTTGAACGTTGCGGCCAGGCGGTCCTGCAGAGTGTCGAACACAGCGGTTCCTCGATCGTCGTCACAAGTCGGCACCGAAAGGTGCTCGGGTCAGCCTACTCAAGCTTGCCGACACTGCCCTGTCGCCGCTCGGCCGCCATGTGCTGCCAACCACGCTTGCGGAGACGACCACCCGACCTCCTCTCCAGCATCGAGGCGACAAAGAATCTCCCGTTCCTCTGCTGTTGGTGGATTCAGGCGCACGTACGTAAGCCCCCACCAACGGTCGAGCAGCCGCTCTGACTCTGTGACGTCCAACGACTCCGAAGCTCTCCGGAGGGCCGCACGGTACTCAGCGGCAAAGACCTCGGCTTCTGCCGGCGAAATCTCCTGCAACGCGCTCAGGATCGCTTGACCAGTTCGCGCAATCTTCACCTCGATCGCCATGAGTTGAGTATGGCAGCCTGCACTGACACCCGGCTCCGGAGCGGATGACTCGAGTGTGGGTCAGGTTTGTGGTTGGGACCTCCGCTTGCTGACCTCGACGCTCAAAGGGGCCAGGTCAGTTCGGGGCGACGGCACCGCATTCGTAGGCCAGGACGACGGCTTGTACGCGGTCGCGGAGCCCGAGCTTGGCCAGGATCCGGGTGACGTGGGTCTTGACCGTGGCTTCGCCCAGGTAGAGCTGCGAGCCGATCTCTGCGTTGGAGAGACCCTTCGCCAAGGCCAGGAAGACGTCGAGTTCGCGGGCGGTCAGGCACTGCAGCGGCGCTGGTACGCCGTCGGCGGACGGGCGGCGGCGGACGAAACTGTCGACCAGCCGGCGCGTCACTTCAGGAGCGAAGAGCAACCGCCCCTCATGGCAGACCCGGATCGCCTGCGCCAGTTCGGCGGGCGGCGTGGTCTTGAGCAGGAAGCCGCTGGCACCGGCCTTGAGCGCGGCGAAGACATACTCGTCCAGGTCAAAGGTGGTCAGCACCAGCACCTTCGCCTCCGGTCGAGCGGCTGCGGTCAGTCGGATCCCGTCGATGCCGCTCACCTCGGGCATCTCGATGTCCATCAGCACGACATCGGCCCGCTGCTCCCGGGCGGCCCGCGCCGCCTCCCGGCCGTTGGCGGCTTCGGCCACCACCTCGATGTCGGGTTCGGCATCGAGAATCGCTCGCAGTCCGCCTCGGATCAGAGCCTGGTCGTCCGCCACCACGACGGCGATCACGATGCCGTCCCAACGGCCGCGGCGGTGGACTCGACGCGAGCCGGCAGCCATGCCCGCACCGCCCAGCCTCGGCCCGGCTCAGGGCCGGCCTGGAACTCACCGCCCACCGCTCTGACCCGCTCGGTCGCGCCGACCAACCCGAAGCCGGTGCCGTGGCCACTCACCGTGGAAGGCTGTCCGCCGTCGTCGACCACGCTGATCCGGCACCCGGCGTCGGTGCTCTCGACGATCACCTCCACGGCGCTGCCCGGCGCATGCCGCACGACGTTGGTGAGGGCCTCTTGCACGACCCGATAGCAAACCTGGGCGGCCTCCGGAGCAACCGGTGAGCCGGAGACCTCGAGCGTGACCTGCGTACCGGTCTGTCCGATGCGCGACGCCAGCGCAGCCAACCGCCCATCGAGATCCGTCGGCTCATCGGCCCCGACAGCTCCGAGCACACCGGCGTCGATCAGCCCGACCAGCCGGCCCAGATCGGCGAGCGCCCGGCTCCCGACATCACCGAGGACAGCGAGACTGGCTCGTGCCCGGGACGGATCGCGAACCCGCTGCGCGCTCGCCGCTCCAGCCTGCAGCACCATCACCCCGAGTGCGTGGCTGGTGACATCGTGCAGATCCCTGGCCACCCGCAGTCTCTCCTGTCGTACGGCTTCGGCCACAGCCCGGTCCAAGGCAGACTGAGCCTGCGTGGTCGCCTGTTGAGCGACCCGCTGATCCCGGTCGCTTTCGCCCCAGGCGTGCCCGGCCCAGGCCGGCAGCACGAACATCACCAACTGAAGTGCGACGTTGGCGGGGTCGGCGAGGATCGCAGCGATCGTGCTGACCGCAATCAGCAGCAGCCAGCATCCCCAGACGGCACGCCGCCCGTCGAGGCCGGCCCGCCAGGACAACACGATGATCGCCACGATCGGGCCGGCACCGAGCGCGGTCGGTTCGATCAGCGCGGCCACGCCGATCGCTCCGGCGGACAGCACCAGGGCCAAGGACAGTCGCGTACCAGGCAGCAGCAGCACGAGCGGCAGCAGACCGAGCGGCACGAGAACAGCCGCGGATGCTTGCGGCCAGCCGGCGGCCATCCCTACCGCACCGGTCGCCAGCGCCGCTCCGGGGAGCACGAACGACCTCCACGACCGACGAGAAGATCGCGTCGGACGGCCCTCCGGCGGCTGGGTCTCGGGCGGCTGCCGGAGCAATCCCAGCATCCGACGGAGCTCGGTGACCACGACCGCCCCACGCATTCGGATCCGCTCGATCACGGCCGGATCCAGCTGCTGCTGCGCCAGCGCGGCATCGACGCACATCGCCTCAACCGCGTCGCCGACCAACCCGGCGATATCGCCGGCCAACCGGGCTCGTTCCTCGGCGACGACCGCATCGGCAACCGCCCGCGGGTCTTGGCCGCCGACCCGAGCCGCCCGCTGTTGGGCAGCCGCCGCGCGGTTGGTCTTGGCGGCGACCATTCGGCCGAATCCCCAAAGGCATCCGTACAACAACATGCAGAACACCAGTGTCCCCACCAGCGGGTCCGCCGAGCGGGCCGAGCCGAGAAAGGCGACCAGCCCGAGACCGGCAGCCCACCAGCCAGCCCAGCGGCCGAGGCCGTACACCACGACCGCAACCGGGAGCACGGTCGCAGGGTTCTCCGACGGCACACCCAGGAAGGTGGCGAGCAGGCTCCCGGCGAACACCAGACCGGCCGCGACCCGAGGACGTCGTCGCGACACCGACAGCCCGGCCGCCGCCAGGACGCCGACGACCAGGCATGCCACCGGGAGCCCCCACAACCCGACCGTCACCCAGCCGAAACCGGCCAGGGCGAGCACGGCCTCCTCCCGGGTCGGTCGCACCGTCATATCCCGAAGGCTAGACCGCGCCACCCGCTGTCGGATCCCCCGTGAGGTGGACCCCTGGTCCGACTTCACGCGATCGCGAATCCGCTTCCAGGCATGCCGAGCGCGCCGTACGACGGATCCCGGGGACAGGACCCACCGCCCACTGTGGAGACACCCGGTGAATCTCACCGGCTCGACTTGGGAGGACCCATGACCACAGCCACAACCCACCTGTCACCTCGGCCCAACCGCTGGCCGGCGACCGGGACCGTCTGCCTGCTGCTGACACCGCTGGTCACGCTGGCCGCCGATCTGGTCAGGATGGTGGCCGAGCAGTCCGGCGCCCTGATCGGGATGATCAGCCCGAGTGGAGCAGACGAGACGGCCGCCATGTTCGCCGCCATCGATGCACACCTCGGCGCCTACCAGCTGGCGTCCTGGCTCGCCCTGGCCGCCGCCATCTTGGCCATCCCTGGCGTCGCAGCCGTCCGGGCCCGGACCGTCGGCCGCTCCCCGCGCTGGTCGATGGCGGCCACGATCACCGGGATCTGCCTGGTGGTCGGCCAGTTCTCACACTTGATGGGCTACTACGCCTTCAACCAGATCCTGGTCGCCCTTCCTGACCGGCAGGCTGCACTCGAAGTCTCCGAGCTGACCATGCAGAACGTGTTCGGCAACGTGGTGTTCGCGCCCTATCTGATCGGGGTGCTGCTGTTCTGGCCCTTCGCGGCCGTCGCTTTGTGGCGGTCTCGCGCGATCCCGGTCTGGGCGTTCGTCCTCGTCCTGGTCGGTGGGCTGGTGATGACGGTCGCCGGCTCGTCCTATCTCACCTCACCGGTCTGGGCGGTGGCGACGATGGTCGGGCTGGCACCGGCGCTGGTTCAGGCGAGGTCGGCCCGAACCGCCGCGAGCAGTCCGGCGATCGCGGCAACCGAGACGTCCACATCGTCGTCGGTGGTGCGGTAGTTCGACACCGAGATCCGCAGGATCGCCCGTCCGTGCCAGGTGGACGGGGTCATCCAGGCCGTGCCATCGGTGAGCAGCCGACGAGACACCTCCCGGGTGACCTCGTCGGTGCCGAACGACACGCACACCTGGGTGAAGCAC
Source organism: Microlunatus sp. (assembly GCA_047605905.1). Lineage (GTDB taxonomy): Bacteria > Actinomycetota > Actinomycetes > Propionibacteriales > Propionibacteriaceae > Microlunatus. The sequence continues at coordinate 7,048 of JASGEZ010000007.1, forward strand.
ACCTCGTTGAGGATCGTGACCCCATCCAGTTCCGCCAGCCGGCCAGCGAACCGCCGAGCGCGGGCGACCAGCCCGTCGACCAGTTCGGCAACTCCCGAACGGCCGAGCGAGCGCAGCGCGGCCCACACGGTGAACCCGCGAGCGCGCCGGGAGAACTCCGGAACGCTTGCGAAAGGGTCGGGCCGAGTGTCCTGGATCAGGTACGCGGCATGCACCCCCATCGCCGCATGCAACGACGGGGCATCAGCGACGATCGCCAAACCACTGTCATAGGGGACGTTGAGCGTCTTGTGCGCGTCTGTCGCCCAGGAGTCCGCCTCGGCCACCCCGGCGGCCAACGACCGCAGGCTTGGCGATGCCGCGGCCCAGAGTCCGAACGCGCCATCGACATGGACCCAGGCGCCCCGCTGATGGGCGATCGAAATCGCCTCGGCAAACGGATCGAACGCTCCGCTGTGCACGTTGCCGGCCTGCAGACAGACGATGGTCGGTCGCGGCGAATCGGCCGGCTCCTCGGCAAGGGCCGCAGACAATGCCGCCGGTAGCATCCGGCCCTGCTCGTCCACCTCGATCTCCACCGACCGAGCGGCACCCAGCCCGAGATAGCGCAATGCCAGATCGACCGTGTCGTGGCGCTCCCGGCCGACCAGGACGCGTACCGGTGGGGCGCCGATCAGGCCGTCGGCCTCGACGTCCCAACCGACCTGCCGCAACACGGCGTTGCGGGCTGCGGCCAGACAGGTGAAGTTGGCCATCATCCCGCCGGTGACGAACCCGACCGCAGACTCCGCCGGCAGACCCAGCAGGTCGAGCAGCCAACCGGCGGACACTCGTTCGGCGCCGGCAGCCGCCGGGGACGAAGCGAGCAGCCCGGCGTTCTGATCCCAGACGGAGGTCAACCAGTCCGCGCCGAGCGCGGCCGGCAGCACTCCCCCGATCACCCAGCCGAAGAACCGGGGCGACGGCATCGCGACGACGCCCGGTTCGGCTCCGGCCAGTAGCTCCTCGATCACGAGATACGGGTCGGTGCCGGTCCCGGGGAGCGGCCCGCCCAACGCCGCCGCGACGTCATCGACGTCGTACCGAGCGTTCACCGGCCGGTCCGACAGCCCGTCCAGAAATGCGAGCGCCTCGATGTGGACCCGATCCAAGATGGCTTGTTGCGCGTCCGGCTGCTGCCCGCTCCCGGCTCCCTGGTCCATCCTCGGCCCCTCACCTGCTCGTTCCCTCGAGTGAGGCTACGCCTGTGTCGCCGGGCGACTACCGTGTGAGGCTGAGCCGGCCAGCTGGTCGGACCAGGACTCGACGGAACGGATGCAAGCGTGGGCGACGAGCGGGAGACCGACCGTACGGACGGAGAGGTCGACCCCACCACCGCCGAGACTGCTGCCGCGGCAGACGCCGACGACGAGACCGAGAAGGAGTGGTGGGACGACCCGCGGATGCCCTGGAAGGGCAAACCGGGTCGAGCGGACATGGTCTGCTGGATCGGCATCGCGCTGGTCGGCATCTACGGGCTGGTCATGATGCCGCTGCGCGCCTATCTGGTGGTCGCCAACCCGCTGCTGCAGACCGCGCTGACCGGCTCCCGATCTGCTCTGGTGGTCCTCGGCGTCCGCAACGATCCGCTGTGGTGGCTCGGCCTGATCCTGGGCATCATCAGCATCGTCAAGTTCGACTGGATCTACTTCCTGGCCGGCCGGCTGTGGGGCCGGGGGCTGATCGAGCTGATGGCGGGACGGTCCAAACGCGCCGCCCGCAACGCCGACCGGGCCGAGCGACTCGCGCGCCGCTGGGGCGTACCGGCGATCTTGATCACCTATCTGCCGATCCCGATTCCGGCAGCGGTGATCTACGCGACCGTGGCGATGGCGGGCATGAGTTGGAAGAAGTTCTGGATCGTCAACATCATCGGCGCGGTGATCATCCAGTGCTGCTGGGTCGGTCTCGGCTTCTGGCTCGGTGAGCCGGCGCAGGTGGTCGTGAACGCGTACGCGAACATCAGCATGTATGTCGCCTTCGCCATCCTGATCGGCGTGTTCGTCGGGATCTTCTGGCAACGCCGCAAGACCGCCGCCCAGAGCCGCTGAACAGATTCGGCGCGAACGCATGTGCTGCGCGGCCGTGGTCCCGCAGCCGTGAGTTCCCGGGCCGTACGGGTAGGGCGCTCAGAGCTAGGCCGGTTCCTCGGAATCCGGCTCGACGACCGGGTACGGGACCGCGACGACCGGCACCTTGGTGTGACTGAGGCAATAGCGACTCACCGAGCCGTACACCAGCCGGCCGAGACCGTGGTGCTCGCGAGTGCCGACCACCACCAGCGCGGCGCCGCGGCTGGCGGTGACGACCGCGGGACCGGGGTCGTCGATATAGAAGTCCAGCCGCCACTCCGGCAGCGGATCGACGGTGGCGAAGACCTCTTCGATCTCGCGCCGGTAGTCCCCGTCGATGCTGTCGGCAGGCTCCGGAACGGCTTCCCCGAGCACCCCGACAGAGGCCAGGCTGGCGGGCACCGGCATCGCGTGCACGGCCTGGATCGGCAGCCCCGTCATCCGGGCATAGTCAGCTGCCCACGCCAGCGCCGCCCGGGACGACGGCGAGGCATCCAGCCCCACCACGATCTTGCTCATCAGGGGACTCCATTCGTGCTCTGACGCTGTGGAGCCCTGACGGTACCGGCTCGCGGCGAGGTTTACTCCTCGCCCTTCTCGACAGCGGCGACCTTCTCCCCGTCAGCCGGCACACCAGGCACATAGGGCACTGCGACGACCGGGACCTTCGAGTGGCTGAGGCAGTAGCGGCTCACCGAGCCGTACACCAGCCGGCCGATGCCGCGGTGCTCGCGGGTGCCCATCACGATGAGGGCAGCGTCCTCGCTCGCACCGATCACTGCCGGACCGGGATCGTCGATGAAGAATTCCAGCCGCCACCCGGGTTCGGTGCCCACGGCCTTGAACGCCTCGATGATCTCGCGCCGGTAGTCCTCATCGATGTCCCCCTCGGGCTCGGGGGTTGGCATGCCCAGGACGGCGATCGAGGCCACCGAGGCCGGGACCGGCACCGCGTGCACGGCCTGCAACGGCAGTCCGGTCAGTCGGGCGTACTCGGCTGCCCAGGCAAGTGCCTGCTGCGACGACGGTGAGAGGTCGAAGCCCACCACGATCTTGCTCATCGGTCCACTCCATTCAGTTGCGACACTGCGACGTGCGCTCCCGCCCGTCAATTCCAGGATCGCCAACGATGCCGACCCGGGACAGATGCGCACGACCCGGCTAGGAGACCGAAAGTCCTGCTTGGCGAAGCTAGAGTCCGATGCGTGTTCGAGTTGCGCCGGCTGTCCTACGACCATCCCGACGCCCGGGAGCTGACCGAGCAGGCGCAGGCGTACTACGTGGAGATCTACGGCGGTCGCGACGACGACCCGCTCGCAGCCGCCGAGTTCGCTCCCCCGCACGGCGGATTCGTGGTCGGCTACCTCGACGGCGTACCGGTTGCGATGGGCGGCTGGCTGTTCACGCCGGAATTCGGCCGTGACCGGGTGGCGCAGATCCGGCGGATGTTCGTCGCCGGGTCGGCCCGCCGTCGGGGTCTGGCTGCAGCCGTGCTCGAGCACCTGGAAGCCGACGCCGCCGAGCACGGCGCAACAACGATGATCCTCGCCACCGGGCAGCCGCAGGTCGAGGCGATCACGCTCTATCGCAAGCACGGCTATGCCGACATCGCCCCGTTCGGCTACTACGCGTCCGCGGATCTGGTCGTCTGCCTGGGCAAGGAATTGCGCCCGGGCTGACCCGCACGGGCCGGTTGGGCCGGCGCCTGGAGCAGGACGTGAGTGAGTGAGACCAGAGCGGGCGAGCGCAGGATCTCGTACGGATCGGAGGTCGCACCACGGCGACGGAAGGCCCCTGGCGCAACGCCGTACGCTCCGGAGAACCGGCGGGAGAAGTGGTACGCGTTCGCGAAACCGGCACGCTCGGCGATCTCGGCCAAGGTGCTGTTGCTGCGCTGCAGCCAGGTCGCGGCGCGAACCAGCCGGACGAGTTCGAGTGCCCGCGCAGGACCGACGCCGTAGTTCTCACGGAACAGCCGGAACACATGACCCGGCGACACGTTGGCCCACGCTGCCAACTCGTCCACCGAGACCAACCGCATCCCTTCGGCGACCCAGGTCGCCCGGGTCGAATCGATGATGTTGATCAGTACCTCGGGCAGGCCCTCCAGCGGCGAGCTGCCGAACGGGCCGGTGACGAACAGATCGAGCAACAACATCAGCAACTCGTCGGTGCGCTGCGCCGCCGCCTCACCCGGAAGCTTCGCCAGCTCCAGCAGATAGGTCGTCAGCCCGCCGAGCACCGGCGCGGCAGTCATGTCCCGCACCAGCGGCCAGGTGTCACGCGGACCGAGGTGCTCGGTGTTGCGGATGGTGAAGTGCGCGTACGCATGCGTCGAGATCGAGTCCGGATCCCAGAGCAGATGATCGACCGTGCCCAGTCTGGAGAGCGCCAGCATCCCAGGTCGGAGCAGGATACGTTCGCCCTCCTCCTGCCATCCGGCCTGAACGGTCCAGATCGCCGAGCCGCGCAGCAGCCAGATGAACTCCTCGTCGAACAACTCGCGGGGACCGAACGATGACCCAGCCGGATAGTCAGCGACCAGCACTGACTGTCGTTTGACGAGCTCCAAAGACGCGGATGTCACGATCAGATATTTACCAGATGGACAGCGACATTCCCAGCGGAGGCAGCGAATGCCACTCTGATTCCATGACAGCTGTCTTCGATCTCCCCCTCCGATCCGGCGAGTTACGCTTCTTCGACCAAGCCGGACCCGATCTTGCCGCGCACTTCGCGGAGCACGGATTCGCCCTGCTGCGCGACGCATTGTCACCGAGCGAGGTCGCCGAGATCAACGACGAGGCGCTGCGGATCTGCCGCGGTGACTTCGGCGAGATCACCTATGGATACAAGGACGGGCCGGACTCGGTGCCCCAGCTCGGTCCGGACGCCACCGATGAGGACGTGCTGCGGCAGTTCCTCTGCATCCACTATCCGCACAAGCTGTCGCCCGCCGCCGAACGTGCCCTGCGTGCGCCCAAGATCGTCGATGCCCTGGTCTCGGTGATCGGGCCGAACGTCAAGGCCATGCAGTCGATGCTCTTCATCAAGAGCGAGGGCAAGCCGGGTCAGGCCTGGCACCAGGACGAGTTCTTCATCCCCACCCGGGACCGTTCGCTGACCGCCGCCTGGATCGCGCTGGACGACGCCACCGTGGAGAACGGCTGCCTCTGGGTGCTCCCGGGCTCGCATCGACGCGGAGTGATCTACCCCGCCCGCAAGCAGGACGATCCTCGGTTCGACTGCACCACGGAGTCGTTCGACTTCCCCTATCGCGACGAGGATGCGGTACCGGTGGAGATCCCGGCCGGGACGGCGCTGATCTTCAACGGCTATCTGTTGCACCGCTCACTGGAGAACTCCGGAAAGCACGGCTATCGCCGGGCGCTCGCCAACCACTACATGAGCGCGGAGTCGCTGCTGCCGTGGGAGCCGCCCAAGTGCGGTGAGCACATGGCGATCACCGACTTCCGCGACATCGTGCTGGTCGCCGGCGAGGACCCGTACGCCTACAAGGGCACCGTCGACATCCGCAAGCCCTATTCCCGTCCTGACAAGGACGGTGGCTGCGACCGCTGATTCCTCCGGTAGCGTGCCGCCGTGCCATCTGATCGCATAGCCCTGGTCACCGGAGCCTCCCGCGGCCTGGGAGCAGTGATCGCACGGCGGCTCGCAGCCACCGGCTGGTCGGTGGCGGTCAACTACCGCTCCGATGCCGACGGCGCAGAGCGAGTGGTCGACGACATCCAACGTGCCGGCGGGATGGCGGCCGCGTACGCCGCCGATGTCACCGACGAGGGCGCGGTCGCCGACCTCGTCGCCCGCATCGGCCGGGACCAGGGGCCGGTGCTCGGCGTAGTGGCCAACGCCACCGGGCCGCAGCCGATCGTGCCGCTGGATCGGCTGACCTGGCAGGACCACCTCGATCAGCTCACGTTCTTCGTCAAGAGTCCGACGCTGCTGGTGCAGGCCGCCCTGCCGACCATGCGTGCGCATGGCTTCGGCCGAGTGGTCCTGATCGGCTCAGACATGGTCGACAGGGCCAAGCCCGGCTGGTCGGCGTACGCCGGCGCCAAGGCGGCCGAGGCCGAACTGGTCAAGATCTGGGCCCGCGAACTCGGACCCGACGGCGTCACGGTGAACCTGGTGGCGCCGGGCTGGATCCCGGTCGAGCGGCATGCCGGAGCCGACACCTCGGCCTATCTGGCCGAGGTCCCGCTGGGCCGGGTCGGCACCCCGGACGACATCGCCAACATGGTCGGCTATCTGGCCTCCGACGAGGCCGGCTTCGTCACCGCCCAACGAGTCAGCGTCAACGGCGGCCACACGATCTAGGGCGTGTCCCGTAAACGATTGTGGCTGGGTGGGGTAGGCAGGTGGTGTGCATGATCGTCATGACCTGACCGATAGCCAGTGGGCGGTGTTGGAGCCGTTGCTGCCCAGTTGCCAGGCCCGGC
>JASGEZ010000008.1:0-8722 GCA_047605905.1 Microlunatus sp.
CGGGCCTGGCAACTGGGCAGCAACGGCTCCAACACCGCCCACTGGCTATCGGTCAGGTCATGACGATCATGCACACCACCTGCCTACCCCACCCAGCCACAATCGTTTACGGGACACGCCCTAGTGCCAGCTCGGCCTCCTGAGCGCGCATCGAAAAGGAGCAGACGCACCTCCGAAGTCGGCTTTGGGGTGTATTTGCTCCTTCTCGGCGGCTGACCATCAGGAGTTGAATGCTGACTGCGTACGCTCCAGGCCGACGGTGATCAGGGATTCGACCGCGTCGGCGGCACGCTCGACCTCGATGGCGAGATCGGCCTTCTCGGCGGAGGAGAAGTTGGAGAGCAGGAAATCGGCCGGATCCTGCCGGCCGGGCGGACGACCCACTCCGACCCGGACCCGGAAGTAGTCGCCCGTGCCGAGCGAGCGGCGGATCGACTTCAGTCCGTTGTGGCCGTTGTCGCCGCCACCGAATTTGACCCGGATCTTGCCGGGATCGATGTCGAGCTCGTCGTGGATCGCGATCAGGTGGTCGATCGGGACGCCGAACCAGGCCCGTACCTTCGACACCGGTCCCCCGGTCTCGTTCATATAGCTGCGCGATTTCATGATCGCCAGCTTCACCGAGTCGGGGCCGATGGGACCGAGCCGCCCCTCGGCAACCTCGGCTCGCATTCCCCGGGGCGCACTGAACCGTGCGCCGATGCGGGCAGCCAGCACCTCGGCGACCAGATAGCCGACGTTGTGCCGGTGCCCGCGGTAGGCCGGGCCCGGATTACCGAGCCCGACCACAAGCCATGCTGACACCTGAGGGTCAGGACTCCTCGGCCGCGGCGCCCTCAGCCTCGGCACCCTCGCCGGCCTCGTCCTCGTCCTCGGTGGCGGTCGGCACATTGGTGATGTTGACGATCAGCGTCTCCGGGTCGACCTGGACGGATGCACCGGCCGGCAGCTGCAGATCGGCAGCGGTGATCTGGGTGCCGGCCTCGGCACCCTCCACCGACACGACGATCTGCTGCGGGATGTGGGTGGCCTCGGCCTCGAGGGAGACGGTGGTGGCGATGACATCGACCAGGGTGCCGGCAGCAGCCTCGCCCTCGATCTCGATCTGCACGTCGACGGTGACCTTCTCGCCGCGACGGACCAGCACCAGATCGACATGCTCGATGCTGTGCTTGATCGGGTCGCGCTGCACCTGCTTCGGCAGGGCCAGCTGGGACTTGCCGTCGACGTCGATCGAGAGCAGCGCGTTGGCCTGACGCAGGGCCAGCAGGGTCTCGTGACCCGGCAGCGTGATGTGGACAGGATCGGTGCCATGGCCGTACAGAACGGCGGGAACCTTGTGGGCGCGGCGGATCCGGCGGGCAGCACCCTTACCGAACTCGGTACGCAATTCGGCGGTGAGCTTGACCTCGGGCACGAACGGAACTCCTTGGACTGATGTGGGATGTAACGGTGGCGACTGTCAGATGGGGCGCGCCTAGACCAGGAATTCGATCCACCTCGTCGATCACGGTCTGCATCGACCCTCGCCCAGGCAACCGGTCAACCTTAGCCCATCGAGCCGAGGTCTGCCAGACGCGCGAACCGTCTCGCGCTCACGACAGGCTGAAGGGCGGTTCCAGGTCAGGGAACATGGGAAAGTGCCGGACGTTGAGCGTCGCAAGCTCCGCGCCCCGATACTCAGCGGTGGCGGCGATCAGGTAGTCCGCGATCCCGATACCGGAGTGACCACGTCCATAGCGGCGCCTGAACTCACCTGCTCGGCGAGCAATCGACTCGGTAACCGGTTCGACCCGCAACGAAGACAGAAGCTCCCACACCTCGCGACGTTCATGGGTACGCATCCCGCCGGTGAGTTCGGCGATCGACACGACGCTGACACCCAGCGGCTCTGAACTCCGCGCCGACCGCATCCATCGATGTGCCGCCTCGATTCCCCTGAGATGGGCGATCAGCACATCGGTGTCGAGCAGGATCACGAGCCGACCACTTCGGCCGAGCCGGCCTGCCAGATCCGTGCGAGATGCTCTTCCCGTTCACCGCCCTCGCGATCCGGAAGGTCGATCTCAACCAGCACGCCGAACGACCGATCAATGGCTGCCAGGTCTGCTGTGAGGCTGTCGTCCCGTCCGGCCAGCGCACGGTCCAGCAGCCGCCTGATGATCTCGGCTCGCGACACACCCTCACCCGCAGCTAGCCGGTCGAGCGCCTCGGTCTGGCGATCTTCCAGGTAGATGTTGGTCCTTCGCATACACCAGATTGTACGCCAGCCACCCAGATCGAGTGGTGCGCAGATGCTCTTTCAAATCAGGCGAAAGGACGTCTGCGCACCTGTCGATTCGTCGATATCCGCCAACTGGGACTCGCAGGGAGACGCGATCAGTTGGCCGGCCGACCTACGCGGGAACGACGTTCGAATCTGAGTCGGGGCACCGGCCAGCACCTCGCGGAGACGTTGGCCGAACTTCATGATGGCAGTCTCGGTCACATCGTCAGCCTCGGCAATGTCTGGGGATTCGGTGCTGTACGGCGCGGTGTACGTCCACACATCGACGGAGGAGTAACCGCTCTTGACGACATCGGAGACCAGCAAGACCTTCACCTCCCACCCCTCGACGGCCCAGTTGGTCTCCACCATGAGGGGTAGCGGCATCACATCGCCGGTTTGCAGGACCCGGACTTGGGAATCTGACCACCATGTGTTCATCGGGTCAGCTTGGCAGAGGCCCGCCGGGCGACCAGCGCAGGCAGGGTCAGTGACGAGCGGTCGGTGCCAGTGACGAGTCGCAGGGTTCGGGTAGGCCACACTCGACAGCAAGCTCAAGTGCAGCAGATACCTTCTTCTCGACCGCAGCACCAGCGACAACCCCGGCTCGGTGCAGCGCCGACCAACATCGGCGGCAGCGGCACGCTCCGACGATGGTCGGTACGCCGCCTTGTGGTCGTGGAGCCACCCCGAAACTGAGAATCGACGGACTGCAGCAGCTCAGCCAGCGGCGCACCTTAAAGCGAGCACCCGGGGGTTCGGGCAATCCGCTACGGCTCGATCAGGCCGGCTCGAATGGCATACCGGGTGAGCTGGGTACGATCGCGCATTCCCAGTGTGGACAGGATGTTCGCCCGATGTCGCTCCACGGTCTTGATGCTGATGGTCAGCGCCGAGGCGATCTCCTTGGATGAATAGCCCTCGGCGATCAGCTTGACGATCTCGGACTCCCGCGGGGTCAGCTGGGCCTTGGGCAGCCGCTCGCCGGACCGGAGCCGATCGAGATAGGTACGGATCAGTGTGCTGGTGACACCGGGATAGAGGAACGGCTCGTCGCGCATTGCACCCCGGCAGGCCTCGACCAGGTCCCGGTCGGCGACCGACTTCAAGACGTAGCCACCGGCGCCGACCTTGAGGGACTCGAAGAAGTACTGCTCGTTGTCGTGCATGGACAAGATCAGGATCCGGATGCCCGACCATCGCCGGGAGATCTCCCGAGCGGCCTGCAAACCGGTCATCCTGGGCATCGCCACATCGAGTACGGCGAGATCGACCTCCGTGCCCCGAAGCAGCTCAACAGCCTCGGCGCCGTCGCCGGCCTCGGCCACCACCTCGAAGTCAGGTTCGGCATCCAGAATCAGCCGTACGCCACGGCGGACCAGCACGTGATCGTCGGCCAACAGCACCCGTACCGGAGAACTCACGACTCGACCTGCTCCGCCGACCGAGAGGGCACCAGCAACCGGATCTCGGTGCCGCCACCGATCCGGGGACCGATGCTCAGCTGACCGTCGACCATCGCTGCCCGCTCGCGCATGCCACGGAGCCCGGACGCCGGCACGATCCGGTCGGAACCGATCCCGTTGTCGGCAACCCGGAGCGCCACAGCGTTCCCCTGCCGCGACAGCGACAGCTCCACCAGGTGAGCGTGCGCATGCCGGGCGACGTTGGTCAGTGCCTCCTGGGCCACCCGATAGACCACCAGCTCGACCTCGGGCGACAGGTCCGGCAGACCCGGTGCGAAACCCTTGTGCACCTCGATCTTGCTGTAGGCGTGGAACTCCGTCGTCAACGCCGTCAGTGCGCTGATCAGCCCGAGATCCTCCAGCAGCCCGGGACGCAGCCGGCCGGCGATCCGGCGTACCTCCTCCAGGCTGGTCCGGGTCGTCTCCTGTGCCGAACGGATCTCCTCGCCCAGCTCCGGCGGGGCCACGGCGAGCACCCGCCGCAGACCGAGCAACACGACCGTGAGGCTCTGCCCGACCTCGTCGTGCAGTTCGGTCGCGATCCGCTGGCGTTCCGCCTCCTGAGCCTGCAGGGCGCGCCGGGTGCTGGCCGCCCGCTCGGTCTCCAGCCGGTCCAGCATCGAGTTGAAGCTCGCGATCAGGTCTGCCACCGGACCGTGTCCGCGAACCCGGAGCCGCTGCCCGGGCTCGAGCAGATCGATGCTGGGCATCGTGGCGCTCAGCTGGTCCAGTGGCGCCAGCACCGACCGGAGCAGGAGGGCGTTTGCCACCAGGATCGCCACCAGCCCGCCGACCAGCACGATGATCTCCGACACCACCGCTTGCGAGGAGACGGTCGCCGGCGTCACCACCAGCGCAAGGGTCCCGAGTGCGAACAGGCCTCCGTTGATCAGGCAGACCCGCCAATAGAGCGGCAATCGCGAGAGCACAGCCATCGCGCCAGCGTAGATGCCGCCCTCGTACGCCTTCGGGACCAGCGCGATTGCGACCACCGATCCGACCCTCTACGCGAAGTAGCGCAGGGTCACGTACACCCACGCCAGGCAGGTGCTGAGCAAGGTCACCACGATGCCCTTCCGGGTGAACTCCCAGAAGGTGATGGCGTGCCCGGCCCGACCCGCGATGCCGATCCCGACCACGTTCGCGCTGGCCGCGACCGCGGTGCCGTTGCCACCGAAGTCGGCGCCGAGGGCGAACGCCCACCACAGCGCACCGCCGGCCCCCGGGTCCGTGCCCTCGGAGACCAGATCCTCAACGATCGGCGCCATCGTGGCCGCGTACGGGATGTTGTCGAAGAACGCACCGAGGACGGCCGAGCCGAACAGCAGCGCCGCGGCGGCAGCAAAGTAATCATGACCGACCACGCCGACCGCCCAGTGGCCGATGGCTTTGATCACCCCGGTATGCACCAGTCCGCCGACCATCACGAACAGGCCGGAGAAGAACACCAGGGTCGGCCACTCGACCTCGGGAATCACCTCATGGATGTCGGTTCGAGTCACCAGCACCATCACCAGCGCTCCGACCAAGGCCACGATCGAGGGTTCCAGATGCAGGACCGTGTGCAAGGTGAAGCCGAGGATCACGAGGGCGAGCACGACCAGGCAGCGGACCAGCAACTTCGAGTCGGTGATCGCCCGCTTCTCCTGCAGCGCCATGACCGCACCGGCGTACTCGGGTTTGTATTGGAAGTCCTTGCGGAACAGGAATCTGGCGAACAGCACGAACACCACGAAGACGACGAAGACGATCGGCGCCATGTGGATCAGGAAGTCGTTGAAGGTGAGTCCGGCGCGGCTGGCGATGATGATGTTGGGTGGGTCGCCGATCAAGGTGGACGCGCCGCCGATGTTGGCGGCCAGGATCTCGGCGATGATGTACGGCTGCGCGCGGATGTGCAGCCGGTCGCAGACCACGATCGTGACCGGTACGACCAACATGATGATCGTGACGTTGTCCAGGATCGGCGAGGCGATGGCCGTGATGAGCATCAGCATCACCATCAGCCGATAGGGCCTGCCGTGCGACTTCTTGGCCGCCCAGATGCCCAGATACTCGAACAGGCCGGTCTGCTTGATCACCCCGACGATGATCATCATGCCGAGCAGCAGGAAGATGACGTTCCAGTCGATTCCGGAGTGCTCGGAGAAGAACACCTCGGCGCCGGGCACGATGCCGGTCACCACCATCAAGGCAGCCGCGATCAGCACGACCTTCACCTTGTCGACGCGTTCGGTGGCGATGAACACGAACGCGACGACGAAGATCGTCAGTGCGAGAGCGGCCTGCATCAGCACCCCCGGCCTGGGGGGCCGAACTCAGCCGCAGTCAGTCGGAGGCGTCGGGCAGATCGAGATGGATCAGCAGCGCACTGAGCGTGATGCAGCCGACCAACGGACCGTCCGGTGCGACCACAGCGACCAGCGGGCTGTGCATCCGAGCCATCAGACCGGCCACCTCGAGCAGCGTCGCATCGGCTTGGACGGCGACCTTCTTCGAGGGCTGGGGCGGCAGACAGTCGCTGACCGTCCGATGCCTCAGTTCCTGCCAGAACAGGTCGGCATGGGCTTCGTCGATGGTCCGGGCGAGCGCCGGATCGCGCTGGTAGGTCTGCGACACGATCATCCGCAGCACCTGGCTGCCGGGCAGCACGGCCCGCGGCCGAGAAGTTTGGTCGACCACGATCAGGCCCGGCAGCAGCCGGTCGGCCATGATCTTGACGGCCCGGGTCACCGGATCGTCGAGGGTGACCGTCGGAACCTCGACTGCGATGTCGCTTGCCTGCATGCCACCTATCCTCCGCGCATAGGCCAACCGATGCCCACGATATGTCGCGCGCCGGGTCGGCCCGATCGAGGCGAGTCCTTGCCATGTCGCCTCCTCCGCCGCCGGGCCCATGAAACGGGTCGACACGACCGACCCCGCACAACAGCCTCACAGCGCAAACCAGGCAAAACCATCCGTGCTAGACCCCACTTCGACCGCGTACAGTCCCCTGGGGACAACCGTTCCGGGAATCGAGGAGAGAACCGTGCCGACCGCGAAGACGCTGACGTCCACCTCGTACGCGATCCTCGGGCTGCTGGCCGTGAAGCCGTGGACGACCTACGAGCTGGCCAAACAGGTCGACCAGACCCTGAGTCGTTTCTGGCCCCGAACCCGCAGCAAGCTGTTCGAAGAGCCGAAGAAGCTGGCTGCAGCCGGGCTGGCCGACGCGACGGCGAGCGCCACCGGCCGGCGGCGGAGCACGGTGTATTCGATCACCCCGGCCGGCCGCAAGGCCCTTGCGCAGTGGCTGACCCAGGAGTCCGCTCCACCCTCGTTCGAGTCCGAGCACCTGCTGAAGGTGTTCTACGCCGAGAACGGCACGACCCAGGACATCCGGGCCACGCTGGGCAACCTGCGGTCATGGGTGGTCGAACAGTCGAAACCGAATGTCGAGATCGGTTCCCGCTATCTCGACGGGACCGGCGTCCATCCGGAGCGGCTGGCCACCTTGGTGCTGACCGGCCGGTTCCTGGACGACTATCTCGAGATGCTCGACCGGTGGGCCGCCTGGGCCGAGGACGTCGTCGCCCAGTGGCCGAACGATCCCGCCGCCGCTCAACCGGATCTGGAGTCGTTGCGAGCGACGGTGGAACAGGCACGGCAGCGCGTCGAGCGGGCTGCCGACTGAGCCTCAGATCCGAGCCAGGAAGCGCACCAGACTTCCCGGACCGGCGCCCGTCAACTGCTGCACGGCAGTGGTGACCTCAGCCTGCGCGCCTGCGCGCAGTTCGGCGAAGACGTTGCAGATCTGCTCGGCGGCGAAGGCCGGCAGCCCGCTGGCGATCATTGCCGACGCCGCCTGCTCTGGCGGCACGTCGACGAAGTGCACCTGGTGCCCGATCACGGCGGTGAGTGCGGCGGCCACCTCCGCGAAACCGATCGCCGCCGGTCCCGTGGGCTCGTAGCAGCCCGGCGGTAGGTCGTCGAGCAGTGCCGCGGTCGCGCAGGCGGCGACGTCGATCGGGTCGACCATGGCGACCCGGGCCTCGCCGACCGGCAGGGGCAGCACGCCGTGCTCGCGGGCGGTGTCCAGACTGCCCAGCAGATTGGCCATCGAGAAGCCCGGCCGCAGCGCCACGACGGGGACGCCGAGCCCCGCCAGATGCTGCTCGATCTGCGCATGCCAATCCCAGAAGGCGACTCGCGAGCCATGCGCCGCACCCCGTGCGGACAGCTTCACGATCCGGCTGACGCCCGCGGCCGCTGCCGCATCGGCGATCGCACACTCGTACGCCACCTGCTCTGCGATGTTGGGACATGCCAGGAAGACGGCATCGACGTCGCTGAGCTGAGAAGCGATCGGCCGGGACCGGTCATATGCCCGGACAGTCGCTCCACGGGAGAGGAGTTGCGGCACGAGCTGCCGGCCGACGTTGCCGGTGGCAGCGGTGACGAGGATGGTGCTGTTCATGGGACGGACCTTTCCGGTTCTGGCGGTAGTGGCCGACCGAAGCGGAAGACATCGGCCGGGTCGTAGCGGCGCTTGAGCTCATGGAGGCGATCGCGGTCGGCGGGCCGGTAGGCGGCCCGGATCCGCGCCGGCGTGGCGGCATCCAGATCGAGGAAGTTGAGGTAGGTGTCTCCGGTGGAGTGCCGCTCCATCCGCTCGGTCAGTGCGGCGAGGCGCGAACCGACGCTGGTCTGCTGCTCGGGAGTTGCGGTGACGCCGATCGCGTTCAAGCTGAATCGGGCCGCCGTGTGCGCCATCGGGCTCAGTGCCTCCGGCGGGCCGACCAGGGCACCACCGAGTTGTCGCACCTCGGTCATCACCAGCGGCCAGCGCGCCTCGGCGCCGGCGAGCCGGACCAGGTCGTCGACGGCGCCCGGCGTCAGGTCGGTCAGCAGCTCGTGGCGGCCGCGAGCCGGCAGCGGATCGACGGGATCGGCGCTCACCTCGGCGAGTCGGCTGGCGGGCATGACTGCGAAGGTGTCGACCGCGGCC
>JASGEZ010000009.1:0-45487 GCA_047605905.1 Microlunatus sp.
CCGGCCTGGTCCGGTGGTCGGCGTGTGCACCACCTTCACCTTCAGCCGGGACTGCTGCCAGGCAGCCAGCAGGTCGGCTGACGGGCTGCCCCGCTCGGCCTCGACCGCGGCCGCATGAATCCGGGCTGGATACTGGTCGAGGGCAGCCGCCAGCAGCGCCCGCCAGGGGGTCAGCCGGGTCCAGGACAGGTCGGTGTCACCCGGCTGATAGTTCTCGGCTCGCAGCATCAGCTCCGTGATCGGCCGCTTCACGGCGGCCGCGTCGGTCACCCGGCGTTGCGCCAGGCCGGCCAGCTCATCCTCAGCGAGGTTGGCCGGGGTCTTGCCGGGCCACCAGATCACCACGGGGGAGTCGGGCAGCAGCAGCGGCCGGACCACCGATGCCGGATGGGCCGCCAATGGCCCGCGCATCCGGATCACGACGACCTCGCCCGGCGTACCCTCACCGATTCGTACCTCGGCATCCAAGGCAGCGACTCGTCCGGCGGCGCGGACCACCAGCAGGATCCGGGCCGGATGCTCCCGACCGGACTCCATGGCGGCCTTCAGCGCGGACTCGTACTCCTTCTCGTCGCAGACCACCAGCAGCGTCAACACCATGCCCATCGCCGGGCTGCCGGCGCTGCGACGAGCCCGCAGCAGCGCCGACGAGATCTCACCGGTGGTGGTCTTGGTCAGTTGGATGATCACGGCCGCCTCCACACGTGGCCGTCCCGGGCGAGCATCTCGCCGGCGCAGGCGGGACCCCACCCGCCCGGCTCGTAGCCCTCCGGCGGCTCGTCGAGACTGGCCCAGTAGTCCAGGATCGGATCCAGGATCTGCCAGGAGAGTTCCACCTCTTGGTGCTGTGGAAACAGCGGGGGATCGCCGAGCAGCACGTCCAGGATCAGCCGCTCGTACGCCTCCGGGGAGGATTCGGTGAACGATCCGCCGTAGGCGAAGTCCATGTTCACCTCGCGGATCTCCATCTGCGTGCCGGGCACCTTCGCCCCGAAACGCAGCGTGATGCCCTCGTCCGGCTGGATTCGCAGGACCAGGGCGTTGTAGCCGAGTTCGGCGGTGTCGGTGGACGAGAACGGCAGGTGCGGCGCCCGCTTGAAGCCCAGCGCGATCTCGGTGACCCGGCGTGCCAGCCGTTTACCGGTTCGCAGATAGAACGGGACCCCGGCCCAGCGGCGGTTGTCGATGTCGACTCGGATGGCCGCGAAGGTCTCGGTGTTGCTGGCCGGAGAAATGCCCTTCTCTTCCAGGTAGCTCGCCACCTTCACTCCGCCCTGCCAGCCGCCGGCATAGCGACCGCGGGCCGTGTGCAGGTCCAGCCGATCGGCCGGCCGAGCAGCGGCGAGCACCTTTTGCTTCTCGGTGCGCAGCTGAGCGGCTTCGAAGGAGGTCGGCTCCTCCATCGCGGTCAGTGCCAGCAGCTGCAGGAGATGGTTCTGGATGACGTCGCGGGCGATACCGATGCCGTCGAAGTAACCGGCCCGACCGCCGATGCCGATGTCCTCGGCCATCGTGATCTGGACGTGGTCGACGTAGTTGTTGTTCCACACCGGCTCGAACAGCTGGTTGGCGAACCGGAGCGCCATCATGTTCTGGACGGTCTCTTTGCCCAGGTAATGGTCGATCCGGAACACCGAGGACGAGGGGAAGACGCTCGAGACGACCCGGTTCAGTTCTCGGGCGCTGGCCAGATCGTGTCCGAACGGCTTCTCGATGACGACCCGGCTCCATTGCCCGTAGCGCTGCTCGGCCAGACCGTACTCACGCAGCTGGTCGACCACGGTCTGGAACAGGCCCGGTGGGATCGAGAGATAGAACGCGTGGTTGCCGCCGGTGCCGCGGGCCTCGTCCAACTCGGCGATGGTGTCCCGCAGCCGCCGGATCGAGTCGCCGTCGCCGATCTGGCCCGAGACGAAGCGGATGCCCTCGCTGAGTTGGCGCCAGACCTCCTCCCGGAACGGCGTCCGGGCGTGCTGCTTGACCGCATCGTGCACGATCTTGGCGAAGTCCTCGTGCTCCCAGTCCCGGCGAGCGAACCCGACCAGGGCGAAGCCCGGGGGAAGCAGCCCACGGTTGGCCAGGTCGTAGACCGCGGGCATCAGCTTCTTGGTCGAGAGGTCACCGGTGACGCCGAAGATCACCAGGACGCAGGGTCCGGCGATCCTCGGCAGCCGCCGGTCGCGCGGGTCGCGCAGGAGGTTGACCCGCTCGGTCAGCGGTGTCGTCACTCAGTTCCCCGCGAGCTTGGCCTTGGCCTCGTTCAGGGTGCCTTCCACGGTGGCGACGAGTTCGGCCCACGACTTGTCGAACTTGTCCACGCCCTCGTCCTCCAGGACCTGGACGACATCGTCGAAGGAGATGCCGAGCGCCTCGATCGACGCCAGCACGGCGCGCGCCTCGTCGCCCTTTCCGCTGACCTCGTCGCCGGTCACCTCGCCGTGGTCGGCGAAGGCTTGCATGGTCTTCTCCGGCATGGTGTTCACGGTGTTGGCGACGACCAGCTCGCTGACGTAGAGGGTGTCGGGCAGGGCCGGATCCTTGACTCCGGTCGACGCCCACAGCGGACGCTGCTTGTTGGCGCCCTGGGCCTCGAGCGCTGCCCAGCGCTCTCCGGCGAAGGTCTGCTCGAAGAGCTCGTACGCCAGCCGCGCGTTGGCGATGGCGGCCTTGCTCTTGAGCGCCAGTGCCTCGTCGGTGCCGATGGCAGCGAGCCGCTTGTCCACCTCGGTGTCCACCCGGGACACGAAGAACGAGGCGACCGAGTGGATCTTGGACAGGTCGTGACCGTTGGCTGCGGCCTGCTCCAATCCGGTGAGGTAGGCGTCGATGACGCCGGCATAGCGCTCCAGGGAGAAGATCAGCGTCACGTTGACGCTGATGCCCTCGCCGGTGACCGCGGCGATCGCCGGCAGGCCCTCGATCGTGGCCGGAATCTTGATCAGCGCGTTCGGACGATCGACGATCTTCCACAGATCCTGCGCCTGTGCAATGGTCGCCTCGGTGTTACGAGCCAGGCCCGGCTCGACCTCGATCGACACCCGTCCGTCGACACCGTTGGTGGCGGCGGAGGTGGCAGCCAAGACATCGCACGCGTTGCGTACGTCGTCGGTGGTCAGCGCCTTGATGGTGTCCTCGACAGTGCTGTCTCGGGCGGCCAGCTCCGCGGTCTGTTCGCTGTAGGCGTCGCCCTTGGACAGCGCGCCGGCGAAGATCGTCGGGTTGGTCGTGACACCGGTCACCGACGAGTTGGCGACCAGGTCGGCCAGGTTGTTGCTGGTCAGCCGGTCCCGTGAGAGGTCGTCCAGCCAGATGGAGACGCCCGCATCCGCGAGGGCCTTCAGTCGTTCGCTCATCTCGTTCCTCGATTCTTGTGGTGCTGGGTGGGGGTTTGAGCGCTCAGTTGGTGGACCGGGAAGCCGCCAGGCTCTCCTGGGCTGCGGCGACCACGGCCTCAGGAGTAAAGCCGAACTCGGTGAACAACAGACCACCAGCGGCACTCGCTCCGAAGTGATTGATGGAAACGATTCGCCCGGCATCGCCGACGACCTCGCGCCAGCCGAGGGGGATGCCGGCCTCGACACTGACCCGAGCGGTGACCTCCGGGGGAATCACGGAGTCCTTGTACTCCTGGTCCTGCTCGTCGAACCATTCCCGACATGGCATCGAGACTACGCGCGCGGCAACACCTTGCCGGGCCAGCTGCTCCGCTGCCGCGACGGCCAGCTGCACCTCGGAGCCCGTGCCGATCAAGACGACATCGGGGGTTCCTTCGCTGTCCTTGAGGACGTACGCACCCTTGGCCACACCGGAGGTGTCGGCGAAGCCGTCCTCACCCCGGGGGAAGGTCGGCAGATTCTGCCGGGTCAGGATCAGGCCGGCCGGACGGTCGGTGTTCTCCAGGATCGCGGCCCAGGCGGCGGCGGTCTCGTTGGCGTCACCGGGACGGACCACGTCGAGGCCGGGGATAGCCCGCAGTGCTGCGACGTGCTCGATCGGCTGGTGGGTCGGGCCGTCCTCGCCGACGCCGATGGAGTCGTGCGTCCAGACGTAGGTGACAGGCACCTTCATCAGCGCCGACAGGCGGACCGCGCCGCGCATGTAGTCGCTGAACACCAAGAACGTGCCGCCGTACGGGCGGGTGCCGCCATGCACGGCAATGCCGTTCAGGATCGAGCCCATGGCGTGCTCGCGGATGCCGAAGTGCAGGGTCCGGCCGTACGGGTTGCCCGGGAACTTCTTCGACTGCCGGTCCACCGGCAGGAAGCTCGGCTCTCCGTCCATCGTGGTGTTGTTCGAGCCGGCCAGGTCGGCCGAACCACCCCACAGCTCCGGCAGCGTGCCGGCCAGGGCGCTGAGCACCTTGCCGGAGGCGGCTCGGGTGGCGACACCCTTGGGATCGGCGGGGAAGGTCGGCAGTGCGTCGCGCCAGCCCTCCGGCAGCGTACGCGTGGTCAGCCGGTCGTGCAGGGCCTTGCCGGCCGGGTTGGCAGCGGCCCAGGCGTCGTAGGACTTCTGCCACTCCGCGTGTGCGGCCTGGCCGCGCTCGACCAGCGACCGGGTGTGCGCGAAGACCTCGTCCGGGACCTCGAAGGTCTGCTCCGGATCGAAGCCGAGCAGTTCCTTGGTGGCGGCGATCTCCGCGTCACCGAGTGCGGAGCCGTGGGAGCTACCGGTGCCCTGCTTGGTCGGGGCCGGCCACGCGATGATCGTCTTCAAGACGATGAAGCTCGGCTGGTCGGTCACCTCGGCGGCGGCCTTGACCGCGGCGTCGAGGGCCGCGATGTCCTCCACGTAGTTCGTGTCGTCGCTGGTCCAGTCGACGGTCTGGACGTGCCAGCCGTACGCCGCGTACCGCGCACCGACATCCTCGGTGAAGGCGATGTTGGTGTCGTCCTCGATGGAGATCCGGTTGCTGTCGTAGATGACGGTCAGGTTGCCCAGCCGCTGAGTGCCCGCCATGGATGACGCCTCGCCCGAGACGCCTTCCTCCAGGTCGCCGTCGGAGCACAGCACGTAGACGTGGTGGTCGAAGGGCGACTCACCGGGCGCCGCGTCGGGATCGAACAGACCGCGCTCACGACGAGCGGCCATGGCCATGCCGACACCGTTGGCGACACCCTGGCCGAGCGGTCCGGTGGTGATCTCGACTCCGGCGGTGTGGCCGTACTCGGGGTGGCCCGGGGTCAACGAACCCCAGGTACGCAGCGCCTTCAGGTCGTCGAGTTCGAGGCCGAAACCGCCGAGGTAGAGCTGGATGTACTGGGTCAGGCTCGAGTGACCGCACGACAGCACGAACCGGTCGCGGCCGGCCCACTCCGGGTCGGTCGGGTCGTGCCGCATGACCTTCTGGTACAGCAAGTAGGCGGCCGGGGCCAGGCTCATCGCCGTCCCGGGGTGGCCGTTGCCGACCTTCTGTACCGCATCGGCGGCCAGCACGCGCACCGTGTCGATGGCGGCGATGTCGAGGTCGGACCAGCCGTCCGGGAGAATCGGGGCAGTGGCTTGGCGAGGGTTCACGTTTGAAGTCCTTCCGAGGTGGGGCACGCGGATCCGTCGTCGGCGGTGCATAGGCAAGGCAACGTCAATGGCAGCCTACCGAGATGTCGGCAGCAAGTGCACCGGGGCTCGTTTCCGGCCGAGACATCGGGGTGGGTGGTGGGAGGATTGAGAGCGTGGGTGGTGGGAGGATTGAGAGCGTGGGTGCAGGCACCAAGGTGAGAATCTGCCCGCTGGGCTCTAGACTCAGCCACGACTGTCGTTCCACCCCCGGTCCGGCAGCCTCGAGGAGACGAGAGAGACTGCCCTGGTGACCAGCATCGACGTGTCCGGCTCGACGCCGAGCGACGGCGCGATGGCACCGAAGCCGGTCGCACCGGAGATCTCGTCGCACAGTTCCGTCCGGGTCGGTGATGTCTTGTCGGCCTACATTGCGCTGACCAAGCCGCGCATCATCGAACTCTTGCTGGTGACCACCGTGCCGGCGATGTTCCTGGCGGCAGGCGGCATTCCGCCGCTGCTGCTGGTGCTGAACACCTTGATCGGTGGCTGTCTGGCTGCGGCGAGCGCCAATGTCTTCAACTGCGTGCTGGATCGCGACATCGACGAGGTGATGCGCCGGACCCGGCGCCGGCCGTTGCCCCGGCACGTGGTCTCGCCGGTGGCTGCGACTGCTTTCGGCTTCGTGCTCGGGCTGGCCTCGGCACTCTGGCTGGGCTATCTGGTCAACATCATGTCGGCGCTGCTGGCGCTGACCGCGAACGTGTTCTACGTCTTCGTCTACACGATGATCCTGAAGCGGCGGACATGGCAGAACATCGTCTGGGGTGGGATCGCCGGTTGCTTCCCGCCGCTGATCGGCTGGACGGCGGTGACCAACTCGCTGGCGCTGGCGCCGTTCCTGTTGTTCGCGGTCGTGTTCTTCTGGACTCCGCCGCACACCTGGGCGCTGGGCCTGCGCTATCGCGAGGACTACGCGAGCGCTGGTGTGCCGATGCTGCCGGTGGTCCGGGAGGCGCCCGTGGTGGCTCGTCAGATCGTGGCGTACTCGGTGGTCACGGTCCTGGTGTCGTTGGCGCTGTGGCCGGTGGCGCCGACCGGTTGGCTCTATCCGCTGGTCGCTGGAATCGCCGGAGCGGCTCTGATCTGGGAGTCCATCGGCCTGCTGCGCCGGGCCAACGCCGGGCTGCGGGACGCCGCCTTGAAGCCGATGCGACTGTTCCACTGGTCGAACTCCTACCTCGCCCTGATTTTCGTCGCCGCTGCGATCGACCCACTGCTGCGCTGATCTGCGCTGGGTGACGGGGTGGGTCGTCTGCGACCCACGGGCGTCGGACGCCTGACGGTTCCGGGAAGTGGGCTGTCGTTTGGGGACCATGGGCGCCAGACCTTCCGACATCGGGCTCCCTCGGCGTACGTTCTTGACCGCGCGACGTGAGACGATCCCGGTTGAGGGGTACGGTTTCGCGGGTGTCGGTAGACCCCTCTGAACAAGCGCTCGCCGATCTGGTCTCGGACGCCGTTGGCTCGGCGCGGATCGAGCTGGTTCGTGTTCCGGGTTCTGTTGCGAATCTCGACTATCTCGTCCGTACCGCTGATCAGCGGCGGTTCATCGTGAAGGTGGGACCGCGGTCGGAGATGGTCGCGGAGGCGTGGGCCTGCCGGCGGCTTGCTGACACCGAGGTCCCGGTGCCGGAGATCGTCCATCTCGAGCTGGATCACAGCGCCACGGATCGAGCGACGCTGATCGTGAGCTTCGTCCCTGGAACTGCGAGCGATGACCTGCTCACCTTTGAAGCTGCCGGCAGAGCGATGCGACGAGCGCACGCCGAGCATCTTTCCGGCTGGGGTCCGATCGTCGCGGACGTCGACGGATCGGAGACCGAGCCTCGAGGGCGGTTCGACTCGTGGGGCGCGTACGTCCTGGATGACCTATCGGGACTTCCGGAGTTGGTGAGCGCCGGCATCGTCGATGCTCAGCTGGCAACTGTCGCCCGTGACTGCGTGCTGGTGGACGAGGTGCTCGGCTACAGCGGTCCAGGGGCGCTGCTCCACAACGACCTCAAACCTGCCCATCTGTTCGCTCTCGATGAGGGGGAAGGTCAGCGACTCTCCGCCATCATCGACTGGGGCGACGCGAGCGTGGGCGATCCGCTGGTGGATCTGGCCAGACTCTCGATGAGCGGCGCAGGAGCCCTCCAGGCATTCAGCGTCGGCTACGGCATCGACCTGACGCCGGTTCTGCACCGGAGGCTGGCCCGCTACCGAATCCTGCACAACGTCGGTGCGCTGACGTACGAATACCGCGCCGGCGGAGACTGGTTCGATGTCTATCGAAACCGAGTCAGCCAGGATGTGGAACTGCTGACAGAGTGAGCCAGGTCCATGGAGTCGGGCCGAGTTCATCTGCATCGTTGCGCCCGGCATGCTGGAAGTTCTCGATCGCCGCACGACTTCGCAGCAGCGGCGCCAGCCGAGCTGCGGCGGCGAATGCGGACTCGCATTCGCGCGGACTGGCGTAGTCGAACCACTCGCCGAGGTAGGCCGAGGAGACGAGTCTCAGATCGGCCCGATCAAGAGTGAACGGTGAGTCCCTCGGTGCCCACCGCTGATAGCAGTCGTGCAGCAGCGGAAGGACCGAAAGGAACGGGTGAGTCCAGACCGCATTCCCGAAGTCGATGAACCTGTGACGCCCGTTCCGGTCCGGTGGCAGAACGTTGCCCAACCACAGGTCTCCGTGATCGAGCGTTCGGGGGAGTGCTGAGTTCGCCAGAATCTGGCCTGCGACCTCGTAGACGTTCAGTTCGTCGAGGAGCGCCTGCTGCTGGCTGCTGGTGATGCGTCGGATGTCGCTCGGTGGCATTGCTGCCAGGATCTGAACCTGTGACTCGAGCTCGGCAGGGGCGGTGGTCGGATCCCAGGAAGGGATGCCCGCGGCTATGGCTCGGGCTTCATAGCCGATCAGTGCCTGCTGGAAGTGGGCGTAGTCGATCACCAGGGCCGCGACCGAGTCCGGTCCGACATTGGCATCCTCATGCAGGGTCGGCCCGCCGTCGCGGAACAGCATGCGTCCCGTGCTGCGGTCCGCTCCGAGGAGGGGATCGATGAAATCGGGAGCGATCTCGGCGCAGAACTCGTACGTGGAGATTTCGGGCGTGTCAGGAGCGATCTGCTTCAGCACCACGTCACCGGCAGTTGTGCCGCAGGCATGCCTCGAACCGACGTCCGTAAAAATGCGCCAGACGGCGGACCACGGCTGGATCGAGAGGTCGAGCATCCGTCCGACCGGCTGCATACCTCTGGCAGTCAGTTGCTTGAATGCCCACAGCTCTGCGTCTGCGCGCCAACTCACCGAGCTCCGCCCGCAAGGATTCTCGCCGGCCACTGGCTCAGCCGCCGGCTCGCGGCGGTGGGTAGTTGTTGCGTGCTGCCAGGCCGAACTCGTCTCTGGTCGAGCCTCGGGTGGAGGTCAGATCGAGGACCTGCTCAGTGGCTGGATTCTGCTGGCTTCGGAGGTTTGTCGCCGGTACGAGCGCCACCAGCGGCTTACCGTGCCGGGTCAGCACGATCTCTTCGCCGCCGTAGCCGACGCGGTTGATCAGTTCGGCGAACTGAGCCCTGGCCTCAGTCACCGGAATCTCGAGCACCATGTTGACAGTGTACGATCAGCGTAGTCTGTACAAAACGTACGGAACGGTCGGATGTCGAGGGGGTCTGCGTGGCGCTTGCCGCAGCAGGGCTCTCGGTCTTTCGCTCGCGCGATTTCTCGCTGCTCTGGTTCGGTGGCCTGGCTTCCTACACCGGCATGTGGGCGATGCTGATCGCGCTGCCGCTGTACGTCTTCCAACAGACGGGTTCGGCGTTGGCGGCTGGCGCTGTTGCGACCGCCCAGTTCGCTCCGAGGCTGTTCGCCTCTGTCGCGGGCGTCCTGGTCGACCGATGGGACCGGCGGCGAGCGCTGGTCACGGCCAACCTGGCGATGGCAGTGCTGACGCTGCCGCTCGCGATCCCTGCTGCCACGGGCGCATCCGGGTTGGCGCTGTGGATCGTCTACACGTCGGTGATCCTGGTTTCGGTGTCGGGTCTGGTGGTCGGTCCGGCGGAGAACGCGCTGCTGCCGACCCTGGTCGAACCGAACCAGCTGCTGACGGCGAACGCGATGAACGCCCTGAACGACAACCTCGCCCGGATCGCCGGACCGGCGATTGGTGGCGCAGTGGCGGCGTTCGTCGGGCTTTCCGGGGTGGTCGCACTGAATGCCACCACGTACGCGATCGCCGCGCTGCTGATTTGGCTGATCCGTGGTCCCGGAGCCAGGCTTCCGGTCACGAACGAGCCGACTGACGGGGCGGGCACCGGGTTCCTCGGCGAGTGGGTCACCGGTATTCGGCAGGTGCAGAAGTCGCGAGCCGTTCTCGTGGTGTTCGTCGCGGCAGTGGTCGTGCTGCTGGGCGACTCGATGCTCTCAGCCCTGCTGGCACCCTTCGTGGACCAGAACTTCGCGAACGCGGCGGTGACGTTCGGGTTGCTTCTCGCCGCTCGCGGAGCAGGAGGGTTGGTCGGCAGCCTGCTCACCGGCTTGCTGGGCGGCATGCTGCCGCCCCGGCATCGCCTGGGCGGCACTGCGGTGGTTGCCGGCGGACTGGTTGCCGTCTTCGTGCTCGTCTCGCGAGTTCCGGTTGCAGTGGCCGCGTTCGGGCTCCTCGGGGTTCTGGCTGTGGTGTGGGGAGCCTCGATCCAGACCACGATTCAGTCCGGTGTGCCGAACGCCTACCTGGGACGGGCGTTCGGATCGTTCAGCACCGTGAACGCGGCCGCCATGACCCTCGGATCGGCCATCGCGGCGGTGGCGAGCGGCCCACTCGGCGTCAGCAACGTGCTGGTGGTGGCCGCTGGTCTCTACGTGGCCAGCGGCATCGTGGCCTACTTGACCTTTCCCCGAGAGTCCGGCGAACCTTGGCGACCATGGGTCTGACCAGGCTTTCGATGAGCGGCGGAGACGGGCCAGATACCGTCAAGCGACAGGTTCTGCTGGCAGGTTGAACTTCGGGTGCTGAGTTCTGCTACTTCCCACTCGACTGGACAGGTGACGCTGGCTTGGCCACCGAGCCTGGCGCGGGGCCAACGGGCACCCTGGGCAGTTTCACGACGGGAGCGCCGGATGGTGAGTATCCGCCGCGCTTCTCGAAACCACCGGAGCCTGTGAGACTTCCGCGTGCTTGCGGGCTCTGATCGCTCACTATCCCACCTCCTGAATGTGCCACGATTCTACGTCAGCTGCTCGAAGGAGCAGCCCGGTTGGTGGGTCGTACGGAACTGGGGAGCCATCCTCATCAACCTCGAACTCGCCGGTCACTGGATCGACCTTGAGCTGTCGCGAGAGGTAGAGGTCACCGTCCTCGCCGTAGCCAGAAGCATAGGATCCGATCCCGCCAGACGAGGGCTGTAGATCCCAGCGAGGTGATCCCCCGTCGTCAGCTTCGTCCTGACGATAAGAGCCTTGTCATGACTCCACAGGTGGTCCCACGCACGCGGGTGGCGCGAAGACCCGACGAACCAGCGGACCCAGCTGTGGTTCCGCTGAATCGCCCAGCCGAACAAGGACCCCACGGCAAAGGGCAGGACGAAGTAGAGGACGACAGCAAGCTCAGCCTGCCACCAAATCACCCAGCCATGGCCTTCGCGTTCGATGCGCTTGAAGCTCGCCAGCTCGGGAACCACGAGGATGGCGTGGAAGAAGCCCGAAGCGACGAGGAAACGGACGAGACGATCTGACAGATGAGCCCCGTAGGCGCCTGCGTGGCGTTCGTAGGCGAACGTGTAGGTGGCACCCGGCGTTATGGCGATGAGCGCGACGGCCAACGCCTGGAACGTTGTGATCATGTGTCATCTCCGTGAGTAGTGGATCGTCCAGATCATCTATGACGGGTGTGACAGTTCTCAGGGATGTCGATATCGCTCGGCTGCGCTGGTTCTCAATGCCGCCAGCGGTGTCGTGACCTACTTGACCTTTCCCCGAGAGTCCGGCGAACCTTGGCGGTCATGACGACCTCAGGGCTGCCGCTAGCCGTCGTGTTCGACTTCTACGGGACGCTCACCGATCCGTCGAGGGAGAGCGGACGCCGCGCTCTCATCGACTCCACGGCGGCGGCTCTGGGTGTCGACGCCATGAGCTACTGGGCTGCCACGTCGGAGTCGTTCGATCAGCGATGCCGTGGCGAACTCGGCGACACTCGGGCGACGTTGCGGGAACTGGCCCGGCGCTGCGGTCGTAAGGTGGACGAGGCGACCCTCGATCGTGCAGTCGATGTCCACCTTGGCGCATACCGAGAACTGACCGCGCCGCACCCGCGTGCAGTCGGCGTTCTCGGCTGGCTACGCGAGGTCGGATGTCGAGTCGGAGTGCTCACCGACTGCAGCACCGAGCTGCCGGAGATCTGGGCCGAGACGCTCTGGCCGAGCCACGTGGACGCAGTGGCCTTCTCGGCCGTGGTCGGCCATCGCAAGCCCAATCCGGCCGGCTATCTGGAGGTGACCGGACAACTCGGCGTACATCCTTCCGACTGCTGGTTCGTCGGGGACGGCGGCAGCAGCGAGCATCTCGGCGCGAAGTCCGTCGGTATGCGGCCGGTGCTGGTGAGCAACGCGGCGTACGAGGTGGCGCACCTGCGGGTCGACCCCGACAGCTACCGCCCGACGGACGTGATCGACGACCTGGGTGACCTGCCCGACCTGATCCATGCGCTCAGGAAAGCCTTTCCAGATCGACGAGTCGATCAAACCCGTGGTCGAAGGTCAGGATGCGGGTGATGCCATTCGCTCGCATGGTGGCGACATGGATCGCGTCGCGGGCACCCATACCACCGAGGACGAGCGCCTGAGCGGCCTCGACGACAGCCATGTCGATCGAGAAGACCTGATCGACAATCCCCGCGAGCGCGCTGAATGCGGGATCGATGGCCTCCGGTCGCTTGATCGATGCGTAGCGGTGGAGGATCTCCTGAAAAACCTCGGCGTCGGTGACCAGGCGGGTATCACTCAGGATGAGTTCGTCGAGCAAGGCTTGAGCGCGGTCGCGGTGTGGATGCGCCGCGCCGACCAAGTACATGACGACGTTGGCATCGACGAAGACTGTCACGACAGGTAGCCGCGCTCGGTCTCTTCGAGAATCTGATCGATGTCACCAGTGGGGAACTCAAGGCCGCGTGTGGCGCGGAGCGCTGCGAGCTTTCGCGCCTGCGCCACCTTGGGTTGGCTTTGTCGGGCGTGCCGGAGTGTTCGGCGAACCCATTGTGAGACGGTTTCGCCCTCGCGGCGTGCGGCAGCCTCTGTGTCGGCGTACTCGGCATCGTCCATCACGACCTGCAGACGCTTACTCATGGCCTGAGTATATCTGCATCACCGGTTGATCATCAACTGTGCGACTTGGCGGCTTATGTGCGTCGGACCGAAAATGCCAGGTTGGTGACGGCGGCGACGCTGAGCGCAGCGCCGAAGAGATGGGCGATGACCAGGCCGAGCGGCAGACCCAGGTGGTACTGGGTCAGCCCGATACCGGCCTGTACCAGTTCGACCAGGAGCAACAACACCACGGCGCGACTGCGTACCAGCCAGAGCAGGACGAGGGTTCCGGCGATGGTGAGATAGACCGCATTGGCGTGGAGGTGGGCGATCGTCAGGATGTTCCAGCCGGTCCGACGAGCCTCGAGGTCTCCGGCGTTGGGGCCCGATCCGGTGGTCATCGTGCCTAGCCAGACCGCGATCCACAGTGCCACGAAGGTGAGCCAGGTAACTGAATGGGCCACCGCTGAAACCGGTTTGCGGGCGGCCTGATAGGCGGTCCGGACCAGCCAGACTCCGAGGGCGACCAGCACCATCGACAGCAAGAAGTGCAGCGCCACCACGTACGGATTGAGCTTGGTCAGCACGGTGATCCCGCCGATCACCCCTTGGGCCGGGATGCCGAAGGCCATCACGGTCGCCACCCGGCGTACGTCGCGGCGCGGCTGACCGTCGAGTCGAGCCCGCATGGCGGTGATCCAGGTCAGCACGGCGACGAAGATCAGCACGAAGGTCAGCATCCGGTTGCCGAACTCGATGACACCGTGAATGCCCAGGGCGGGGTGGTTGACGTAGGAGTCCTCGGTGCAGCGCGGCCAGGTCGGACAACCCAATCCGGACCCGGTCAGCCGGACCACGCCACCGGTCACGACCAGGACGGCGTTGGCGATCAGGGAGGCGATTGCCCAGCGCCGAAGGGCGGTCTCGCCGGTGACGAACCGCGCCGGGCCGGAAGCGGACCGCGACTGGGCGGTCACGACGTCCATCGGAATCCCCTCCTGGCGGCGAGCAGCCCGAGTCCGCCCCAGACCAGCAGCGACAGGATCGGCCACAGCGGCGTACCGGCAAGAGCGTACGCGCGTAGCCCCTCACCCAGCGCCGCCGTCGGAAGCAGCCCGACCACGGTCTGCAGGGCACCGGGGTAGCGGTCCAGCGGCAACACCAAGGCGCCGCCGGCGAGCAGCAGCACATAGATGACGTTGGCCAGTGCCAGCGTGGCCTCGGCCCGAAGCCGACCGGACAACGCCAGTGCCAGCCCGCTGAAGGCCGCTCCCGAGAACACCACGGCGAACACGGCGAGCAGTACGCCGAGCGGGGTGAACTCCGGTCGCCAGCCCAAGGCCAAAGCCACGACGGCTATCACCACGAGTTGCCCGGCGATGATGGTGCTGGTAGCCAGTGCCTTCCCGGTCAGCAGGCCGGAGCGGCCCAGTGGCGTACAGGCGAGTCGCTCGAGGACGCCGTAGCGCCGCTCATAGCCGGTGCCGATCGCCACCGAGGTGAAGCCTGACGACCAGACCGCCAGAGCCAGCACGGAGGGGGCGAGGACGGACAGGTTGCCGAAGGAACCGCCGATGATCCGGCCTAGGACGAGCAGGCCGATCGGGATCACCAGCGCCAGCAGCAGTTGCTCACCGTTGCGGACCAGCAGAGTGGCTTCGGTGCGGGCATGACCGAGGACTCGGCGCATGGCTGGTGCTGCGCCGGGGCTTGGAGTCAGATCGAGAGTGGCGGTCATCGTGCCGCCTCGTGTTTACCAGGCCTGTCGTGTTTGCCGAGTCGGTCGTGTGTACCCGGGCCGCGGGTGTGGGCCAGGAAGACGTCCTCGAGGCTCCGGTCGTCGGAGGTGAGCTCGGCAACGGTGCCGGAGACGGTCACCTGACCCGAGTCGACGATGTAGACCTGATCGGCCAGGGTCTGAGCCTCATCCATCGCGTGGGTGGTCAGCACGATCGCGACACCAGCGGCTCGCAGGTCCGTCAGCAGGCTCCAGGTGGCACGACGGGCATGCGGGTCCATCCCTGCCGTCGGCTCGTCGAGGAACACCAGCTCAGGCCGCCCGATCAGCGCCCCGGCCAGATTGACCGCCTGCTGCTGGCCGCCGGAGAGACGACGGTACGGACTCTTGGCGAACGGGCCGATCCCGCAGCGTTCGACCAGTGCATCGACGTCGTGGGGGTGGGCGTAGAGGCCGGCCAGATAGTGCAGCAGTTCGACAGCTTTGATCCCGGACCAGGCGCCCGTGCTCTGCGGCATCAGCCCGACTCGCGCCGCGACCTCGCGGCTGCCGGCGGGTCGACCGAGCACCGTGACCGCGCCGCCGGTGGGTTGGAGCAAGCCAGTGCAGCAGCGGATCAGCGTGGTCTTGCCCGCCCCGTTGGGTCCGAGAACAGCCGTCAGCCGACCCGGCTGCGCGGCGAGAGTGAGCCCATTGAGGATCCGTCGGCCGCCCAACATCACAGTCAGCTGGTCGACGACCAGGGCAGCTGTGAGCATGGGCACCCGCTGAGTCTAAGTCGGACAGTCGTCAGTGCTCAGGTGAGTCCGAGGCGAGTCCGAGGATGTCGCCAAGGTCATAGTTGACCGGCTCCTCGAGTTGCTCGTACGTACAGGACCGGGGCTCACGATCCGGGCGCCAGCGGTTGAACTGGGCCGTGTGTCGGAACCGGACGCCCTCCATGTGCTCGTAGCGCACCTCGACCACCAGCTCGGGCCGGAGCGGTACGAAGGAGAGATCTTTGCCGTTGTTCCACCGGCTGCCGGCCGAGTGTTGCGGTGTCCGGGTGCCCAGTTCCTCCTTGGCCCAGGCCCAGGGATGGTCGTCGAAGGTGGTCACCAGCGGCTGTAGCTCGGTGAACAACTCCTTGCGTCGGGCGGCCGGAAAGGCCCCGATCACACCCACCGAGGCGAGTACGCCGTTCTCGTTGTAGAGACCGAGGAGCAACGACCCGATGGCATCGGGCCCGTTCTTGTGCACCCGATAGCCGGCGACTACGCAGTCGGCGGTGCGTTGATGCTTGATCTTGAACATGGTCCGCTTGTCCGGCTGATAGCTGCCGGCCAGGGGCTTGGCGACCACTCCGTCGAGTCCGGCGCCCTCGAACTGCTCGAACCAGTCCTGCGCGACCGCGGGGTCCCGCGTGGTCGGCGTGACGTGGATCGGTGCCTCGGCCCCGGCCAGCGCCTGCTCCAGCGCGGCTCGCCGCTCCGCGAAAGGCCGCTTCGTGTAGTCCTCGTCGTAGAGGGCCAGCAGATCGAACGCCACGAAGGTCGCCGGGGTCGTTTCCGACAAGAGCTTGATCCGGCTCGCGGCTGGGTGGATCCGCTGCTGCAGCACCTCGAACTCCAGCCGGTCATCGACCACGACTACGATCTCGCCGTCCAGCACACACTTCGCGGGCAGGTTCGCCCGGAGTGCCTCGACCAGCTCGGGGAAGTACCGAGTCATCGGCCGCACGTTGCGCGACCCGATCTCCACCTCGTCGCCGTCCCGGAAGACGATCGAGCGGAACCCGTCCCACTTGGGCTCGTACGACAGGTCCCCGACGGGGATCTCGGGCACGGACTTGGCCAGCATCGGCTTGACCGGCGGCATCACGGGCAGCTGCATGACAGGCATTCTGGTCGAGAGTTCTGACAACAGGCACGTCGACATCGCTCCTGCGTGTGTCCGCCAAAGCCAAGGGTAGAACGGTAGATTCCGACGGTAGAATCAGTCCCATGAGTCTCAACATCAAGGACGAGCAGACTCACGAACTCGTACGGGAGCTCGCTCGTCGCACCGGACTGAGCCAGACCGCGGCTGTTCGTGAGGCGGTTCGTCACCGACTCGAGGAGATCGGCTCCAGTCAGGGTGGGGCGGCAGGGGTTGAGTCGCGTCGGGCTCGGGCATTGGAGCTGGTGCGGGACTTCCAGGCTGACCTGACGGAAGAGGAACGGCTGCGGATCCGGGACTCAGCGAAGTGGCTCTATGACGACCTCGGCCTGCCGCGATGATCATCGATACGTCGGTCCTGGTTGCCATCCTGACTGGAGAAGAGGATGGCCCTGCGCTCCTGGACGTCGTCCTTCAGGCGGAGCGGCCCAAGATGTCGACTGCTTCCTGGTTGGAGAGTGCCATCGTCCTCGACAGTCGAAGTGCGCCGCGGCGGCGACGGCGCCTCGATGATCTGATGACGACGCTCGGCATCGAGGTGATCCCGTTCGATGCCGAGCAGGCTGGGGTGGCGCGGCTGGCATACCAGGACTTCGGACGGGGGAGTGGTCATCCTGCGCAGCTGAACTTCGGTGACTGCTTCGCGTACGCGCTCGCTGTGGTCAGTGGCGAGCTGCTGCTCTACAAGGGCGACGACTTCGCGGCCACCGGAGTCCGGTCTGCCGTCGTTGGTTGAGGACCCCTGGTGTGAGGCGGCCCACTAAGGCTGGCCTTCCTTGAATCATTCCGTTTAATAAGAGCACACTGGCGTTGTGAAAACCACCCAGACCGCTTCCCGCGCGCCTGGGTCGACCCTACCCACAGCACCCCTCGACGGCCGGGAAAGTGACGAGTCCACCCGGGAGCGTGTCGCCCGATCGATCCTGGAGCACGGGCCGTCCACCGCCGCCGCGCTGGCCGAGCGCCTCGGACTGACCCCCGCCGGCATCCGTCGGCATCTGGATGTGCTGGTCAGCCGTGGACATCTCGAAGCGCGCGAGCAGCGGACGTACAAGGCCCGCGGCCGAGGCCGACCGGCCAAGGTGTTCGCGCTCACCGACGCCGGACGAAGCGGCTTTTATGCCGCCTATGACGATCTGGCCGTCCAGGTCCTGGACTTCCTTGCCGCTCAGGGCGGCGACGAGGCGATCGCCCAGTTCGCCGCGGCCCGCGTGGCCGACATGGAGGCCCGGTACGCCGAGGTTCTCGAGGCTGCCCCAGAGGGCACCAGCCCGGCACAGATGCTCGCCGATGCGCTGACCACCGATGGTTTCGTGGCCTCGGTGCAGCCGTCGGTCGCGGGCGAGCAGCTGTGCCAGCACCACTGCCCGGTCGCGCACGTGGCCGAACGCTTCCCGCAGCTGTGCGAGGCCGAGACCGAGGCATTCGCCCGCCTGGTCGGCGGCCATGTCCAGCGGCTCGCCACCATCGCCCACGGCGACGGCGTCTGCACGACGCACATCCCCACTGGCCTTCGGCCAGGCCACCTCCCCAATTCACCTCGCCGGCCCGACCCCAGACCTGCCGGCTCCGACCAGACCACCGACAGCGAAAGGTCCACCTGATATGACCCAGACGTACGATCCGTCGACCACCGCGGCCCCAGCGCCCTCGACTCCCGGACTGGGTCACACCCAGGAGCAACACCTGGATGCCCTCGGTCGGTACGAGTGGGGCTGGGCGGACCCGGATGTCGCCGGGGCCTCCGCCAAGCGCGGGCTGACCCCCGAGGTCGTGGCCGACATCTCCCGGCTGAAGAACGAGCCGCAGTGGATGCTCGACCTGCGGCTCAAGGGCCACAAGCTCTTCGGTCGCAAGCCGATGCCGACCTGGGGTGCCGAGCTGAACGACATCGACTTCGACAACATCAAGTACTTCGTTCGTTCCACCGAGAAGCAGGCCACGTCCTGGGAGGAACTCCCGGCCGACATCAAGAACACCTACGACAAGCTGGGCATCCCGGAGGCGGAGAAGGCTCGTCTGGTGGCCGGTGTCGCGGCTCAGTACGAGTGCCTCGACGGTCAGACCAAGGTCTGGACGGCGAACCGAGGCCAGGTGCTGATCAAGGAGATCGAGCCTGGCGACCAGGTGTTCTCCTATGACGAGGAAGCCGAACGCCTGGTGGTGGCGCCGGTGCGTGCCGCCGCGCAGACCGACGTCCGTCAGGTGTTCGAGCTGGCAGCCGGCACCAGGCGGATCAAAGCAACGGACAACCATCCCTTCCTGGTATTGCGCGACGAGCGCAAGCCCGGGCGTCAGCGCGCGCGGTACGCAAGGTCGTGGGTCACTTTGGGTGAGATCAAGCCGGGTGACTTCGTCGCGGTGCCTCGGGCACTGCCCGATTTCGGCAGGTCGTACGAGCTTCCGGGCGCCGATGGTCTGGAGTTGCCTGTGCGGACCGATGAGGACCTGATGTGGTTCCTCGGGCTGTTCCTCGGGGACGGGTCGTCGCAGTCGGCTGGTCGGACTCACCGCATTCAGATCGCCATCCCCGCCACGGATGTCGAGCTGCGCGCGGAGTTGATTCGCGTCGTCGATCGGTTGTTCGGGCTTCGTGCGATCGAAGCCGACGAGTTCCGGGTCGTCGTCAACTCACGGGCCCTGGTCGACTGGATGTGGAAGTTGGGATTCTCCGGCACCTCACACAGCAAGGCTGTTCCCGAGTGGGTCTTCGGCCTGCCGCGGCGCGAGCGGCTCGCCTTCCTCGGCGGCTGGGTGGATGCGGACGGGTATGTCGGACCGGAGTCTTCGGACAGCGTGCTGCTGACGTGTGTCAGCTCGATCCTCATCGAACAGGCCGCGGAGCTTGCCGAGCTGTCCGGACTCCCGGTCGGCGGACCATGGGGTTTCGCGCAGCCGCACCGGCATGCGCCCGAGCGGATGGGTGGCGCCTTCCGGCTGCGGATCGGCGGTGCTTTCGAGACGTTGGGATGCCGTAACCCGAAGCGGCCCGAGCGGTTCGGTCGGCGGCAGTATTCCCATTCGGCCAAGGGCGCTCACGGCACGACGCTCCGGGCCCACGTGAACGACTTCCTCGGCTTCGTCCGGGTCGACTGGATCGAGCCCGTCGACGTCGTCCCGGTCTATGACGTAGAGGTCGACGGTCCGCACAACTTCATCGCTGACGGCATGATCGTGCACAACTCCGAGGTGGTCTACCACAAGATCAACGAAGAGCTCGAGCGGCAGGGCGTGATCTTCCTCGACACCGACACCGCGCTGAAGGAGCACCCGGACCTGTTCCGGGAGTATTTCGGCACCGTGATCCCGGTCGGGGACAACAAGTTCGCCTCGCTGAACACCGCGGTGTGGTCGGGCGGCTCGTTCATCTACGTGCCGAAGGGCGTGCACGTGGAGATCCCGCTGCAGGCGTACTTCCGGATCAACACCGAGAACATGGGCCAGTTCGAGCGGACCCTGATCATCGTCGACGAGGACGCCTACGTGCACTACGTCGAGGGCTGTACCGCGCCGATCTACTCCTCCGACTCGCTGCACAGCGCGGTCGTGGAGATCATCGTGAAGAAGGGTGCCCGCTGCCGCTACACGACCATCCAGAACTGGTCGAACAACGTGTACAACCTGGTCACCAAGCGGGCCACCTGCGAGGCCGGCGCCACCATGGAGTGGATCGACGGCAACATCGGCTCCAAGGTGACCATGAAGTATCCGGCGGTCTACCTGATGGGCGAGCACGCCCGCGGTGAGACCCTGTCGATCGCCTTCGCCGGCGAGGGACAACACCAGGATGCCGGCTCGAAGATGGTGCACTGCGCACCGCACACCTCGAGCTCGATCATCTCCAAGTCGGTGGCCCGCGGCGGCGGGCGGACCTCCTACCGCGGTCTGGTCCAGGTCCAGGAGGGTGCTTCGCACTCCGCCTCGGTGGTCAAGTGCGACGCGCTGCTGGTCGACCAGATCAGCCGCTCCGACACCTACCCGTACGTGGATGTCCGCGAGGACGACGTGTCGATGGCCCACGAGGCCACCGTGTCCAAGGTCAGCGACGACCAGTTGTTCTACCTGATGAGCCGAGGCATGGGCGAGGACGAGGCCATGGCCATGATCGTCCGCGGCTTCGTGGAGCCGATCGCCAAGGAGCTCCCGATGGAGTACGCCCTCGAACTCAACCGGCTGATCGAGCTGCAGATGGAGGGTGCGGTCGGCTGACGCCCCCGACCCACCTCCCATCTCTGATTCGACGAAAGTGACTGACGAAGCAATGACTGTTGTAGATGAGGCTGCCCCAGGCGCGGTCCTGACCGATCCGAGCCCGGCCGGCTCGAACGCGGCCGTCCCGAATGTGGCGCGTGCGGTGGAGACCACCGACAAGGTGGCCAGCCACCTGCACCCGGCCGGGTCCTGGGCGGTCGAGGATCATGCGATCCCGCGGGGAATCGAGGAAGTGTGGCGGTTCACCCCGCTGCGCCGACTGCGCAAGCTGCACGCCGATGCGCTGTTCGGCTCCGGTTCGGTGAGTGTCGAGTGGACCAGCCACGACGATGTGTCCATCCGGGCGCTCTCCGGCTCGGAGGCCAAGGCTTGGCACGGGGTCTCCGGCTATGTGCCGATCGACCGCGCCAGCGCCCGGGTCTTCGCCGAGACCGATGCCACCGTGGTGGTCGAGGTGCCGGCCGAGGTCGAGGTGGCCGAGCCGGTGGTGGTCACCATTCGTGGTGGCGCGACCGAGACCGCCGAGGGCGGTCACCTGGTGATCAAGGTCGGCCGCTTCTCCAAGGCGACCGTGCTGCTGGTGCACGAGGGCTCGGCGACGTACGCGCAGGTCGTGGAGGTCCTGGTCGAGGACGGCGCCGAGGCGAACGTGACCACCATCCAGAACTGGGCCGACGACACCGTCCACCTCGCCCAGCATGCGGTCAAGGTGGGGCGGGACGCGACCCTCAAGCACGTCGCGGTGTCCTTCGGTGGTGACGTGGTCCGGGTCAATGCAGGCGTGGAGTATGCCGGCCCCGGCGGCTCGGCCGAGATGCTGGGTCTGTACTTCGTCGATGCCGGCCAGCATCTGGAGCACCGGCTGTTCGTCGACCACAATCAGCCCAAGACCAGGTCGAACGTGGACTATCGCGGCGCGTTGCAGGGCAAGGGCGCGCACTCGGTGTGGATCGGCGACGTGCTGATCCGCAAGGTCGCCGAGGGCATCGAGACCTACGAGTCGAACAAGAACCTGGTGCTCACCGACGGCTGTCGGGCAGACTCGGTGCCGAACCTGGAGATCGAGACCGGCGAGATCGAGGGTGCCGGGCACGCCTCCACCACCGGCCGGTTCGATGACGAGCAGCTGTTCTATCTGCGCAGCCGCGGCATTGCCGAGGAGGAAGCCCGCCGGCTCGTCGTGCACGGCTTCTTCGCCGACATCATCCGCAAGATCGGGGTGCCTTCGATCGAGGCGACGCTGCTGACCGCGTTGGAGGCCGAACTCGAGGTCACGGTCGGTACGCCGACCTCGGCCGGAGCCGCCGAATGACTCTGGTCCGCGCCTGCGCTGCCGACGAGGTCGCCCCGGAGACCGCCATCCCGGTCGAGGTGGACGGCGTCGAGGTAGCCATCGTGCACTCGGGTGACCGCTACTACGCGATCGCCGACGAGTGCAGTCACGCCGCCATTCCGCTGTCGGAGGGCGATGTGGGCGACGGCGAGATCGAGTGCTACCTGCACGGATCCCGCTTCGATCTGCAGACCGGCCAACCCCTCGGCCTTCCGGCCACCGAACCGGTGGCGGTCTACCGCTGCCGCCTGGTCGGCGACGACGTACTCGTCGATCTGACCGCCACCCCCGATTTACACGACATCACCGCATCACAGGAGTCCTGAAGCCATGTCCACACTCGAGATCCGCGACCTGCACGTGTCCGTCGACACCGAGTCGGGTGAGAAGCAGATCCTCGCCGGCGTCGATCTCACCATCCGCAGCGGCGAGACTCACGCGATTATGGGCCCGAACGGGTCCGGCAAGTCGACCCTGGCGTACTCGATCGCCGGTCACCCCAAGTACACGATCACCTCCGGCACCGTCACCCTCGACGGGCAGGACCTGTTGGCGATGACCGTCGACGAGCGGGCCCGCGCCGGTCTGTTCCTGGCGATGCAGTATCCGGTCGAGGTGCCGGGTGTCTCGGTCTCCAACTTCCTGCGGACCGCCAAGACTGCCATCGACGGGGAGGCCCCCAAGCTGCGTACCTGGGTCAAGGACGTCAACGCCGCCATGGACCGGGTCCAGATGGACCGGGAATTCGCGACCCGCAGCGTCAACGAGGGCTTCTCCGGTGGCGAGAAGAAGCGCCACGAGATCGTCCAGCTGGAACTGCTGAATCCCCGCTTCGCGATCCTGGACGAGACCGACTCCGGCCTCGACATCGACGCGCTGCGGATCGTCTCCGAGGGCGTCAACCGGTTCACCGGTCAGGGCGACCGCGGTGTGCTGCTGATCACCCACTACACGCGGATCCTGCGCTACATCAAGCCTGACTTCGTGCACGTGTTCGTCGCCGGCCGGGTCGCCGAGCAGGGCGGGCCGGAGCTGGCCGAGCGCCTCGAAGCCGAAGGCTACGACCGGTACGTCCGCGCGGCCGCGGGAGCGGTGCAGGGCTGATGAACGCCGCGGCGCCGGTGGTCGAGATCGGAGAGGAGGCCGAGGTGGGGGAGAAGACTGAGGTGGACGACATCGCATTCGACGTCGAGCACATCCGGGCCGACTTCCCGGTCCTCGAGCGGGAGATCGACGGTCGGCCGCTGGTCTATCTCGACAGTGCGAACACCTCGCACAAGCCGCGGTGCGTGGTCGAGGCGATCGAGGACCACTACCTCAACCACAACGCCAACGTGGCCCGGGCCATGCATGTGCTCGGCGCCGAGGCCACCGCGGCTTTCGAGGGCGGCCGACAGGCGGTCGCCGGGTTCATCGGGGCGTCGCGTGCCGAAGAGGTGGTCTTCACCAAGAACGCCTCCGAGGCGCTGAACCTGTGTGCTCACACCCTCGGTTCGCGGCTCAAGCCCGGCGACGAGATCGTCATCTCGGTGCTGGAGCACCACTCCAACATCGTTCCCTGGCAGCTGCTGGCGGAGCGGACCGGGGCCGTGCTGCGTTGGTTCGATGTCACCGAGGAGGGCCGGCTCGACCTGGCCGGAGCCGCGGCCGGCGGGCTGATCAACGAGCGGACCAAGATCGTCTCGGTGGCGTACGTGTCCAATGTGATGGGCACCGTCAACCCGGTACGCGAGATCGCGGCGCTGGGTCACGCCGTCGGCGCCACCGTAGTCCTGGATGCGTCCCAAGCGGTGCCGCAGCTGCCGGTGAATGTGATCGACCTGGGCGCCGACCTGGTGGCCTTCACCGGTCACAAGATGGTCGGGCCGACCGGAATCGGCGTGCTCTGGGGCCGGTATGACCTGCTGGCCGAGCTGCCGCCCTTCCTGGGTGGCGGGGAGATGATCGAGGTGGTCAAGATGACCGGCTCGACCTACGCGCCGCCGCCGCATCGGTTCGAGGCCGGTACGCCGCCGATCGCCCAGTCGGTCGGTCTGGGTGCTGCCGTGGGCTATCTGTCGGCGATCGGGATGGACGCCATTGCCGCGCACGAGCAGGAGATCACCGCGTACGCGCTGGAGGGACTGAAGACCGTGCCCGGGCTGCGGATCCTCGGCCCGAGTGAGCCGGTGGACCGCGGGGGAGCGGTGTCGTTCACCCTGCCCGACATCCACCCGCATGACATCAGCCAGCTGCTGGACAGCCGCGGCATCGCGGTGCGTGGTGGGCATCACTGCGCCCGGCCGCTGCACGAGCGGTTCGGCATCCAGTCGTCGACGCGGGCCTCGTTCTATCTGTACACGACCAAGGCCGAGATCGACGCCCTGGTGGATGGGCTGGGCTACACCCAGCGGTTCTTCGGAGGCTGAGGGTGAAGGTCGAGGATCTCTATCAGGAGATCATCCTGGATCACTACCGCGCCAAGCATCACAGCGGGCTGCGGGAGCCGTACGGCGCCGAGGTGCACCATGTGAACCCGAGCTGCGGCGACGAGGTGACCCTGCGGGTCGAGCTCTCCGACGGCGTCGTGGTCGACGTCTCGTACGAGGGCGTGGGCTGCTCCATCTCGCAGGCATCGACCTCGGTGATGACCGATCTGGTGATCGGCAAGCCGGTGAGCGAAGGGCTCGAATTGCACGACGAGTTCCTGACCATGATGCAGGGCAAGGGTGCCTACGAGCCGGACGAGGAACAATTGGAGGATGCGATCGCCTTCAACGGCGTCGCGAAGTTCCCGGCCCGGGTGAAGTGCGCGTTGCTCGGCTGGTCC
The DNA here is from genome assembly GCA_047605905.1 of Microlunatus sp. Taxonomy (GTDB): domain Bacteria; phylum Actinomycetota; class Actinomycetes; order Propionibacteriales; family Propionibacteriaceae; genus Microlunatus. The sequence goes on from JASGEZ010000009.1 coordinate 24,847, forward strand.
GCGTTCAAGGATGCTGCGCTGCGGGTCGAGGCACAGGAATTGACAGAGGAGAAGGGCAACTGAGATGACCGAGACCGTACGCCCGTCGGACCTGGTGAACGACCAGTTGCCCGATGTCGACCTGTCCGAGCTGAGCGCCGCGGCGAGCGAAGAGGACCTCTGGGAAGCGCTCAAGGACGTGGTCGACCCTGAGTTGGGGATCAACGTCGTTGACCTCGGCCTGATCTACGGGCTGCACCTGGAGGACGACAACACCCTCACCATCGACATGACCCTCACTTCCGCCGCCTGTCCGCTGACCGATCTGATCGAGGACCAGACCAACACCGCGTTGGAGGGCCTGGTCAACGGCTTCGCGATCAACTGGGTCTGGATGCCGCCGTGGGGTCTGGAGAAGATCACCGACGACGGCCGCGAACAACTCCGCGCCCTCGGCTTCAACGTCTAGGTCCAAGGTTTGTATGTCGTCGACCCCATTGTTCGTGCCGGGGTTGTAGCCGTACGTGAGGTCACGATCGAGAGGTGCCTGGATGTCGTTTCGCGCGCGGCGAAACGACATCTGCGCACCTATCGATCTGCCGATCCGGTGCAGTGACTCGCGGTTCCACAGAGCTTCTCGGGCCCGGCTTCTCAGCAGGGCGTCAGGACTTTCGACCGAAGCGGGCCAGACAGTGCCAGGTCCACTTCTGCATCTGTACGTCCTCGTCACCGCGACGTCGGGCTCGGCCAAGTGAAGCCGGCGTGATCAGTCCGTTCTCGGCGAGTTTGATCGCTGCTCCGACGACCAGTGGGCTTCGGTAGTCGGCAACTGACGCCAACGCATCCGTACGCAACTCATACCCCGGATGCCACTCGACCGCCATCCCTGCTTCCTCTGCGATCGTCTCGAGACCCGAGTCGACGAAGGAGGGGTCGAGTACGAGTGCTTCTACGTCAGCAGGTACGACCACGCGACAGTGGACGTGCGCCTCGATGTAGTGGTCCAGAGGGTCCGGTGGATCATCACGCCGCCAAAGGTCGAGCGGCGCCATCCTTGCGGCAACGCCGAAGGTGGCTGGCTGGAAGACACTGTCGGGATAGGCGAACGTGGATCTCTCCATCACCACCGGACGCAGCCTCAGATAGGAGGATCCGAATCGCGGGGCCGGCCCGTACGGGTCACCATCGACTGCCAATGCCCCGTACACCGGATGCTCGACCGGATCGACCTCGTCGTAGACACCATCGAAGATCCGGTGCTCCCAAAGCCACCGATCTCCGCCGGTGTACGCGGTCAGCCCGCCGTTGCTGGTACCCGTGGCGAACTGCGAGAGGTAGGTGCCGGCAGCCACAATCCGCGGCAGCACCGGCCGACCCCATAGATCAACATCGGGATGAAAATGAAGCGCCACCCGCGCAGTCGGCGGCATCGGCGGTCCGGCCAGGGCACGCTTGGCTACCGCATCAATCGCAGCTGACATGGACACGGGCCAATCCTGCACAAGGGCTAGTCCATCACTCCACAACGGTGACAGCTCGGGGCGAGAACTACATTCAGAGGCGGTCCAGGGTCGCCTGGTCCTCCTCGCCGTCGAAGAACTGGTCGAGGACGGTGTGAAAGATGGTCTCACCGGGGTCGGCATGGGTGAACAAGGTCATCGACGAGCAGAGCTTCATCGCGTCGATCTCGCCGAGGATCTCATCGGCGCTGCGGTCGCGGTGGGTCAGCGCGCACTCGGCGGCCGTCACCAGGCGTGGTCCGAGTACGGGGTGTTGCAGATAGGCCCGGGCCTCGTGCAGGTTCGCGATCGCGTACGCCCGTGCCATCGCGCTGCGACCCAGACCCGCGAGCTGCGGGAAGACGAACCACATCCAGTGGCTGGTCTTGCGTCCGGCTCGCAACTCCGCCAACGCATGTTCATAGGTCTGCTGGCTGTTCTGCGCCGTGACGAAGCGCTCCAGGTCGTAGCTCACGTCACGGATGCTATTGAGTGCACGGTCCGATCAGCGGCATGGGCCGCCCGTGCTCACCGATTAGCCGCTGCCCGAGCCGACGGGCGGATCGCCGGCGTTCATGTTCAGCAGTGCGAGCAGCCACCAACCCGCGGTGCCCACAACCACGCCGAGTGTGACGACCCAGAACTCGCGCCGACGGACCACCGCCCCGAGGACGACTGCCGCGACGGCGATCAGCCACGGATAGAACAGCCCGAACGACGTGGACAGGAGTCCGACGGGAACCCCGCCGATCACCGACGCTGCTGCCGGCAGCCACGGGTGAGCTCGGTGCCCGGGTGCGACCAGTCCGGTGTCCGCGGTAGTCATGGCCCCACCAACCTGTCCTCGTCGCTACGCGAAGTTAGTACGCGCGAAGTCCTCGATGGCGGCCAGAGACTGACCTAGCGCGTCGATGGACCCATGCCAGTCTGCCCGGCGGCTGAGACCGTGGTCAACGCCAGGTAGCTCGACGACCCGTTGACCGGGCGGCGTGCTGCCGGGTGTCGACCACATCGGATCTGCGGTTCCGCCGATGAGCAGTGAGGGAGCTGCGTACGCCTGCAGGGATCGGGCGACGAAGTCATCGGTCATGACGGGCGTCAGCCAGACGGCTGGATAGCGCCGGGCCGACGCCCACCCCGCAGCGTAGGAACCGAGGGACTTGGCCAGCACGAGGGTCTGGTGGTTGTCGCCTGCTTCCGTGTCGAGGAGGTCGGCAGCGGTCTCGACGAAGGTCCGGCGCTCGGCGCTGCTGACATGGTCGGCGCGCCATCGCATGGTGACCACCCGCCACCCGACTTGCACGAGCACCTGGCAGGCCCAGTACAGCGCAGGATGGTCGACCGTGTAGCCGGCGCCCGGCAACACCAAAGCGCGTCCGACGGCCTTGTCCGGAGCAGGACCGGTGACCCATGGGCTGACGACGTAGCGATCATCCATGGTCTGGACTGTAGGCGGACTACTCAGGGAGTCGCAGGCAGGCGTACAGCAGCATGTCGGTGAAGCCACTCCCGGACGCCGGAATCGGTTTGGGTGCCGGGTCCGGATGTGGAAACGTTGACCCGCGATGTTGGTGGCACGAGACCTTGAGATACGCGCGGGTGCGCGGCTGTTGCTGGGGCATGCCAGCTTCCAGATTGCGGCTGGAGACAAGATCGGCCTGGTCGGGCGCAATGGCGCCGGCAAGACGACCATGACGAAGATCCTCGCGGGGGAGGGGCAGCCGGCCGCCGGCACGGTCACTCGCGGCGGGCCCACCGGCTATCTGCCGCAGGACCCGCGGACCGGTGACCTCGACATCCTGGCGAAGAACCGGATCCTGTCGGCCCGTGGGCTGGATGCGGTCGTCGCCCGGTTGCGCGACGCCGAACTGAAGATGGGCGACGATTCCGAGGAAGTCCGGGATCAGGCGATGGCCAAGTATGCGCGGGCCGAGGCCGAGCTGGCCGCAGCCGGCGGCTACGCGGCCGAGTCCGAGGCCGCCCGGATCGCCAGCAATCTCGGGCTGCCGGAGCGCGTGCTGCATCAGCCGCTGCGTACCCTCTCGGGTGGTCAGCGCCGCCGTGTCGAACTGGCTCGGATCCTCTTCTCCGGCGCCGAGACCCTGTTGCTGGACGAGCCGACCAACCACCTCGACGCCGACTCGATCGGCTGGCTGCGGAGCTATCTGCAGGGGTACGCGGGCGGGTTGATCGTGATCAGCCACGATGTCGGGCTGCTGTCCGCCACGGTGAACAAGGTCTTCCATCTCGACGCCAACCGGTCCGAACTCGACATCTACTCGATGGACTGGAAGCGCTATCTGCAGCAGCGGGAGACCGACGAGAAGCGTCGCCGTCGGGAACGGCTCAATGCCGAGCGCAAGGCCGACCAGCTGCTCACCCAGGCCGACAAGATGCGGGCCAAGGCGACCAAGGCCACGGCCGCGCAGAACATGGCGCGCCGGGCCGAGCGGCTGCTGGCCGGCATCGAGGGTGAGCGGGCCGCGGATCGGGTCGCCAAGATCAGATTCCCCGACCCTGCTCCCAGCGGCAAGACGCCGCTGACCGCGGCCGACTTGAGCAAGACCTACGGCTCCCTGGAGGTGTTCACCGGGGTCGACCTGGCGATCGATCGTGGCAGCCAGGTCGTCGTCCTCGGTCTGAACGGTGCCGGAAAGACCACCCTGCTGAGGATCCTGGCCGGCATCGAGGAGCCCGATACCGGTGAGGTGCGGCCGGGCCACGGATTGCGGCTGGGCTACTACGCCCAGGAGCACGAGACCCTGGACACCTCGCGCACGGTGCTCGCCAATATGAAGACCGCGGCGCCGGACCTCAACGAGACCGAGGTACGCAAGGTGCTCGGCTCGTTCCTGTTCTCCGGCGACGAGGTCGACAAGCCTGCCGCGGTGTTGTCCGGAGGGGAGAAGACGAGACTCGCCCTGGCCATGCTGGTGGTCTCCAGCGCCAATGTGTTGCTGTTGGACGAGCCGACCAACAACCTCGATCCGGCCTCGCGCGCGGAGGTCCTCGACGCCATCCGCCGCTATGCGGGAGCGGTCGTGCTGGTCACCCACGACGAGGGTGCGGTGGAGGCGCTCGATCCCGACCGTGTGCTGCTGCTGCCCGACGGCGTGGAGGATCTGTGGAATCCCGACTATGCGGACCTGATCTCGCTGGCCTGATCCGCCGACACAGACAGGCCCAGATCTCGGTGATCTGAACCCCAATCGCCCCGTTTGGGCAGCAATGATGCTAGAAAGTGACCTATCGGCGTTCCAGCGCGCCGAGACCTATCGGCTCGCTCGAGGAGGCGCGATGGCCAAGGTTGTCAGGGGAGCACGTATCACCGGGCCCCAGCGTGCGAAACTCGCCGCTCAGTACGCCAAGCAGTACGAGTCCGGGCGGAGCATCCGGCAGATTGCCGACCAGGCCGGCCGATCGTACGGATTCGTGCACGGCGTGCTGGTGGAGAGCGGCACAGCGCTGCGAGGGCGCGGCGGAGCAACCCGCGGCACGGCCAGGACGAGCAGCGCCAAAAGCTGATTGCACTCAAGTGGTCGGATTGTCTTCGACTGCGGGGATGATCCTTCAGATAAGTGGGTACCAGCGGGTGACCAGGCAGGAGACTGTGACCGACTGTGGCCAAGTCAGGGCGGCGGCCTGGCTTTGCGCCTCGGCAGTGGTGGTGTGGAAGGCATTGGGTCCCATCAAGACTGCGCGCACGGCGTCCTCGGCCGACCACGGATCACGTACGGTGACCTGGTGCCGGCTGTGCTTGGCCAAGCCGGCTCGCTCCAGTGATCCGGCCAACCGGTCTTCTTTGCCCGATTCGACTCCCAGCAGGCCGAAAGCCGCCCGGAGTTCGACCAGGTGATCCGCAGTCGGGGTCACCGTGATCAGGGTGCCGCCGGGTCGCAACATCCGGGCGAACTCAGGCGCATTGCGCGGCGAGAACACACTCAGGATGAGATCCACCGAGTCCGAGGCGATCGGAAGCTCGGCCCAGGCGTCGGCTGTGATCACCCCGAGCCGTGGGTGCGCCCGTGCCGCCCGCCGGCAGGCCGCCACGGAGATGTCCAGACCGAGCGCACGTGCCCCGGGCCGGGTGTTCAACACCGCCGAGACATAGTGGCCGGTCCCGGTGCCGATATCCAGCACGGTGCCGAGCCGCTCCGGGATCTCGCCGAGCAGGGCATCGGTGAGGGCCGCATAGCGGCCGCTGCCCAGCAACTCGGCTCGCGCCGCGACCATGGCAGGTGTGTCCGCGTGCGCGGGTTGAGCTGCGCCGGTGAGATTCACGTAGCCCTGCTTGGCGACGTCGTAGGTGTGGCGTTCCGGGCAGCGAAGTGTTCGATCCGACAACTCCATCGTCGCTCGGCAGCGGGGACACCGGAGCAGATCGAGCACACACCCCAGACCAGCTGTGTTCACCGCCACGCCGCTCACAGGGCTCGGGTGGCTCCGCCATCCACAGCCACGACGGAACCAGTGACATAGGAAGCGGCGGGGGACAGCAGGAAGGCAGCCACCCGACCGAATTCCTCTGGCCGGCCGTAGCGGTGCAGCGGAATCGCGGATTCATGCCGGGCCCGCAGCGCAGCCGGATCGGCGGCCAGCGAGTCGAGATAGGCGACCCGGTCGGTCTCGACGCGTCCCGGCAGCAGCCCGACGACCCGAGTTCCCCGAGGGCCGAGCTCGTCGGCCAACTGTTTGACCAGCATCGCCAACCCTGGCCGCAGACCGTTGGACACGGCCAAGCCGTCGATGGGTGCCTTGACCGAGGTGGACAGCACCCAGGCGATCGCCACATCATCGGCAGTGCTCTGCGCCACCACCGCCCGGGTCACCCGCAGCGCGGCCAGGAACACCGAGTCGAACCCGGCCAGCCAGTCGGAGTCCGGCGTGTCGAGCGCAGAGCCTGCGGCCGGGCCGCCGACGCTCACCAGCGCACCATCGAGCCGGCCATAGGTGTCCAGGGCCAGCCGGGCAGCAGCGGGGCCCGCCTCTGGGTCGGTCAGATCCGCCGTCAGCGCGACCGCATTCTCAGCCCCGAGTTCGGCTACGGCCTCGGCCAGTGCGGACTCGCGTCGCGCGACGAGCACCACCTTGGCGCCCTCGGCGACGAGCTGGGTGGCTGTTGCCCGGCCGAGTCCGCTGCTGGCGGCAGTGACGACGAAGGCACGGTCACGCAGTCTCAGATCCATGAGCCGATCCTGACACGGCCGATTGCTGATCGGCCTCCCGCTTGGCTGCTTCCTTGGCCTTCGCCGTGCGGCGGTCGCGCAGATCCGAGCGGATGAACACGACGATCCCGAGGATGCCGATGCCGGCGAACATGAACCACTGCATCGCGTACCAGAAGTGGGGTCCGCTGGACAGCTCCGGCAGCTCGACCGGGACCAGCTCGCCGGTCTGCGCTGGCGTCACCTCCGTCGCGCCGATGTAGCCGTCAGCCACCGGATAGCCGAGCGAGGCTTGGATGGCCTCGGAGTTGATCAGCCGTACGGTGCCGTCCTGCGGGGTGATCGCCCCGCTGCGTCCGTGTTCGCTGCGCCGGACATGCCCGATGACGGTCACCTCGCCCTCCGGTGGTGCCGGTCCGACGCTCAGCGGCGCGGTGCCCGGCTGCGTGACGATGAACCCGCGGCTGACCAGCACGGTGCCGGAGGCGGTCTTCAGCGGGGTCACGACTTCGACGCCGCGATCGTCGCCGTTGTTGCGGTTGCGTACCACCAGTTGGTGTGCGGGATCGAAGGTGCCGGACGCCTGGACCAGTTGCCACTGGTCGTCGTCGACGATCGGATGGTCGAAGACCTGCTCGTACGGCTTGACCGGCGCCTGCTCGTTCCTGATCGTCGCGGCATTGTGACCTTCTCGCTCCGCCAGCCGTCGCAACTGCCATTCACCGAGGTTGACGAAGACGAATCCCAGGACCGCCACGAAGACGACGAGCGCCGCCCATCGCATCCACAGTCGTCGCACGGCCTCCAGACTAGGCGGTGTCGTCGCCGGGGTCGTCCGACAGGACCAGATCGGTCACCTTCGCGGCAGCACCGCCAAGGGTCTCGGTTCCGCGGCCGACCGAGACGCCGACCAGGAAGCTCGTCAGCGGTGCGGCTGTCCGCTCCACTTCGTGCGCGCAGTCGCGGGCCAGGTCCAAGAGGGTGTGGATGTCGTTGTTGTCGAGTGCGGCGTCGGCGATGCCGAGCTCGGTGGAGACGCGGTCCAGCCAGGTGCTCAGATCCGTCACGATTCTCGATTCCTCGCGGTGGGCGTTGTTTGACAGGATGTTTCCATGGGCCGTGTCACGCAGCGCCAGCGGGTGGTCCGGGTCAGTGGACCTCGCCGTACTCCGACCGTGGACACGCTCGCGGTTGAGGAGCCGTTGGAGATCCGGCTGGACGGACGTGCGTTCCAGGTGACGATGCGGACTCCCGGTGACGACATCGACCTGGTCCATGGTCTGCTGCATGCCGAGCAGGTGATCAGCGACGCAGCTCAGATCGTCCTCGCCCGCTACTGCGCCGGCAGTGGTCCTGATGGGGTCAACACCTACAACGTCGTGGACGTCACCCTAGGCGTGGGAGCCGTACGTCCGGAGCCGGGATTGGAGCGCAATGTCCTCACCTCGTCCGCGTGCGGCGTCTGCGGGGCGGCCAGCATCGATCAGGTACGCAGGGTCGCGCGCTATCCGTTGCTGCCCGCCGCGGTGTCCAGCGAGCTGCTGCTGGCGGCGCCGCAACGCGTACGGTCGCAGCAGAAGGTCTTCGCGAAGACGGGCGGGGTGCATGCGGCCGCACTGCTCGATCTCGACGGTCAGGTGTTGTGCATCCGGGAGGACGTCGGACGGCACAATGCCGTCGACAAGGTCGTGGGGTGGGCGTTGCGACAAGGCCGGCTGCCGCTGCAGCGGACGATCCTGCTGGTGTCGGGCCGTGCTTCGTTCGAGCTGACCCAGAAGGCGTTGCTGGCAGGGGTCCCGATCCTGGCGGCGGTTTCGGCGCCGAGCTCGTTGGCCGTCGAACTCGCCGAACAGGGCGGACTCACCCTGATCGGGTTCCTGCGTGAGGACTCGATGAACGTCTACGCGCACCCGGAGCGCGTGCTGACCAGGGACGGTGCAGCAGCCCCGGACTAGGATCACGTAGTGACCACCATGCTCCCGCAGCCCCGGATCCGCCTCGCGGACCCGGCAGCGGAGCCCGGTCCGATCCGCCCGCTTGCGGACGCGTACGGGCGGGTCGCCACCGACCTGCGGGTGTCGCTGACCGACCGCTGCAATCTGCGCTGTCAGTACTGCATGCCCGCCGAAGGGCTGGACTGGCTGCGGCGCGACGAGGTGCTGACCAACGACGAGATCATCCGGCTGATCCGGATCGGCGTCAGTCGGCTGGGGATCACGACCGTGCGGCTGACCGGCGGCGAGCCGCTGCTGCGCCAAGACCTCGAATGGCTGATAGCGGCCATCGCCGATCTGGACCCGGCGCCGCGGATCGCGATGACCACGAATGGCATCGGCCTGGCCAAGCGGGCTCGACGGTTGGCGGCAGCGGGACTGGACCGGGTCAACATCTCCCTCGACACTCTCGATCCGCAGACGTTCAAGAAGATCACCCGCCGGCCCCGGCTGGACGACGTACTCGCCGGCGTCGAGGCCGCAGTGGCCGCAGGGCTGACTCCGGTCAAGATCAACGCGGTGCTGTTGCGTGGGGTCAACGACCACGAGGCGTACCCGTTGCTGGAGTGGGCGATGAGCGTCGGGGCACAGCTCCGCTTCATCGAACAGATGCCGCTGGACGCGCAGCACTCCTGGAAGCGCAGCGAGATGGTCACCGCGGACGAGATCCGGGAGCGGCTGTCGAAGCACGTCACCCTGGTCGAGGACGCCCGTGATCGGGAGCGGCGGGGGAGTGCCCCGGCTGAGCTGTTCCGGCTCGAGGGAACCCCCCACGCGGTCGGCATCATCGCCTCGGTGAGCAAGCCGTTCTGCGGTGCCTGCGATCGCGTCCGGCTGACCGCCGACGGACAGCTGCGCAACTGCCTGTTCGCCCGGACCGAGTCGGACCTGCGGACTCCGCTGCGCTCCGGCGCGACCGACGAGCAGATCGCCGACCAATGGGTGCGGGTAGTGGCTCACAAACGACCCGGGCACGGGATCGACGATCCCTCGTTCCTGCAGCCCGACCGGCCGATGTCGGCCATCGGCGGCTAGCCCGACTGGGTCGGCGTCCGAGTATGCGCGTCGTGGTGAAAGCTAGACTTGCCTCCGAGGAGGAACGGTGAACAAGAAGACCGTCTCGACGAAGGCACGTCGTCAGTTCGTCGCGCGCTCCACCAAGGCGTCGGCGCGGTTGGAACGCCGTGTCGTGCCTGCCGATCACGTTCGTTCGACCAAGGTCCAGAAGTTCGTGGAGTCATTGCGCGCCAAGGGCTGATGGGCTTCGAACCCGACTACGGCGAGACGCTCGTCAGCGATGAGGAAGCCGCGGCGCTGACGCCGTCGGCGCTGGAGATTCTGGGTGATCCGATCCGCAAGGCTGATCTCTACGATCTCGAGCAACAGATCCAGACCGAGGTCGCCGATGAGTGGTGGGACAACCTCCTGAACTGGGACATCCCCGTCCGCGACCTCCTCAACGATCACTTCGTCCGAGATCTCCACCGTCGTCTCTATGCACCGATCTGGGAATGGGGTGGCCGCCAGCGATCACTGGAGACCAACATCGGTATTCCTCCTGAGCACATTGCCGTCGAGATGCGTAACGCCCTGGACAACCTCAGCTATCAGTGGGACCACCGGACAGGAATCACTGCCCGCACCCTCGGAATCGCAGCTCACGCAGCCTTGGTGCGCATCCATCCGTTCGTTGACGGCAACGGCCGTGTGACGAGGCTGCTCGCGGACCTGGTGTTTCTCGCTGCACAAACCGGATCGGAGCCGTTGCTCGCCTATGACTGGGAGATCGACAGGCGAACCTACATTCGCCTGCTTGGCGAGTATGACCAGACTCGTGACCCGACAGCGTTAGCGGAGTTCATTCCGGTCGTCTCGATCGAGGATCTGGCGACCGAGTAGCTCTTCGACCTCGCGGAGGAAACCACGGGCCGAGAGGAAGGCACTCAACGAGTCGCGGTGGTCGCCGCATGCCAGCCAATGCTTGCGGCGGTCGGGGGTGTGGATCGTCGGGTTGTTCCACAGGATGTCGTACGCGGCTGCGGCTCGGCACCCGCGGGCCGAGCACGTCAGTTCCGCCGGTCCCTCAGGCAACCCGGTGGTCACGACGATCCGGCCTCTGATCGGCCGCGTCCTCGTCGGCCTCGCTGCTGATGATCTCGCTGGTCGTCAGACGCGGCCGATCGTCCCCGGTCGTGACCGCCGGTGCATCGCTGGGTTCGCCGGTTCCGCTGTAGGTCCCCTGCGCGCGCTCGTTGACCTGGTTGGCGAAGATCACCGCGACGTAGGGCAGCAGGACCGCGGCAGCGAACAGGATCCAGCGGAAGACTCCGGGGACGAAGATCATCGCGATGAAGCAGGCGGTCCGAAAGGCCATCGTGAAGGCATAGCGACGTTGGCGCCGCGCCAACTCTTCGCTCGCGCCGGATCGTGCGTCGGTGATCGGCGCGAACGAGCCGAACGCGACCCCGGCCGACCGGTATCCGGCCGAACCATGCCGCTGCTGGGAACTTGTGCCAGCGTTCTTGCTGCCCACCAGTTCAGCCTACGCGCCTGTTGTCGATAGGTTGTGGGCCGTGACTGATAGTGAACCGACGTCCGTGGTAGCCGACCAGAAGTCCCGCGTGGTGCTGGTCACCGGCGGCAGCAAAGGCATCGGCCGTGGGATCGCCCAGCGGTTGCATGCGGCCGGCCACCGGGTGGCGGCGACCTACCGCAGTGGCGACGTACCGGCCGGTGTGTTGGGCGTCCAATGCGACATCACCGACGCCGGCCAGGTGGACGCGGCCTTCGCCGCCGTCGAGGCCGAACTCGGACCGGTCGAGGTCGTGGTCGCCAACGCCGGTATCACGCGCGACACGCTGCTGATGCGGATGAGCGAGGACGACTGGTCGGCGGTGATCGACACCAATCTGACGGGGTCTTTCCGGGTCGCCAAGCGCGCCACCCGCAGCATGCTGCGAGCCCGGTTCGGCCGGCTGATCTTCATCTCGTCGGTGGTCGGTCAGCTCGGCTCGGCCGGGCAGGTGAACTACGCGTCATCGAAGGCCGGTCTGGTCGGTCTGGCCCGCTCGCTGGCCCGTGAGCTGGGCTCGCGCGGCATCACCGCCAATGTGGTGGCACCGGGCTTCATCGAGACCGACATGACCGCGGTGCTGTCGGAGGATCAGGTGAAGAAGTACACCAGCCAGATCCCGCTCGGCCGGCTGGGCGCGGTGGACGACATCGCCGCGACCATCGAGTTTCTGACCAGCGATGCCGCGAGCTACATCACCGGGGCCCTGATCCCGGTCGACGGCGGCCTGGGCATGGGTCACTGAGCGGGTTCACGAGATCGGAATCGGAAGGACAGCAGTGGGAATCCTTGAGGGCAAGAACATCCTGGTGGCTGGTGTCACCCTCGACACCTCGATCGGGTTCCACGTGGCCCGGATCGCCCAGCAGCAGGGAGCGAAGGTCATCGTCTCCAACTTCGGCCGGGCGATGAGCCTCACCGGCCGGGTGATCAAGAAGCTGGACCCGGTGCCGCCGCTGCTGGAGGTGGACGTCACCAACGAGGAGCATCTGGCCAGCTTGGCCGATCGGGTGGGCGAGCACGTCGACCACCTCGACGGCGTGGTGCACTCCCTGGCCTTCGCCAACCCGGCGACCGCGCTCGGCGGCAAGTTCCTGACCACCCCGTACGGCGATGTCTCGACCGCGGTCCAGGTGTCGGCGTACTCGCTGAGCTCGCTGACGATGGCGGTCAAGCCGCTGTTGGCCAACCCGGCGTCAGTCGTCGGACTCACCTTCGACGCCACCATCTCCTGGCCGGTGTACGACTGGATGGGCGTTGCCAAGGCGGCACTGGAGAGCACCAGCCGCTACCTGGCGCGGTATCTGGGACCTGATGGCGTACGGGTCAATCTGGTCGCTGCCGGACCGTTGGAGACCCTGGCCAAGAAGGCGATCGGTGGGGCCAACGAGTTCAACGAGGTATGGGAGCAGCGGGCGCCGATCGGCTGGAACGCGCGTGACATGGAGCCGACCGCCAAGGCCGTCGTGGCGTTGCTCAGCGACTGGTTCCCGGCGACGACCGGTGAGATCGTGCATGTCGACGGCGGCGTCCACGCAATGGGTGCCTGACCGTCCGTGAGCGGGGAGGGTCGGTCCGCGTCGCTCGTCGAGGTTCGGTTGCTCGACGGAGCGAACCTCTACTTTCCTCGCCCGGCCGTCAAGGTCACCCTCGACATCGGCCCCTTGCTGGCGTTGGACGAGGATTTGGCGGGTCGATTTTCTGCTGAGGTGGGGCTGGCTCGATCCAGGCCGGGTCGGGCCGGCTCCGAGTTTCGTCAGCGGTTCGTGGCACGGGTCATCGCGCATCTGGTCCGCCGGTTGGCGATCGCCGGTGGCTCGAAGCGATTGGCGGTGCGTTCTCGGCCTGGTACGTCGGTGAACGAGCTCGTCGTCGCGTACCCGTGGCGCAACTCCGGGAAAGCGGAGGCGTTGGCCGAAGGTTTGGCCCGGGTGCTCGATGTCGTCGGCGGCGGTGATGTGGCGGGGGTGGCTGGCTCTTTGGTGGAGGCCGGTGAGCGGCTGGTCGTGGCACCGCTCGGATCGGGTCCTCGGCTGATCAAGCCGAAGATCCCTGTCGTTGCGGTGACTGGTACGAACGGCAAGACCACGACCTCGCGGATGCTCGGGTTCATCGCGCAACGAACCGGGCTGTCGGTCGGCTGGTCGAGCACCGACGGCGTCTATTTCAACGGCGAGTTGGTCGAGGCCGGTGACTATTCCGGACCGAGCGGGGCCGGCCAGGTGCTGCGGCAACCCGGCGTCCAGCTGGCGGTGACGGAGACCGCGCGTGGCGGCATCCTGCGGCGCGGTATCGGAGTGGCCTGGAACGACGTCTCGGTGGTCACCAACATCAGCGCGGACCATCTCGGCCTGGGCGGGATCGAGACCCAGGATCAGCTGGCCGAGGTGAAGGCGGTGGTCACCAAGATCACCAAGCCTGACGGCTGGTGCGTACTGAATGCCGACGATCCGCGGACGTTCGCGATGCGTCTCGGGACCAAGGCGCGGGTATGGGTGTTCACCACTGATCCGAACTCGCCGGCAGCCCGGACCGTACTCGACGACGGCGGCCGGGTGACCACGGTGATCGACGGTTGGGTGGCGGTGCTGCGATCCGGAGCCGATCCGCTGCCGGTGGTGGAGGTCGCCGACGTACCGATGACCTTGGTCGGGTTGAGCCGGGTCAATGTGGAGAACGTACTGGCGGTGACCTCGGCTGCCCTGGCCATCGGTCTGACGGCCGAACAAGTCGCAGATGGGCTGCGAGCGTTCGATCCCGGCGTGGACAACCCCGGGCGGATGAACGTCTGGACCGTCCCGGTTCCCGGCGACGGGAGCGGGAGCGCCGGGAGCGCCGGGGCGATCTCGGTGGTGATCGATGTCGCGCACAACGAGGCGGGGTTGCAGGCTCTGCTGGAGATCCTCCGCGGCATCAAGCCTGCCGACGGCCGTCTGCTGCTCAGTGTGGGGGCACCGGGCGACCGCGGCGACGACGTCTTCGTGACAATCGGCGAGCTGGCCGGGCTGGCTGCCGACGTGGTGGAAATCTCGCACAAGCAGCGCTATCTGCGCGGTCGCTCGATGGCCGAGCTTGGTGTCTTGATTCGGGAAGGCGCCGAGCACGCCGGGATGACCATCACCGCCGAATATCCCGACGAGGTGACCTCCGTCGCTGCGCTGGTCGAGCAAGCCCGGCCCGGCGACGTGGTGGCGATGATGACCCACCAGGACCGTGACGAGGTCAGTGCCTGGCTGGCCGAGCACGGCGGGCGCCGTGATTCTCCCGCGGATCTCCGAGCAAAGGTTTGGCGCGCCGCTAATCCTACTTGAAGTAGTATTTGTCGCGTGAGTTCACCAGCGGGTGCCGAGAAGCACTCGATCACCATGCCGGCCAGCACGTCAGAGGGCGTACGGGCCAGGGTCGGCTCGCGTGGCTTCTCGGCGTACGTCGCGGTTGCCGTCGCTCGTCAGCTCGAGCGTGACGCGCTCGATGACATTCTTGCCAGCATGGAGGAACAGCACGGGCCGGTCGATGAGGGTGAGGTCGCCGCGATCATGGAGCGGCTGGCGGAGTGATTGCCCGTCCACACTCGATCCTCTTGGATGCCGAAGCGCTCTCTGCGTTGGCTGAGAATGACCGACGGATGCAGGTCTGGATGCTCGTTGCACGTCGTACCGATTCGGTTCTGTATGCCTCGACCGCCACGTTCGTTGAAGTGACTGACGGCAGCCTGCGGGACGCCCGGGTTCGACGCGCTGTCAAAGCGCTCAGGCTACGTGAGGTCACCGAAGCCATCGGCTTCCGGGCGGGTGCTTTACGCGCCGGTGCTGTGGCGAGTCGATCGAAGCCTCGAGATCTGACAGTGGATTCGATTGTGGCTGCGACCGCGCTTGAACTGCCTCCGCCCGTCGTGGTCCTGACATCGGATGTGGGCGGCCTGCGGCTGCTGCTATCCGATTCGGCCATCCGTGTTGAGTCAATCGGCTGACACCGCATCGAAAGGTGCGTAATCGATAGGTGCGTAGATGCTGCTTCGTTTCAATCGAAGCTACATCCAGGCACCTCTCGATCGAAGGAGGGTGAAGGAGTGGCGATCCCAACAGCAGAAGGACCCGAGATGCGTCCCGATCGTGAAGTTGCTCCTGACAACTACTTCTATCTTGACGCCAAGACCAAGCGTGTCATCCGCTTCAACAAGCGCTACGAAACCATTGCGAATCGGACCAAGACCACCTCGGTCCGATGGGACGAGAATGTCGCGGTGGGTCCGTGATCTTCTACTTCGAAGATGATGACCGTCCTCCGTTGCGGGGCGAGATCCTCGCTGTGAACAGCTACGGTCTTGAGGAGTTGACCCCACAACGGCTGCGGCTATCGGACGGCGACAACGTCGATGGCTATATCGGAGGTCTGCCACCCGGTGCATCAGCATGTGTGGTTCAGCGCATGTGAATGTAGCTTTTGTAGCCATGCGCACGACGGTGGAGTTCGACGATGACACCTCGCAGGCAATCAACGAGCTGCGGAAGCAAGGGAGAGGGGTCAGCGAGGCAGTCAACGAACTGATTCGTCGAGGCTTGCTCGCACAGCAGCCAGCAGCGAGATTCGAACCACGGACCCGGCGACTCGGTCTGCGTATCGACGTTTCGAACGTGGCTGATGCGATCGAGATCCTGGAAGGACCGGACGCGCGCTGATGCTGGTCGATGCGAACATCCTGTTGTACTCGATCGATGAGGACAGCCCGTTTCATCGCCCCGCCGGGACTGGATGAGGGACGCGCTGAACGGACCGAGGCGGGTCGGGATTCCGTGGCAGTCGCTGTGGGCATTCCTACGGATCGTCACCAACCCGCGGGCGCAAGCGAGGCCACTGTCGCCCAGCGAGGCGTGGGAGCACATCGATGACTGGTTGAACGCGCCGGTGACCTGGACACCGAGCCCGGGGCGGGGTCACCGAGAGATCCTGCAGTCGTTACTGATCGGTAAGGACCTTCGCGCAGGGCTCGTGTCCGATGCGGTGCTTGCTGCCCTGTGCATCGAGCACGGCATGAGCATCGTCAGTGCGGACAGCGACTTCGCACGGTTCCCGGAGATCACCTGGATCAACCCGATTGCGCTCTAGACCGCCGGGCCCGCCCACTGCGCTCAGAACAGCGGCGGTTCGACGGTCGCCTCGGCCGCAGGCTCGGCGACGAAGTCGGGGTCGGACACGGCGTTGGTGCCGGGATGGTCGTCACGCCGGGCGCCGGGCTGAGCCTGGCGGCTGTAGCTCTCCAGCTCCGACATCACCGAACCGTGCTGATCCACGCAGATGACGATCAGGTCGCCGGGATTGGACCTGGAGATGGCATGCCGGGTGGCCTCCAGTTCGTCCAGCACGATCTCGACTTGCTTGCAGCGGACCCCTTCGCCCATCGCGTCGTGGACGCCCTGCGCGATCAGGTCGGCGACTTCGCCGCGGCGACGGCCCCGGGTCTTGTCGTCCTCCCGAACGATCACGACGTCGAAATGCTCGGCAGCGACGGCTCCCAGCTCGCGCATGTCGGAGTTGCGTCGGTCGCCGGCGGTGGCGATCACGCCGATCCGGCTGACTCGGCCCCACTCGGAGGCCTTGTCCAAGGCGGCTCCGGTTTTGTCCACGAAGTCGCCCAGCATCTTCAGGCCGGGGACGTTGTGCGCGTAGTCGACCACGACCGTACGGCCCTCGACGATCACCTCGTTGAGGCGGCCGGGGGAGAGGTAGTAGTTGGTCGAGAACGAGCGCAGACCCTGCCGGATGTCATGCAGCGAAGCCCCTGCGGCAAAGGCAGCAGCAGCTGCAGCCATGGCGTTCTGCACGTTCATCATCGCCCGGCCCCCGAAGGTGGCCGGCAGCAGATGGGTCCAGGCCAGCTGCATGGACCGGGGGCCCTGCAGCACCTTGATCATGTCGCCTAGTTCGCTGCGGTCGAGCACCACAGCCCGGCCGCCGCGGCGGCAGTGGTCCTCGACGTACTCGCGGATCTCAGTGCCTGGCTCGGCGAGCGTGAACCACACGACATGACCGGAGACCCGGCGCCGCATGGCCCGGACGAGCGGGTCGTCGGCGTTCAGCACGGCGTGGCCGTTGCGCGGCACCGCCTCGGCGACCACGGCCTTCACGTCGGCCAGTTGCTCCAGGGTGTCGACGCCGCGCAACCCCAAGTGGTCAGGCTGGACGTTGAGCACCACGCCGACATCGTTGCGCTCGTAGCCCAGGCCCTCGCGGAGGATGCCACCACGAGCCACTTCGAAGACGGCCATGTCGACGCGCGGATTCTGCAGCACCATCTTGGCCGAGCGCGGACCCGACGCATCGGCCCGGATCACGAGCCGCTCGTCGATCACCACACCGTCGGTGGAGGTCATGCCGACCTTGCGCCCGATGCCCTTGAAGATGTGGGCGATCATCCGCGAGGTGGTGGTCTTGCCGTTGGTCCCGGTCACGGCGATGATCGGGATCCGGCTGGGCGAGCCCGGTGGGAACAGCATGTCGATCACCGGCTTGGCGATGTACTGCGGGTCACCGATCGTCGGGTGGGTGTGCATCCGGAATCCGGGTGCGGCATTGACCTCGCAGATCGCACCGCCGGTCTCGCGGACCGGCTGGGTGATGTCGGGGGCGATGAAGTCGATGCCGGCGATGTCCAGGCCGATGACTCGGGCAGCCTCCTCGGCGATCTCGATGTTCTCCGGATGCGCCTCCAGCGTCCGGTCGATCGAGATGCCGCCGGTGGACATGTTGCCGGTCAGGGTCAGCTTGATCATCTCGCCCTGCGGCGGCACGTCGTCCATCGCGAAACCCTGCTGGGCCACGAGATCGATCGCCGCCTGGTTCACCTTGATCTTGGTCAGCACCTTCTCGTGCCCGACGCCGCGGCGTGGATCGGCGTTGGTCTGCTCGACCAGTTCGGTGACCGTCGAGGTCCCGTCGCCGATCACATGGGCCGGTACGCGTTCGGCGATCGCGGCGATCTTGCCGTCGATCACCAGA
Organism: Microlunatus sp.; assembly: GCA_047605905.1. Lineage (GTDB taxonomy): Bacteria > Actinomycetota > Actinomycetes > Propionibacteriales > Propionibacteriaceae > Microlunatus. The sequence goes on from JASGEZ010000009.1 coordinate 43,052, forward strand.
CAGCGATAGTCCTTGCCGGTCACGTACGTCTCCACGATCACCCAGCCGTTGCGGGACTCGTCGTACGCCACTTCGAACGCCTCGCGGACCGCGTCGGCGTCGGTCAGGTTCAAGATCACGCCGCGGCCGTGGTTGCCGTCCAGCGGCTTGACGACCACCGGGTAGCCGATCCGCTCCGCCAGCCGGACGGCGTCATTGGCCCGGCGTACCGACTGCGAGCGCGGCACCGGCAGACCCGCATTGCCCAGCAGCGTCAAGGTGAGTTCCTTGTTGCTGGCGATGTCGACGGCCACCGAGGACGTGTTGGAGGTCATCGTCGCCCGGATCCGCTTGGCATGCACGCCCTGGCCCAACTGCACCAGCGAGGAGGTGTTCAGCCGGATGAACGGGATGTCCCGGCTGACCGCCTCGTCGAGGATCGCCTGGGTGGACGGACCGAACGCGGCCCGCTCGCCGCGGATGATGAATCGCTCCAGCTCGGCGTCGAAGTCGAACTCCGGGTCGTGCTCGACCAGATCATTGACCAGCCGGACCGCCAGCTCGCCGGCGGCCAGACCGACTGTCTCGTCGGCGTAGGCGTAGATCACGTTGTACTGCCCGCGAACGCCCTTCACGCCACGGGTTTTACCGCGTCGCATGTCGTGCCCGACCGCCTGTTGCAGCTGCAGGGCGACATGCTCGGCGACATGGCCGAGCCAGGTGCCCTCCTCGAGCCGCTCGACGAAACCACCGCGCCGGCCCCGGCTGCAGCTGTGGTTGCGCAGCCCCGGCACCCGCTCCAGCAATCCCTCGGTGAAGCCGGGAATGGTGTTGGTGGGGAAGTCCTCCAGCACGCCCAGGTCGACGACCAGCTGGATGGCCGGCGCGTAGTGCCACACATTGGGGCCGCGGAAGACCCGGCTGGACAAGATCTTCAGGTCGGGGCGGGGCGTGGCGGGGGACTCGCTCATGGGACTGATCCTTGCACCAACCTGTGACTGTGTCGTAACGCCTGATCAGCGGTGCTGAGTACGGCGCAGATGCCGGGCGTAGTTGGCAGGGGAGACGCCCTCGGCAGCGATGTCGCGAGCCAGTCCTCGGAGGTCGGATTCGGCGGCCCGGACATCGGCCAACTCGGCGTCGGCCAGCGGCTCGGCCTCCTGCACCAGGACCCGTTTGGTCAGGTCGAACCGGTTGCCGGCGGGTAGCACATGGACGGTGGCGCCGGAGACCAGCAGCGGTTCGGTCCGCTTGGCGGCGTATGCGTTGCTGACCAGGTGCGAGCCGTCGATGATCGTGACCGCGCCGCGGCCGACGACCTCCAGCTGGTCGCCGTGCCGGACGACGGCGGCGGTGTCCTCGTCCACCCCGATCCCGAGCAGCGATGGTGACTGCGCGACCAAGGACAGCAGCCGTCCGTATCGGTTCCGTTGTTCGAAGTGCTGGTCCACGACGACTCCGCGCAGCAGTCCCAGACCCACCGACAGCTGACTCATCCGCTGCTTGGGGACGGAGCCGCCGCTGCCGAACGCGATCATGTGCTCGGCGACGATGCTGGCTCCGGCCGAGGTGCCACCGACCGCGGCACCCCGCCGGTAGGCGGCGTGGATGGCGTCGGCGAACGGCGTACCGATGATGAAGTTGCTCAGCTTCAGCTGGTTGCCGCCGGTCATGAAGATCCCGGTCGCGTCATCCAGCAGTGCGGCCAATTCGGGATCCCGGGCGTCGGCCCGGCTCTCCGGTCGCGCCGAGATGACTGAGGCGGCGCCAAGGGTGGTGAAGGCGGCCTCGTACACCTCCACGACTTCCGGGCCTAGTGAGGAGGCACTTGGAATGACGACGATGCGGGCCTGCGGACCCCCCGCGGCGGCGAGAAAGGCACGCAGCACCGTCCGGCGGCGGAGTTTGGCCTCGGCGCCGCCGATCGCGAACAGAGTGCCCAGGGACCCGCCGGTTCCGGCGATGTGGCTGTCGAGCATGCCGGACAGGATAGGAGAGAGCAGTCAGCTCTGCTGGATCTGTTGCCAGCTGACGGCCGCGATCAATGCCTCACCGGCGGCATCGCGGACCGTCTGGAGGGCTTGGCGGCGACGGTCGACCTCGTAGACCGAGAGGGCGCTGCCGTCGTCGTCCAGTGCTACCGAGCAGGCCGTCCACAGCCGGGCGGCACGATCGGCGGCGAGCCGCTGCCGGGCCGGAAAGCCCGGTGCGAGTTCGATGGCGGTGTCCTTGGGCCTGGTGCCACCGGCCACGTCCAGGTCGGCCAGTTCCCGCGCCGCGGTCAGGATGGTCTCGCTGAGGTGGCGTTCGGCTTCGTACGCGGTCGGCAGCGCACCGGGGCGTTCGGCGGGCAGCACGACCCACTGCACCGCCGGTCCGACCCGATGGGGTACGAGGGCGAGCCCGCCTCCGCCGGCGACCACCGCCACCCCGGCAGCCAGCGCCGCTTCCCAGCCG
>JASGEZ010000010.1:0-6378 GCA_047605905.1 Microlunatus sp.
GAGCTGCGGGAGCTGGTCGACCTGGCCGAGCGCAGCGAACTGATCGAGTCCGGTGAGCGGGAGATGATCCACTCCGTCTTCGATCTCAGCGACACGATCGCCCGTGAGGTGATGGTGCCGCGGACCGACATGGTCTACATCGAGCACTACAAGACCCTGCGCCAGGCCGTCTCACTGGCACTGCGCTCCGGGTTCAGCCGGATCCCGGTGATCAAGGACGGGCTGGACGACGTGGTCGGCGTCCTCTATCTCAAGGACGTGATCAAGCGCGTCTACGACTTCCCGGAGGCGCAGACCACCGAGCGGGTCGAATCGATGATGCGCAAACCGCTGTGGTGCCCGGACTCCAAGCCGGTCGACCAACTGCTGAAAGAGATGCAGGCCAAGCGGGTGCACCTGGTGATCCTGATCGACGAGTTCGGCGGCACCGCCGGCATGGTCAGCATCGAGGACATCCTGGAGGAGATCGTCGGCGACATCACCGACGAGTACGACGAGGAGAACAGTGACGTCGTCCAGCTCGCCGGCGGCCGCTATCGGGTCTCGTCGCGCTTGCCGATCGATGACCTCGGGGACCTCTTCGGGCTCGAACTCGACGACGAGGACGTCGAGACGGTCGGCGGCCTGATGGCCAAGCTGTTGAACAAGGTGCCGATCGCGGGCGCCACCGTGACCTATGACGGACTCCAGCTGGTGGCCGAGCGGGCCACCGGCAGGCGGAACAAGGTGGGCTCGGTGCTGGTCTCGCGGGTCGACGACACCGCCGCCGAGGGTGAGTTCGCAGCCGGCCGGGCCCACGACGCGGGCGTGGATGCGGCGACCGGACTGGCGGCGGATCAGCAGGCCCGGGCATCATGAGTGGCGCGATGAGAGATTTGACTGAACCCACGGACCCCGAAGACCGCAAGATCATCACCTTGGCGCGCGCCGCGAGAGCGCGCACCGGTGCGACCGAGGGTGCCTCGGTCCGCGACACCGATGGTCGTACGTATGCCGCCACCAGTGTTGCCCTGCCCAGCCTGCAGTTGTCCGCGGTCCAGGTGGCCGTGGCGATGGCCGTCTCCTCCGGTGTCGACGGCCTGGAGGCGGTCGCCGTCAACGGCACCGACTCCCTGGCCGAGCAGGACCGGTCCGCGATCGCCGAACTCGGCGGTGAGCAGATCGTGGTCTGGCTCACCGATGCGGCCGGTGCGGTCGTCGGACGGGTCCAGCTGTGACCGACGGCGCCTTGCCGACCACGACTCCGGAGGGCTTCCGCTCGGGCTTCGCATGTTTCGTGGGCCGCCCCAATGCCGGCAAGTCGACCCTGACGAATGCCCTGGTCGGACAGAAGATCGCCATCGCCTCGTCCAAGCCGCAGACCACCCGGCACGCCATCCGGGGCATCGTGCACCGGCCGGACGCCCAACTGGTGCTGATCGACACCCCGGGTCTGCACAAGCCCCGTACGCTGCTGGGCGAGCGGCTGAACGACCTGGTCCGCGGCACCTGGACCGAGGTAGACGTGGTCGGCGTCTGCCTGCCCGCAAACCAGAAGATCGGCCCCGGCGACACCTATCTGGTCGGTGAGATCGCCGCCCTGCCGAAGCGCCCCAAGCTGATCGCCATCGCGACCAAGTCCGATCTGGTCAACCCGGACCGGATGGCTCAGCACCTGATGGCGATCGCTCAGCTGGAGCAGACCCTCGGCATCGTCTGGTCCTCGATCGTGCCGGTCTCGGCCACCACCGACGACCAGCTGGACGTGCTGGCCGATGAGCTGGTCGCGCTGCTGCCCGAGGGGCCGATGCTCTATCCGGACGGAGAGATCACCGACGAGCCGGAGGAGACGCTGGTCGCCGAGCTGATCCGCGAGGCCGCACTGGAAGGCGCGCGCGAGGAGCTGCCGCACTCGATCACCGTGCAGGTGGAGGAGATGGGGCTGCGCGAGGGGCGTCCAGAGAACAAACCGCTGCTGGACATCTACGCCTCGATGATCGTTGAGCGAGACTCCCAGAAGGGCATCGTGATCGGCCACCGCGGCACCCGGCTGCGTGAGATCGGCGCCGCCGCCCGCCGGCAGATCGAAACACTGCTGGGCACCCCGGTCTATCTCGATCTGAAGGTCAAGGTGCTCAAGGAGTGGCAGCGCGACGCCAAGCACCTGAACCGTCTGGGCTTTTAATCGTCGTCAGACGGCTATTTCACGACTGAGTGGGCAGTGACAACTCGTACGTCGCGAACACCCGGGACAGCCGGTAGCCGATCGCCTCGTTGACGTCGATCATGTAGCGGTTGTCGGCATGGTTCCAGGTCGTGATCTCGGTGATCTGCGGTTCTGTTTCGGCGAGCCAGCGCATCATCTCGATCTTCAGCAGCATCCCGAGCCGATGTCCTCGGTGATCCCGGTGGACGGCGGTATCGCCCTGATGGGCATGGGTCGGGTCGAGTGGGTTGAGTCCGACCACGGTGTGACCACCGATCACCCCGGTACGCCGGTGCCGGGCCACGATCCGGTAGATCCGGTCTCCGCGACCTACCCGGGCCGTTTCCTGGTCCTTCAGTCGGGCGAGGTCGAAGACCTCGTCCTCGAAGGTCAGGTCACCCATGGGTGCGTCGTTGATCGCGGCGGTGACCTCGACCAGCTGTTCCAGCACCTCGTCGGGTAGCGGCGGCATCAGCCGTTCCAGCACGTAGTCCTCCGCCGCCTCGGCCGCCTGAGCGTGCAGTCGGTCGACAGCGTCGAGGTCGACCTCGGCCAGCACCTGCTTGCGTCGGGCGTCGTGGCTGGCGTAGCGGAAGCCCATGCCTTCGATGAACGTCCGAGCGCCCAGATCCTCCTCTCCGGCGTCCAACCAGACCGTTGTACGCCCCGCCTCGGCCGCCCGCCGGAGCAGTTCGGTGACCAGGGCAGTGCCGTAGCCACGGCGGCGATGCGCGGGATCGACGACGACGTTTCCCCAGGCCAGGTGTCGGTTGTCGCGTCTGGGGAACAGCTGGTCGAAGACAGCGACCGGCTCCTGGCTGCCGGCCGGGAAACAGAGATAGCGCTCGTCCGGCTCGAGGTCCCAGCCGAACTCCATCCAGCGCGCGACAAGCTCGGGGATCTGGGGGCGTTCGCTCGGATCGTCCACGCGTTGCGCGGCATTCAGCAGCTCGACCGCGGTGGCGACTGCCGCCCGGTCCCCGGGATCGACCCGGATCAGGCGTACCTCGCCCTTCTCGATCAGGGACTGGGTGGCAAGAACGGACATGCCTCCAGGGTGACCGGATCATCGCGCCGCCGCCACCGGTTTTGTTCCATGGTCCCCGCAACGGGGGACCATGGAACAAAACCGCGTCAGAGCCGTACGCCGCCGAAGACCGCCATGGCGACCAGAAAGATGACGAAGGTGCCGATGGCCCATTTTGCGGTGGTTCGCTGCCAGCTACCCATGTCGACACCGGTGAGGTGCAACAGCAGGTAGATGAATCCCACCAGCGGGGAAAGCAGATGGAACGCCTGTCCGGCGGTGGAGGCGACGGCGATCTCCATCGGCGAGAATCCATAGCTGGCGCCGGTCTGCGCGAGCACCGGGAGAACTCCCAGATAGAACGCGTCGTTGCTGAGCATGAAAGTACCCGGCGCCGAGGCGAGTGCCGTCACCAGAGCCCAGTGCTGACCCATCGAGGCAGGCACGACATCCGCGAGCCAGACCCCCATCGCCTCCGACATGTCCGAGCCGTTGAGGATGCCCATGAAGATGCCGGCCGCCAGCACCATCGTGATGACGTGCATCACGTTCGCGCCGTGCTCCTCGATGATCTGGCGCTGATCCTTCAGTCTCGGGTAGTTGAGCAGCAGGGCGATGGCGAAGGCGATCTCGAAGATGATCGGCGCCGGCAGCTTGGGGACGAATGCCATGCCGCCGAAGATCAACAGGATCATCACGACGCTGGTGAGGATGAGGTTGGGCCAGATCATCTTCGGCCGCTTGAGCTTCTCGCTGCCCGCATGGTCGCCGCCGGTCACCTCGCCGACGTGCAGGTTCTTGATCTCCTCCGGGGTCAACTGGACGATGCCGAGGCGCTTGCGCTCGGCCAGCCCGCGCAGGAACGCCACCGCGATGACCCAGGCGATCGCGATGATCATGCCGGGCAGCAGCCGGCGGAGCAGTTCACCCTCGTCGACCTTGAGCGCGGCGATGATGCGGGCTGTCGGTCCACCCCAGGGCAGCAGATTCATCACGGAGTTGGCCATGATGATGATCACCGCGAGGTCCATCATCTTCATCTTGAGCTTCTTGTAGACCGGGATCATCGCCGAGCAGGTGATCATGGTCGTGGTCGAGCCGTCACCGTCGACGGAGATCACGGTGGCCAGGATCGCCGTACCCACCAGGACCCGCAGCGGATCACCCTTGACGACGCGGAGGATGAACTGCACCAGTGGGTCGAAGAGCCCGGCGGTCAGCATCAGACCGAAATACAAGATCGCGAACAACAGCATGATTGCCGTGGTCGCGACGCCTTTTACGCCTTCGAGCGCGAACTCCCCGATCTGTGCTGCGAAGCCGGCGAAGATGGCGATGAGCACCGGGGTGAGCACCAAGGAGGTGAATGGGGTGACCTTCTTGCTCATGATCAACACGAGGAAGATGACGACGATCGATAGTCCCCAGGCGGCGAGCATTCAAGATCTCCCTTGTGTCCGGTGCGGCGTTGGAATCCGGTACAGCGTGATATCGGATACAGCGTGATATCGCATCGGAACGATAGATACGGTGCTCGGTCCAGGTCTACCTTGTGCGCACATGGCTGGTTGTGCTCTCTTCACGGACTTTCGTACATTCTGCTCATCGGAAGTTCGGCCTACGATCACGGTGTGGGAGCAGCGATGCCGTGGCCGAGACCCGGCGGGTTGACTTGGCGCGGTCAGGTCTCCGCGGTCTTCTTCGCCGTCGTGGCCGTCGTGATCATCGCCTCGCTCGGCGGGTCGTTCGTCGCGGCTCGACACATCATCGAGCAGCAGGGCGAGGAGAACGCCTTGGCAATCGCCCGAAGCGCCGCCAGCGATCCCCGGTATGCCGGCTGGGTACTCGATGGGCCGCCCGACCGCGAAGGACCGGTCCAGGCCGCCGCCGAACAGCTGCGGCAGCGAACCAATGCGTTGTACGTGGTGGTGACCGACGATCGTGGCCGCCGATACAGCCACCCCAACGACGATCTGATCGGCCAGGTCGTCAGTACCGACCCTTCGTTGCCGCTCTCCGGCTACGACGTCGACGGGCTCGAGCGCGGCACCCTCGGTTGGTCGGCGCGAGGCAAGGTCCCGTTGCGCGATTCCGACGGCCAGGTCGTCGGGTCGGTGTCTGTCGGCATCCCGCTGAGCGCGGTGAGCCAGTTGCAGCGTGGGCTCGGTCTGGTGATGCTCGGTGTCGGGGCGCTGGCTGTCGCCGCCAGCCTGCTGGCCACCGTGTGGCATTCCCGCCGACTACGGCAGATCACCCACGGTCTCGAGCTGGAGGAACTGGCTGATCTGCTGCGTGAGCATGCGGCTGTTCTCGGTGGCGCGCTGGAGGGCGTTGTCGCGGTCGACGCCGCGGGCCGGGTCCGGCTGGCCAACGATGTCGTGAGACTGCAACTCGGTGCCGAGATCGTGGTGGGCGCCGCGGTGATCGAATCCGGGCTGCCGGACGTGCTCGTGGACCTGCTCGGCGCGGCCGGACAGGACTGGCCCGAAGGCGGTCGGTTGATGGTGGTGAGCGGACGGATCCTGTTGGTCCGCCGGATCACCGTCGAGCGTGAAGGGCACGATCTCGGCACTGTGCTGGTGCTCGCCGACCGTACCGATCTCGACGATCTCGGGCGGGAACTCGAGGCCACCCGCGGGCTCACCGATGCGCTGCGAGCGCAGGCACACGAATACACGAACAGGTTGCACGTCCTGGCGGGACTGCTGCACCTCGGTCATCTCGACGACGCGGAGAACTACCTGGCCCAGTTGACCGGTGCCGAGTCGTGGAGCCGCGGGGTGCAGGACCCGTACCTGAACGGGATCCTCGAGGCCAAGGGAGCCGTGGCCTCGGAGTCGGGGGTCGAACTGCGGATCGCCGAGGCGACCTGGGTAGAAGGCTCGCTCGTCAGCCCGCTCGACACGGTCACCGTGGTGGGAAACCTGCTGGACAACGGGATCCGGGCCGCAGCGCGAGGGCAGCGGCGACCGGCCTGGGTCGATGTGTCCCTGCTGAGCGACGGCGTCGACCTGGTGGTGCACGTGATCGACAGCGGCGACGGAGTGCCTCCCGGACGAGAGGTGGAGGTCTTCGCGGGCGGCTGGACGACGAAGGATCGTGACCGGGAAGCCCACGGGCTCGGTCTGGCGCTGGCGCGGACGACGGCGAGGCATCATGGTGGCGA
>JASGEZ010000011.1:0-20719 GCA_047605905.1 Microlunatus sp.
CCGGCGACGGTTGCCGTACTCGATGTCGGTAAAGGAGGGCTGCTCGCTGTCCACGACCCCCACGATTCCGCAGTCCGCCACGCCAAGCCAGACGCCGAGCCGATCGCCGAAAAGATCAGTGCTTCCTTAGGTGAAGGCTCGTCCCCGACAACGGGGATCAGCCTTCACTTTGCGTTCCCGGCAAAGCAGATTTGACCTGCGCAATAACGGCGTCAGGGTCGCATCCTTGTCGATCAACGGCATCGATAGACGGTCGCTGAGCAGCCGCCCGACGGTGGTCTTGCCACTGGCAGCCAATCCCGACACCGCAATCAGTAGGCGCGCGCTCACGGCGCCCGTGCTGTCAGACCCTGGGCAGTCAGCCGTTGGACCGCCGCGCCGATCCACGCCAGGTCTGGATCGGCGCGCGGGTCTCCGTATCAACGCGGGCCTCGTCGAACCACGCTTCGAGATCCAAGGTCTCGTACATCTCGCGAAATGCCGATTCGGCAGTGTGGCCAAACCGATCGAGGACGCGGTGTCGTTCCTCGACTTCGAACGATCGACCGTGCAGCGCGGCCATCGCGTCGGCGTTGGCAAAGGAGGCGAGGTAGTCAGCGACGGCGGCGTCAGTGGTGACGTCGAGTGCGCGCAGGAGCACGGCGGCTACGAGTCCGGTGCGGTCCCATCCGGCTGCGCAGTGGAAGAGGACTGCGCCATCATCTGCTGCTGCAATCGCCCTCAGTACGCCGGTAAGCCGGTGGGGGAGCTTCCGAAGGTGGGGGAGGTAGTAAAGCGGCGTGCCCCAGCGTCCGTCTGCCTCGTACTGCGTCCAGAATTCGGCTTCGTCACCGTCCAGATCCAGGCGAATGTGGACGATGTCCGGCGGTACCTCACCGGTGCTCTCGGCGGGCCGGCGTAGATCGATGACGGTCTTCACTCCGTAGCACCGGAGCTGCTCCCAGCCCGCGGCATCCACCCGATCGAGCATCTCGGTCCGGATGAATACGCCGCTCGGTGTGAGCGTGCCATCGTGTCGGTCGAGTCCGCCGAGATCTCGAGCGTTGGCCAGACCGGTGATGCTGACGACGCGGGTCACATTCACCAAGTCTTCCCTGAGACCGATCAGGATGGCTAGCCGGGCGTCCGCTCGACCTGTCTCCGCCATGAAAGCTGAGACGTGTGGACGAGGTCAGGATTCGGAACGTGACGAGCACGGACACCGTCGAGCTGATGACATTCTGGTCGCGCGCCGGCGAGAATGGCTCACGACCCGAAGATCGACCTGAGTTGATTGACCGATTGGTCGACCACGATCCGCAGGCCCTCTTGGTTGCCGAAGCTAGGGGGCGGATCGTCGCGACGATGATCTGCGGATGGGATGGCTGGCGCGCGAATCTCTATCGACTCGCGGTCGATCCCGAATGGCGGGGTCAGGGTCTCGGGCGGCGCATGCTGACCCTCGCTGAGGATCGGCTCCGGGACCTCGGAGCGGAACGATTCTGTGCGATGGTGCTCGACGAGAACGAACTAGGCGTTGCACTCTGGCGATCTGCCGGATACGTCCCCCAGGATGACTGGAGCCGTTGGGTGAAGTCCGCCTGGTAGGCGCGTCGACGCAGAGTTGCAGACGCGAGACAGGTCGTCGGCGATGAGATTCGGGTTGCCGTGTGTCGCTATCACTACGAACGATAACGACCTGCCTGCGCGTTGAACTGGGTCGCTGGCGACATCGGATCAGGACGCATCTGGGGGCGCCGGGCCACGGACAATCGTCAGCTCTCGCTGCTCCGCTTGCGCAGGTTGGCAGTCAGAGAGGACCTGTTCTCACCGGCTCGTCAAGGCCGAGGAAGCGCTCTAGGCAATGGCGCAATTGGTCCAGGGTGCCGACATCAACCTTGCCGGCCATGCGGAGGATCCGGCGCCTATCTATGGTCCGGGGCTGCTCGGTCATGGCGAAGCTGTCCAGACCGAGGCCAGTGTTTCCTTCCAGGCGGACGTGATTCGGGAGGCCACGGTTGCGACTGGTCACCGGCAGCACGATCACGACATGCGGGATGGTCGCTAGATAGTCGTTGGAGGAGATCACAACCGCGGGCCGGCGACCTGCTTGCTCTGATCCAATTGTCGGATTGAGGTTCACCCACACCACTTGTCCGCAGAACAGGTCAGGCATCGGCCAACCCGTCGCCGGCAGTCGCGGTGTCCCACTCGTTCGTCTCGGCGTCGTAGTCGTCGTCCGCCGGCAGATTCTTGTACGAGCGGGCGATTGCATCGAACCACTGGGCTCGCTCGTACGCGTCAACCAGCTCACTGATCAGCGCGCCTGGTGTAATCCCTCGCGCGGCCGACGCCGAGTTCAGGCGATCCCGGACCTCTGTCGAAACCTTGATAGTCGTCGTCGCAGCCACGTAAGCATGCTACCAGTTGAGCCCTAGACTTGACTACTAAGACGTATACGTTTATGTATACGCCATCTGCCGACCTGATGATGCCTCACTGATCCGGAAGCCGCCAGGGGAGCGGAGCTACCGGGAAGCCGCCGCGCTACCTCAGTTCTTGGATGATCTGCCGGGTCTCTCCGTCGACCGTCACTTTCGCGATTGCGCCATTGATCAGGGGGAGGTGTGGGGGAACATGACCGATCTCAACATCGAAGACGATCGGCAGGCTGAGGCGACCGAGTGCGTCCAGCACGGCCTCGTGCTGAGTCATGCTCGCATTGTCGGGGGCGTTGGTCCGGCCGATGAGGATTGCATTGGCGTGATCGAACCATCCGGCCAGGCGGATTCCGTGGAGGTTGCGGCAGATCGCCGTTGCCTCGTCGTCTGAGGCCTCGAGGTAGATGATCAGCCCATCCTCGGCATTCTGTTCGCCGAACGCCGCGACATCGCCATAAGGCGTTCCTGACAGGTTGGCCACGGTCTCGATGCATCCGCCGATCAGTCGACCGGTGGCCGATAGGGATTTGGCGTTGTGGAGTCGCCAAGTTCCAGAGCCGGCGTCCTTCCAGTTGACGGCGTGCGGATCTTCCTCGAATCGCCACCAGCCAGCGACCAGACCCGAGTCACTCTGGACATGCGGTCCAGGTCCAGATGCCATCTCGATCCAGGACTTCAGCCCGGCAGGGGCTCGGTAGGGCGTGTCCACAAGGTTGTCCCCGTGCAGGGTCGCCCAGCCCAGGCGTGTCGTGATGGGCAGAAGCACCGTCGACAGATCGGAGTATCCGACGAGCCAGGTCGGGTCGGCGCAAGCCAGCGCGTCCCAGTCGAGCAGGTCGACGAGGTCGATCGCGGTTTCCCCACCCCAGGGGGGAAGCACGCATCGAATGTTTGTGTCACACAGCATCGAGGTCAGCTCTGCGGCGCGCTGCTCGGCGGGCGCCGAGGTAATCCCGGATCCGTCCATGCAATCGCCGACGATCACCTCGTAGCCCTGGTCACGCAGCCATTCCACGCAGAACGCAACCCGCTCCGCGCCGCGGCCGCTCGCCCCAGCCGAGGGTGACGTCACCGCGATTGTGTCGCCCGGCCTGAGCGGAGTCGGATAGCGAACCATGCCCGCATCCTGCCAGCGATGATCGGCGCCGCCTACCCTGGACCGCGAGTTAGTGATGCGCATGCGGCGTCTGAAGGGCAGCTCCGAAGAGCATCGCTCGACCGCCGCTCTTATGGATCTCGCGTTCATCTCAGACCCCGACCCAACTGGCAACAGTGCGTATCGGACGGTTGGGTTTGGCGGCTGAAATTCCGGTCGGTTGCGGCCATGTTTCCGTAGGGTGAACCTGTGGCGCGTGTGCTCACCTCGCAGGCCGAGGACTTTCCCCGTTGGTATCAGGATGTTGTTGCGAAGGCGGAACTGGCCGACAACGGTCCGGTTCGCGGCACGATGGTCATCCGACCGTATGGCTACTCGATTTGGGAGCGCATGCAGGCGGAGATGGATGCCCGGATCAAAGCGTGTGGCGCGCAGAATGCGTACTTTCCGCTGTTCATCCCAGAGGCGTATTTGCGGCGCGAGGCCGAGCATGTCGAGGGTTTCAGTCCCGAGTTGGCCGTGGTCACCCATGCTGGTGGCAAGGAATTAGAGGAGCCGCTGGTAGTCCGGCCGACCAGCGAGACAGTCATCGGCGAGTACATGGCCAAGTGGACGCAGAGCTATCGGGACCTTCCGCTGTTGCTCAACACGTGGAACAACGTGGTCCGCTGGGAGCTTCGGCCGCGGCTGTTCCTGCGGACCACCGAGTTCCTCTGGCAAGAGGGCCACACGGCACACGCCACCCACGGTGACGCCCGCGACTACGCCCGGCGGATCCTGCACCAGGCATACGAGGACTTGATGGTCAACGTATTGGCGATCCCGGTGGTTGTCGGCCGGAAGACGGCCCGGGAACGGTTCGCTGGCGCCGTGAACACGCTCGCCTGCGAGGCGTTGATGCGCGACGGCAAGGCGTTGCAGATGGGTACGTCCCATGAGCTGGGCCAGAACTTTGCGCGAGCGTTCGGCATTGACTACCTGTCGGCGGCAGGGCAGCAAGAGACGGCCTGGACGACCTCGTGGGGGACGTCGACCCGAATGGTCGGCGGGCTGATCATGGTCCATGGCGACGACGACGGTCTGCGGCTGCCGCCCGCCTTGGCTCCGGTGCAGGTTGTGGTGATGGCGGTCAAGGCCGAGCTGGTCGCGGCGGTGCAGCAGATCGGGGAGGACTTGCGCGCTGCTGGTGTCCGGGTTGTGGTTGATGATCGGACCGATGTCGCCTTCGGTCGTCGTGCGGTGGATTGGGAACTGAAGGGTGTTCCGTTGCGGCTCGAACTTGGCCCGCGCGACCTCGCCGCCGGCCAGGTCACGGTTGCTCACCGGCTCTCTGGTGGAAAACGGGCGATACCGCTGACGGGTGTCACTGAGGCGGTCGTGGCCGGGTTGTCGGTCGAGCAGGCCGCCATGCTCGACGTTGCGCGAGCTACGCGGGACGACCACACGCAGGACGTGACCAGCGTCGGCGAGGCTGTCGAGGCCTGCGCACAGGGCTCCTGGGCCAGGGTGCCTTGGTCGGCGGTCGGAGACGAGGGGGAGGACGAGCTCGCGGAGTCTGCCATCACCGTGCGTTGCTTGACCCGGGCGGACGGCTCGGTACCCGACAGCGACAGCGAGCCCGACCTTGTCGCTTACGTTGCTCGCTCCTACTGATCACGTGCCTGGTCAGCTCATCGATCGATCCGTGCCAGACCCAGGTGCGACCAGCGGAAACGCGTCCGTCGGTCGCCGGCTGGTGCGAGACCTTGCGTCTGCCGGTGACGATCTGTTCGGCGAGGTGTCTGAATTCGCAGCCAACTGGTACGGACGGGGAGTTGACGAGCCGGGAGTAGCTGCACCCGTTGAGAGATAGTGGTACCATAACCTGGTACCACTTTAAGGGAGGCTCTCATGTCGGTCACTGCAAGTGAGGCTCGCAAGCAACTCTTTCCGTTGATCGAGAAGGTCAACAACGACCGGGTCGCCGTGGAGATCACCTCGCGCCGCGGAAACGCTGTGTTGATCTCGGCCGATGAGTTCGCAGCGCTTGAAGAAACGGCATACCTCCTACGGGTGCCCGCCAACGCCAAGCGGCTGCTCGAGAGCCTGCATCAGGCGAGGTCGGGTGACCGGCACGAGCATGAACTGGTCGAATGAGACTCGTCTTCACGTCGAACGGGTGGGACGACTACAAGCACTGGCTGCAGGCCGACCGACAGATTGTCAAGCGTCTCAACCGACTGCTCGATGATGCGCTGAGGGATCCGACCAGCGGTATCGGTAAACCGGAGCCGTTGAGACACATGTTCAGTGGCGCGTGGTCTCGTCGCATCACCGACGAGCACCGTCTGGTCTATCTGGTTGACGGCGAGGACGTCGTCGTCATGCAGGCGCGTTTCCACTACAAGTGATGCAACTCCACGGTAAAGACTGTCCGATAAGCCACATTATGTCAAGTTGTAGGCTTCGTATTGGCATCGGCTGAACCAACCAGCCAGCCCCTGTGGCACTCCCCGCTCGACCTTGGCGAACCAGTAGTCCGACCTGCGCCGATGCACACTCCAAAGTCGTGAGTTGGCTGTGTCGGTGGGCGGCACGGGTTGGCGCATGAGCTGCCGTGTCGACATCGGCCGGTCACTGGCGTACGGGCGGCGCGGCGGGTTGCTGTCAGTGCGCGGAACGCTATCGGGACGCTGCCTACAACGGCGTTGGTGATTCTGGGGCTCGGTCAGCTGATCGTCGTGACGATCGCTGGAGCGCTGTACCTGATGCATCTCGGCGTTCAGGCCACCCGGCACCGTTGGTCACTCTCTGAGGAGTGAGTACATATACATGTCGCGGCGTTCGGGCCCGACGTGCTCCCAGCGTCGGAGTAGACCCTCACGGGTGAACCCGGCCGACTCTGCAGCCCGCCACGACCCTTCGTTCCAAGGCTCGACGTAGAGCTCCAGACGTTGAATCTCGGTATCCCGAAGCGCCCAGCGCGTGATCGTGCGGAGAGCAATCGTGGCGAATCCACGTTGACGACACTGGGGCGCGATCCAGTAGCCGACGCTTGCCCGTTCACGGCTTGATTCCAGGAACGTGAGGCCGACCTGGCCCACCGGAACTCCAGAAGAGTTGTCGACAACGACGAACTGAAACCCTTGGCCGCTCGCAGCGCGGTCACGCTGCCGCCTGATGTAGGCGCCGACATCGCGCGCATCTCCACCCGCCGGAACGGACGTGATGAGTGGAATAAGCGGATCGTCGACAACGGAGGAAACCAACTCCACGTCATCATCCCTGTACTCGCGGAGGGTGACAGTCTCCCCCACTACCGTGGGGGTCGCAGGTTGGTCCATTCCCCTAGCTTGACACGTGTGCGCTCCAACTGCCCTGAGAGCGAGACGGTCTTGCGCTCGTAGGTCACGAAAGATGACCCCACACTTTGAAGAAGCAGGTGTGAGTCGCAAGTGTGTTGGTTCCGTGTTTCCCCTGGTCAAATGGCATTCTGATAGTGGGCATCGGGTTCAGGCGGTCCCCTCTGGTGAGCGATTCGTCCCGAAGTCGCCACTCGATAACGGTGGACTCGCCGAATGGCGACGTGTGGCTGCTTCAAGACGGGTGAAGCGGCCGCTGGAGAAGCCGCGTGCCGCGTCGTTGTCGGTTGAAATCGCTATGGTCGAGAAGTGCACCTTGAGGAGATCTGCGAGAAGGTTCCGGGCTCGAAGTTCAACGCCAAGCGGAAGCTCAACGTTTTCCGCTGACGTCTGCTCCCAGGAGTGGCCGGAGCTTGAAGATCAGGATGCCGAGGTGCTTGTTCATCCATGCCTGCTTGTGCGGATAGCGGCGTCGGTCATCTTCGGACAGCTGAGGCTCCATCGCGGTCTCGATCCACAGCCCAGCCGCGCTGAACACGTTGATCAGATCGGAAATCGTGTACGGACGCTTGGTGAGAGTGATCTGGTCGTTCCAGCTGGTGCGATAGGTGTGCGGGACTGCAGAGAAATACTCCTCCCCCAGTGAGGTGCCATTCTTCTCGGTTCGCTCGACGGCATGTCGGATCGGCTGGGTCCTGGTCAACAGGATGAATCCGCCATCGGTCAGCATCGACCGCGCCGTCCGCAAAGTGTGAACCGGATCCGCCGCGTACCCGAAGGACTGTAGGAACAAGATCCGGTCGAACGTGCGTCCGGCAAGTCCGGGCATCGAGTCCAGCTTATTCAGATCGCCTTGGATAAGTTCCAAACCAGACGGTGGGGCAGTGAGGAAGTTGCCGCTGACATCTATCCCGACGCAAGCTCCCGCACCATCGCGGACCAGCTCAGCGAGCTTGCCTCCATTGCCGCAACCGACATCGAGCACGGACCGTCCCGTGACATCACCCAGCAGGTCGCGCTGGGCAGGCCACTCGACCAGCCGATCCAGTGAGTCCTCCCTGCCACGCGCCCGCTCATAGTCCGGTGCTAGTCCTGACCACGCCTGGCTCGAGTCCTGGCAACTGTTCATGTGAGCTCGTTACCTTCCGTCGGCCGTCTGGCGCGGCCACCAAACCGAACATAGCGGTCCTCGGAAGTGGTGACGCACCTTGTCATCCGCCATGGCACGGGGCTTGCGGGCCCATCTCGGGGACTGGCAGGATCTCGCGCTGTCCGGCAACGATGTCGGCACGTCCCTTGAAGGAGCCCCAATGAAACGACGCAGCCTCCGCCTCGCCGCGGTCACCGCGGCGGCGATCTCGGCTACGACACTCGCCAGTGTCGGCGTGGCCACCGCGGTTCGGCCCGCCGCGAGCCCAGCTGTGAGTCCGGCCGTGAGTCCATCGGCCGGGAAGAGCAACGCCTACCATCCCCACCACAAGGGTCAGGTGACGATCTATCTCACTCGGCACGGACGGACCATCCTGAATCAGACCGAAACCGTGCAGGGCTGGTCGGACTCGCCCCTGCTCATCGGCACCCAGCAGTACGCGACACTGGTGAACGGCTCGGTCCCGAGTATCAATGCCGGCCGCCCGTTGGCTCGCGCAGTCGGCGCGAATCTGGGCAAGGAGGTCGGCAAGTTCGACGTCGCGTACTCCGCCGACGGCAAGCGCCATTTCGAGACGGCGACCTACATGCTGCGGGGCGCACACCAGAAGCTCTCCGTCACGCAGGACGCGGGCTTGCGTGAAGTGAACTTCGGCAAGTACGAGGGCAAGGAGAACGAGGAGTTGTGGTCGGAGGCCGTCGAGCACCTCGGCTACACCATCGACAACGCGAACGGTCCGCGCGGCTGCGTCTCCCCCAGCGCCACTGCGTCACCGTGCGAGGTTGGCGGTTGGCAGACGATGCAGGGCGTGGCGATCACCGAACACGGACTGTACGGGATGATGGATGCCATCAAGGAGGTGGCTGACGCTCCGGACCTGGGACTCCCCGCCGAGAACTGCACCGACGTGAACGAGCGGATGACGGCGTCTCTGCGCGCCATCGCACAGAAGGCGGCCAAGAAGCATCAAGACACCGTGCTCGTGGTCTCGAGCGGGTTGTCGATCAACTGCTTCGCGAACAACCCGAACATGCGCACCGTCACCGGTGAAGTCCCGGCCATGCCCGCGGCCGGCGTACCGAATGTTGGGGTGACGAAGGTCATCTACAAGCAGGGTGGCTTCGCCATCGACGGCGAAGTCGGAAGCACTGCGTACTACCCCACGTCGTAGTCACGCTCAACGAGGGTGGCCCGGCCGCGAAGGCCGGGCCACACTTCGTCGTCATCGCGAGTTCGAGGGTTAGCCACTCAGCTCAGCACAGATCACGTCAACAAGCTGCTGGCTGATCCCCGATGTCGGGGATCAGCCAGCAGCTAACGAGCAAGCGAGCTGGAAAACGCGGTTACAGGCTTCAGCGGAAGAACTTCAGGGCGCTGATCCAGGCTGACTTGTTCGCCGCGATTGCGGCGAGGACCGCTGCACGGAAGTCTGCTTGCCTGGGCTTCGACATGCTCCGGTATGCCTGCTTCAGCTCCGCGACCAGTTCGGTCAGGACCGGCGACCCGCTGGGTGGTGAGCCGTACTGGCGCCCGGGCGGCAGCGCCTTGGCATAGCCGACGAGACTTGCACGCGCGAGTGCCGCGTCCCCGACCTGCAGAACGGTCAAGAAGGTATGGATGTTGGCGCGAGCCTCCGTGGTCGCTGTGACATCGCGGGACTCGTCGACCACCAGCTGCGCGTCGCCGGCGGTCAGGCGCTTCTTCTTCACCTGGGCATTGAGCCAGGTCTGAAATGGCTTGACGCCGACCGCACCCGACACCCACAGCCGATTGGTCTCGGCCTGATAGGCCCGCACCCAGTTCTGCGCGAACCGGATGTCCTTGAGGTGATGCGCCTCGTGGAACAGCACTTCGCGGGCCCGGCCGAGGTCGTCGAACTGATCAGCGTCGATACTGACGGCCGTCACCAGCTCAGGATGGAAATCGAGGTTGGCCTGGCCGGCCACCGGGCCGTGCAGACCACCCGGAGAGTCGGGGTCCGGCGCACCGACAACGTTGATCTTGCCTGCCATCCGCTGGCCGACCGATCGAACCAGTTCGACATCCTTCTCGGGAACCCCCAGGATCAGTGCCATCCGGCGTACGTTCGCGACACTGAGCTTGCTCACCACGTCGCCGAACTCGTCCTGGATCGCGCGCTTCTGCTTGGCGTTCGTCGGGGTTGCGGCCTGAAGCTCTGCCAACCTGACCTTCAGTGCGGTGACCTGGTTGATCGCGCTCGGTAGGTCGGCCAGCGACGGCAGACCGTGCACCTGGTCGACCAAACCGCTGGCTCCCTTCGTGGCGGTCCCCGAGATCAGCCCTGTCGCGAGCGGACCGTCGGTCTGGACCGCGCACCAGCGACCGGAGTCGGTACGGCGCAACACGGCGGCCGGCTCACTCGTTGCCAACCGTGCCACCGCTGTCGCCATCCATCGGTCCTCATACCCGCCGGAATCGCCGACGACCCTGACAACCTTCACCGGCGCACCGGAGCCGGTGGTCGCGATCGGCAGATCCGTGAGCACAGCGGGCTTCGGCGCTCGCTGCAGCACGACGGCGTCGGGGTGCCGGGCTGCGCCTCCGTCGGCCACCAGGCCGGCAGTCGCACGATTCCCCGCATGGCGCTGCAGTTCCAGCAACCGGCGAGCAACGCCGTCCGGCCGCGACATACGCGACGCCAGCCCACTCGGCACCACGCCGCGTGATGACTGCCAGGATCTGGCAGGGACTCGACCGTTCATCTACTCTTCGTCATCCTTCGACACCGGTGGCAGCGACGGGATGGTTCCGCTGGGCGGCAGGCTGTCGACGAGTGACTGCGCCAGTCCGATGATCGTCTCCTCGGTGAGTCCCAACGACTCGGTGAAACCTGTTTTGCTCTGTAGGCCGTACGTCGATTTCGCCACGTTGCCGATCGTGGAGAGGTCATATTCGGCCGACAGATTTCGTCCGATCGTGTGATGCGCGACTCGCTCGAACATGTAGACATCCGGCGTCTTGGCATGAAGATCTGCCAGCGCCCGCTGGGCGGTATTCAACTGATCCATCGCGCCTTTGCCCGTGTCATTGCGACCAGTCTTCACTTCGGAGATCTCGACCGGGCGCGGTTTACCGCCCTTGACGGTCTCGACCATCATCATGTCGATCTCACCGAGGGCCTCGTACAAGATGCCGTTCTGCTCGAAGTGTTTGGCGGCGGCGCGGGAAAGCTCTTTCTCGAGCTTGGCGGCCTCCGGTGTGCCGTCCCTGACGTTCCGCTCCTGGACAAGTTGAGCCTTGCGGGCCGCGCGCCACTCCGCCACGCTCTTGAAGCCCCTGATCACCTTCACGAGGGCCAGGTTGGTGTGGATCTTGAAGTTGCTCTTCCCGGCGTACGCGCCCTTGGCCTTGAAGTTCTTCCGTGCGATGGCTTCGCCGATGGAGCTGATCAGGCCGTCCAGGCTCCGGCCCTGGAGGGCCTTCTGCACCTTGGCATTGCGGAGTACGCCCAGGTCCGACAGCAGCTTGAGCAGCCCGTTGAACTGCTCGGTTCTGGCCTTCTGGCGCATCGTGGGGTCTTTGATCGTGTCGGTTTCGATCAGCTTGGCGCGGGCAAGAGCCACCTTCGCCTTGGCCACGTCCGCCTTGGCAGCCTTGGAGGCAGGTTCGGCGATCCCCTTCGACGACAGGAAGTGATCCAGGTCCATGCCGCGCCCGGCCTCCGACTCGAGCGCCCGCATCACGTTGGCGTCGTTCGTCGACCCTCGGAACTGCCGCAACCCCTGCTGGGCTTCGGGCTTCAGGGACTTCGCCAGGGTGTCGAGCACCGACGTCGGATTGGCCGGATCGGCCGCAGCCGCCTTGGCCTTCGACAGCAGTGTCGCCGTGGCTGCCGAAGCCGGCGGCGTAACGCCGCTGCCCGGCTTGGCCTCAGCCGTTGCCAGGTTCTTCTGTGCGCGCTCGACGGCGCGTCGGGCCCCGACCTTCTTCACCTTCGGCCCCACGCGCTTGCCCGCTCGCCACATCACGATGAACATCAAGATGTCGAAGCCGACTGTGCCGATCTTGGTGATGAACTTGTTGCCGGCATCGCGCAACTGATTGACGTCGAAGGACACGTCGGCCTCGTCGCGCAGCGTCCCGAAGGCCCGTACGGTGCCGATGATGTCGCTCCACGCGAACTGCAGGAGCATCGCCACGGTCAGGGTTCCCGCCGCGATCTTGGTGAGGAAGGTCGGGTCGGGAGTCAGCCACAGACCCACGTAGATCGCCATCATCAAGACCAGCGTGATGAGGAAGGTCGGATCGCTGAAGGCGTCTTCGGCCGCATCCTTCACCGCGCCCAGCACCGACTTGTCGGCGAGCTTCAGCGCCATCATCACCTTGGTGTCTTTCGAGATCTTCGTCGACTTGAACTTCTCGTCGGTGATGTCTTCGGGTCGCAGCTTCGCGTAGTCGAGCATCAGCTTGCGATCGAGCTTCGACATCTGCTGCCAGTTCTCGTCGTACTTGAACTCCTTGTCGTAGTCCTCCACCGTTTCGAGCGGTTTGTCTTCGGAGTCCTTGTCGACGGGCTCGGCCGCGATGAACTTGCCGTACTCGGCGATGATCTGCTCGATCTTCTCCTGGGTAAGGCTTCCCTTCTCCCCACTTTCGAGGATTCCCTTGATCTTGTCCTTGTTGAGTTCGTAGAACTTGGCGAAGCGGAGCATGGACTGCCCTGACTCGCCGAACTTGGGGTCTTTGACGACCTCTTTCACCATTTTGTACAGCTGTACGAGCTCGTGCGGATCGACCTTCGTCTTCTGTTTGGAGTTCTTCAGCAGGTCGGCCAGTTCATCCGCCAGCTTCTTGTCCTCGTCGCTGACGTCCGGCGCCTTGGCGGCATCCTGTCCAGCGGGTGGTGTCACTCCTTTCGGCGGCGTCTGTGTCCCCGGTGTGGGTGCGGCGTCCGTGCCATCCAGGGCACGGTCCCCCGTCTGGGCCTGGGACGGCGGAAAGTTCGGATGCTTCTTCTTCATCGACTGGCGGATGGACGTCTCGACCCTGGCATCGAAGAGGACGCGCATGACCTTGAATTTCTTGATGTCGGCCTCGGACACGTTCAGCAGCTTGACGTTCAGCTCGGCAGCCATCTGGGTGATGATCGGATCCGTGACTCCGGGGAAGTTGTCCTTCATGTAGTAGGTGAAGACGGTCATCGCCCGGTCGCCCCAGCCGAGCGCGTCGTCGCCGTTGAAGGTGTATTCGAACCCACCGCCCTTCAGCGGCGCCACAGTGAAGCCGCCGCGTGGCGGGATTGGCGGACTCCCGGCGCTCTTCGTGCTCTTGGTGTTGTTCTTGGGACCGTTGCGGGCCACAACGGGCGGATTGGGCAGCAGCACGGGACTGATCTGGCGTTGCACGGCCTGGTTGCCGGCCAGATGCTGCAGGGACAGGAGTAGAGCCACCGAGGGCGCGACCGGAGGTCGGGGAGTCGTTCGGGCCAACGCTGGTGGCCGACTGCCCGAGCGGTCCGGCGTCCTGTGCGACCTCTCCGTCATCAACAGTCACGGTAGACGCACTCGTTTCGGTACACCTCGTTCATAGCCCGGACATCGGATGACTTTGCTCCGGTTCGCGGGGACGCGAGTCGCTGCTCGCGAGTCCGCCGAACTTGCGCGTGACGATTGCATGACGATCCCGATGAGTCGGGTTCCGCTCCCGGGAGACCATCTGGCAGTCTCCTCCGGTGACCGCCGTAGCAACGTATCTCGTCGTAACGCTGGTACTCGGACTGCTGGCTGTGGTGGTGCGGTTGCCGCCGTTGGTCGGCTTCCTCGCGGCCGGCTTCGTGCTCAACTGGATGCACGTCGAGCACTTCCCGGCGATCGAGGTGATCGCCGACCTGGGTGTGACGATCCTGCTGTTCGGCATCGGGCTGAAACTCGACCTGCGTACGTTGATCCGCCGCGAAGTCTGGCTCACCGCCTCGCTTCACCTCTTGCTCAGCGTGATTCTCGGCACGGCAGTGCTGTGGCTGGCGGCGCTGGTCGGCATGCCGATGCTGTCCGGGCAGGGTCTGCGTACGTTCGTGCTGCTGGCCTTCGCCTTGTCGTTCTCGAGCACGGTGTTCGTGATCAAGGTGCTGGAGGAGCGTGGCGAGACGCACGCCCTCTACGGGCGGGTCGCGATCGGCATCCTGGTCATCCAAGACATCGTCGCGGTCGTATTCCTCACCGCCACGAGCGGGCATCTGCCCAGTCCCTGGGCCGCGATCCTGGTACTGCTCTGGCCGCTGTCGCGACTGCTCCGCAAGATCTGGGGACGATTCGGGCACGGCGAGATGCAGTCGTTGTTCGGCATCGTGATGGCGCTCGTTCCCGGCTATGCGCTGTTCACTGCCGTCGGGATGAAGGGCGATCTCGGCGCGCTGATCATGGGCATCCTGCTGGCTTCCCATCCGTCCTCGTCGGAGTTGGCGCGCTCGCTGTTCCACCTCAAGGAACTGCTGCTCGTCGGGTTCTTCGTCTCCATCGGCCTGACCGGACTCCCCGACCTGCCGATCCTCGCCATCGCGGCACTGATGGTCGTCGTTCTGCTGCCACTGAAGGCCGTCGGCTACGTACTGCTGCTGTGGCTGATGCGATTGCGCGGACGTACGGCACTACTCGGCGGCCTGAGTCTCACCAACTTCTCCGAGTTCGGACTGATCGTGGTGTCGGTCGGTGTCAGCGCGGGCATGCTCGAGTCCACCTGGCTGGTGGAGATCTCTATCGCGGTGGCGCTCAGTTTCGTCTTCGCGGCCCTGCTCAATGGCCGTGGCCACCTCGTGGTGGAGCACTTCGCCGAGCGGTTCCCGCGTCGCCCACCCGAGAAACTGCATCCCGAGGAGCGTCCGGCCGACGCCGGGGATGCCGAGGTCGTCGTCATCGGGATCGGTCGGGTCGGCATTGCTGCCTTCGATCGGTTGCGCGACTCGTACGGCCTGCGCGTGGTCGGCGTCGACTATGACGGTTCCCGGGTGCAGCAACAGTTGCGCGAGGGCCGGCACGTGGTGGAGGGCGACGCCACCGACCTCGACTTCTGGAACCGACTGACCCGGAGCGACTCGGTACGGATGGCGATCCTCGCGATGCCCGAGCACGGCACGAACATCACCGCGCTGCAGTGTCTGCAGGAGAGCGGGTTCACCGGCAAGGTCGCCAGCGTCGCCCGCTACCAGGACGAGGTGAAGTGGGCCCAGGAGCACGGCGTCGAGATCGCCTTCAACCTCTACTCGGCCGCCGGTCTGGAACTCGCGGATGCCGTGGCGCGTAGAGCTGGAGTGGCGGAGATCGACCCGCCCGACAGGTCTCGATAGTCGGCCTCGTTGGGGGGACCTGTCAGGACCTCCCACTCCTGGTTGACGCTGCGGTGGAATGACTAGTGCCCCCCGCGGAGCGGAGCCGGCGCGACCGGGAGTGCAGGAGCGAGTCGTTCAGGACACGTCTTTCCGTCCTGAACGACTCGGGACGAACGAGCGGTCCAAAGCGCCGGCGAGCACCGCAATGGATAGAGCGAGCACCGCAATTGACAGAGATAGAGAGGGAATAGCCATGATCCTCGACGAGACGTACACCCTGTCCAACGGACTCACCATCCGGCATCGAGGGCTCCCTGGACGCGCTGGACACCGACTACATCGATCTGATGATCATCCACAGCCCCCAGCCGTGGGCCGACTTCCACGGTGAGGACCGATACTTCGCCGGCAACCTCGAGGCCTGGCGGGCTCTGGAGGAAGCGCACGCCGCAGGCAGGATCCGCTCGATCGGTGTCTCCAACTTCGAGCAGGTCGACCTGCAGAACCTGCTCGACCATGGTTCGGTGAAGCCGGTGGTCAACCAGGTTCTGGCACACGTCGGGAACACCCCGTTCGAGCTGATCGACTTCTGCCAGAGCCGGGACATCCTGGTGGAGGCGTACTCCCCGATGGGCCACGGCGAGATCCTGCGGCATCCGGCCGTCATCGAGATCGCCGAGCGGTACGCAGTGACCGTGCCGCAGCTGTGTATCCGCTACACCCTCCAGCTCGGTGCGGTGTCGTTGCCGAAGACCGCGAACCCGGCTCATATGCGCAGCAATGCCGAACTGGACTTCGTCATCTCCGATGCGGACATGGAAGCGCTGAAGGGCGTCGAGCGGATCAAGGACTACGGCGACTCGAGCGAGTTCCCGGTGTACTGGTCGAAGGACTGAATCATGGGGTCGAAAGAAGAGATCAGGGACTTCCTCGTCTCCCGGCGCGCCAACGTCACGATCGAGCAGGCCGGGTTACCCGACTTCGGCGGTGAGCGTCGCGTGCCAGGGCTGCGGCGCGAAGAGGTGGCCGAACTCGCCGGGGTGAGTGCGGACTACTACACACGTTTGGAGCGCGGGAATCTCCAGGGCGCGTCCGACAGTGTTCTCGACGCTGTCGCCCGCGCTCTCCGGCTCACCGACGTCGAACGGGACTATCTGTTCTCGCTCGCTCGGCCGACGTCAGCCAGGGATCGGCAGGTCCCGGTACGCACGGTGCGTCCGTCGTTGCGGCGGATGCTGGACTCGTTGACGACTCCCGCGGTGATCTACGACGTGACGCAGGAGATCGTCGCAGCCAACACGCTGGGACGAGCCTTGTTCGCGCCGCTGTTCGAGACCGGACGGCCGAACCTGGCCAGATTCGCCTTCCTCGACTCCCGGGCGCCCGAGTTCTATCTCGACTGGCCGATGGCGTGCAGCCTGACCGCGGCCACGCTGCGATACGAGGTCGGCAAGGACCCGCTGAACGAGGAACTCACTGCACTGATCGGGGAACTGTCGACCCGCAGCCCGCAGTTCCGCCGCGATTGGGCCGACAACGACGTGCATGAGCACCGCACCGGCACCAAGGGCTACCGACAGCCGGCCGTCGGCGACCTCACGCTGCAGTTCGACAACCTCGAAGCACCTGGCGAACCGGGACTTCAGATCCTCACCTACAGCGCCGAACCGGGCAGTCCGTCGGAGGAGAAGCTGGCACTTCTCGCCTCCTGGGCCGCCACCCAGGAAGAGCCGTCGGCGCCCTGAGAGAAAGCACAAATGTCAGAGACCTCCACGCCTTCGAGATCTGTGGCCACCCGGTCCTTGCCGATCCTGTTGCTGTTGCTGACAACGTTCGGGCCGATCTCCATGGACCTCTACCTGCCCGCGCTGCCTGCGCTGACCCGGGAGCTGGAGGCCGCGACGTCGATCTCGCAGCTCACCGTGACCGCCTGCCTGATCGGTCTCGCCGCCGGACAGCTGATCTCCGGTCCGATCTCCGACCAGTACGGGCGGCGGCGGATCCTGTTGGTGGGCGTGATCGCGTACATCGTCATGTCGATCCTGTGTGCCGTGAGCCCCAGCATCGAAGTGCTGATCGCAGTCCGGTTCGTGCAGGGCCTGGCCGGTGGCGTCGGCATCGTCATCGCCCAAGCCGCCGGGCGTGACGTCTTCGACGGTACGGAGCTGATCCGCTTCTACGGTCGTCTCGCCGTCACCGGATCGATGGCAGCGATCGTCGGCCCGATGCTCGGTGGCTTCCTCAACGCCTTCGTCGACTGGCGCGGACTGTTCGTATTCCTCGCGATCCTGGGCGTGCTCATCCTGATCGCCGTGCTGGTCATCTTCCGGGAGACGCTGCCCGTCGAGCAGCGCAGCAGCGGCGGCTTCGCGCAGACCCTGCGCGACTTCCGCACTCTCGCCGGCGACCGCGTCTTCGTCGGTGCGGTTCTGAACCAAGGCTTCATGTACGCGGCGGTGTTCGCCTATCTGGCCGGCTCGACATTCGTGCCGCAGGACATCTACGGACTCTCGCCCCAGTGGTACGCAGCCTGCTTCGCGCTCAACAATGTCGGCGGCGTGCTCGCCGGGTGGCTCGGCGGTCGGCTCTCCGAGCGGTGGAGCATCGTCGGCACCCTCGTGATCGGCATTGTCATCGGCGGCCTCGGCTCGCTGGGTCTGCTGTTCGCCGGCCTGGTGCCCGTGCCGGTCGGTGTGGTCATCGCCGCCCTGTTCCTCCTCGCCTTCGGCGTCCTGATCTCCGGTCCGCCGGCGACCACGCTCGCCCTGGCCGAGTATCCGCAGATGGCCGGCACCGCCGGGTCGGTGCTCGGCACCGTCAGGTTCGGCTTCGGCGGCGTCTCGGCCCCGCTCGTCGGTGTCGCCGGGTCGCTGAGCATCCTGCCGCTGGGTCTGGTCACCACCATCTCCGTCGTCCTCGCCGGCGCGGTGTGTCTCCTGCTTCGCGGGCGACAAACGGCCTTGGCGTAGCTCTGGGACGCCTGCCTGTCCGGATCACTCAAGACTTGCGCACGGCTCGGTCTCGGGCGACCCGGACGGCGTACGCGATCGATGTCGCGACGGCGATGATCACCAGCAGGATGAGCAGGTTGAGGCGGTAGTCCTGCAGCAGCATGGCCTTGGCGGGCGGCTGGCTGGACTGTCGCAGCATCAGCGGCAGCCCGATGACCGTGACGATGCCGGCCGTGATCAAGCCGCCCTGGAGGAAAGCGCGACCGCGGTCGGGTACGCGGTGGAGCAGTGCGCCGACGCCGAGCACGATCGGGGACAGCACACCGAGGTGGATGACCACGACCGCAACCAGCCATCCGCCCAGGACGAGCAGCACCGACGTCGGCAAGCCGTGGATGATCCAGAGAGCGCCATAGAGCACCAGCGCGCCGCCGAGCAACCCGAGCAGGATCCGGATCGCCGTCATCACAACACCTCGATCCGGCTCAGCCACTTGGTGCAGAACAACTCGGCCCGGTTGGGCGCGATCAGCCGCAGCGGATAGCCATGATCGAGGGCGAGCCGCTCGCCGTTGAGTTCGGTGGCCAGCAGCGCCTGCGCGAGCTGAGCGCCCCAGATCTGCGTGGACTTGATCCCGGTCCGATCCAGGGACCGAACCAGCACTCGCGATTCCGGTCCCCCACCGGCCCGCTGCACCAACTCGAGCAGACTGATGCCGCGCCAGTCGGCCGCCACGCTCCATCCCTTGTTGGCCGCGATCGGCAGATGGGCGGTGTGGGTGGCGAGCGGCTCGAGGTCGGCCAACTGCAACGCGTACGGCTGCGGGCCGAGCACCTCGAGCTTCCAGTCGGGGTCCTGGGCAGCCTCGACCACACCGGCCTCGGCGGCTGTCTCGCTCACCGGTACGCCCTGTAATCCTTTGCTGGTTTGACGAATCGCAAGGAGGCCGAGTGGTTCGAGCGGACGCAGACTCTGTCCGATGGTGCTGACCACCACGAGTCCGATCCCCGCACCGGTGGCGAGCAGTACGCCGCGCCGGGAGATACCGGGGGTGACCGGCGGCGGCAGAGGTCCGGCGTTGCTGTGCGATTCCGGGTTCTCGTCCCAGGGGATTTCGGAGAGCACGTCACCGTCGGCCAGCTTGGTGCCCAGCCCGTACCGGATGTCCGGCAGCTTGATCGCGATGTGGATCAACAGCGAGCCGATCACCACGAAGGCGAGGGCGTAGTGGACGACCACGAAATCCCAGCCGAACGGATACCAGTCGAGGAGATTGAGGAAGCCCGTGATCAATTGGACGCCGGTGGCCGCGATCAGGAGCACTGCGCTGGCGATCTCCAGCACCCGGCGTACCGACTTGAAAGGCGGCCAGCGAAACGTCGTCGGGTAGACCGACCAGAGCTTGACCAACAGCAGCGGGATGCAGGCCAGCCCGGTGGTCACATGAACGCCCTGCGTCAGTCGATAGCCCCATACGGGGACGGCGGGCTTCGGCAGCCAAGCGGTGCTCAGATATTGGGTGTAGCTGAGCAGACCCGTCAGGAAGCAGATCCCGAACGCGATCCCCAGGGCGCGACCCAGCCGAGCAGTCAGCGCCGTCGAGCGGACGGTGCTGGTGAAGTGCGGCCACCATGTCGGGCGTGCCGCTACTGGCCTGGGCACGGCACCAGTCTTCTCTGAATCGGCGGTCGCCGGAAGGCCCCCGGTGACGGACATCGCACGGACATCGCTTGCCTCTCCCCCGGTCGGCGTTCTGGTCACGCTCACCAGTGCACCGGCGGAGAGGCACGGCCGCATCCGTAGCGACTACTGATCCGACGGCAGGACTACGGACCAGATTCGCGCTCCTTATGTGCGCACGTCCGGCCTGTCAGGAACGAGCAGTTCGTTCCTTTCCTATCTGTCGCGAGGCACTCCGTCGGGCCATCGCTGATTGGCGACAGCGCGCTGCCAATCAGCGATGGTTGACGATGCAGAACCTTCCTGGATTGGCGCCGGCGAGTGTGGCCCGCTGAGCACACTCAATTCGCTCGATCCACTGCGGCGCAACGCCATGACGTACGTGTTTCCTGGAGTCAGCACTGATACACCGTCGAGATGGACCTGTGACTTGCCGGTGAGGTCAACGCCGCGCTGACCAATCGTGACGGACTTCTCGGCCAGGTCCCCCTTGAGAACAGTTTCGATCGAAACCTCGAACGTCGTGCGGGGTGGGCCGTCAGAGGTCGTTTCCAAGACACGCTGCACCTGCCCGACCACGACATAATCAGAATATCCCGCAACCTGCGCTCGATCCGACACCTCGAACGCATAGCTCGGGTGGGAGTAAGTAACACGAACCGGCAGCAGCCGCGGTGTATCTGAGTAAATCGACCAGTTGGGGGTGTTAATTGTCCTCATTTGGGCTGGCCTGATTGGGTGTGATTCTGCCTGGTCTGGCGACGGCTGGCAATCCGTGCCGCCCGGGCCTTCAGGA
>JASGEZ010000012.1:0-10417 GCA_047605905.1 Microlunatus sp.
CCGCAGCGGATGGAGCTGGTTGCCGGCGGCGTCGAAGTTGTCCGGATCCAGCCAGGCTTCGAAGGCGGCGCGTACGGCCGGCCAGTCCTGGTCGATCAGCGCATACCAGGCGGTGTCGCGATTACGGCCCTTGTAGACGACCGACTGGCGGAAAGTTCCTTCGTAGCTGAATCCGAGTCGTTGGGCGGCCTTGTGTGACGGCGCATTGAGGTCGTCGCACTTCCACTCGTAGCGCCGGTAGCCGAGATCGTCGAAGACATGGCGCATCGCCAGATACTGCGCTTCGGTGGAGATCGGCGTGCGCTGCAGGCTCCGGGAGAAGACGACGTTGCCGACCTCGATCACTCCGTTGGCGGGATCCTGACGCATCAGCGAGAGGGTGCCGAGTGCGCGTCCGGCGGCCTGGTCGACGACCGCGTAGTGGCGGGGGTCCGGGCTCTGTGCTGCGGCGGTGGCCCAGTCGCGATAGGACTCCGGCGTGGGAAACGGACCGTACGGCAGATAGGTCCAGTCCCGATCGTCGGAAGCGGCCGCGTACGCAGCATGGAGATCCTCGGCATGCCGGTCGGGATCGAGATGCTCGAGCGTGCAGTATCGACCCACGATCCGTTCCGCCGAGGGTCGCTCGACGGGCGCCCAGCCGGGAACCGGCGCGCCGATGGGTTGCCCGTATTCGTTGACCGTCGTCACTCGGCCATCCAACCAGCCCCCGGCCGTCAGGCCAGCTGCGCTCCCACCATCTCGGCCAGCTTCGCAACCCGCTTGGCACGGAGAGTGCCGGGCGCATACTTCGTGGTCCACGAGTCGTCCTCGACCAGGTCGAGGGCCGCGTCGTCGTCGGGTCCGCCCTTGGACTGGATCCGCTGCACCACCGAGCGGAAGTAGTAGTGGAAGAACAGCCGGTTGAATTCGGTGAAGTAGATGTCGGCCACTCGACGGTCGCCACGGATGATGATCATGTTCTCGTCGTTGTCGGTGGTCGAAGCGTGGGAGAAGTTGGCCGAGCCGCTGACCACGATCGGATCCGGTCCCAAAGGATCGCAGAGCAGGAACTTGTCGTGGATGAACGCGACGTGCTTGTTGAGTCCCAGTTCACGAGTGGTGGTCTCCGCAACCCAGCGACCGAGATGGTGGTCCAGTTCGGAGCCCCACGCCTCGTAGACGTTGCGACTGGCGTCCAGCCGCACCGTCGCCTTGCCGAGTGTCTCGAGCAGGAAGAACCGCAGTGGCCCATCGGGGGTGCCGGCGGCAGCCACGTCCTGGATCTCCTGCGCGATGCCGAACGCGAACGTTGCGCAGACCAGCGAGGTGGCATCGGGGCCGATCAACCGCGCGTACAGCTGCAGCGGTCCCAGACCGGATCGAGGACTGAAGACGGACGTGATGCCGGAGACCACTTCGCTGCGCCCGACCGGCGCAGGGCTGAGGGCAGCGACCGCAGCCAGGTAGTCCGCATTGCGGCTGCGCTTCAGGCTGGCGGGATCCTCGCGGCGCCCACCCGGATCGGTCGCCAGCAGGTCCCAGTAGGCGGCGTACGCGGCCGCCGTGCCCGGATCACGCACCAGATGGCCGACATTGGACTGACCGTGGATGCCACCCATGGTCAGGTTCGTCGAGCCCGTCCACACCCGCTCAGGAGTGTCGCCACGGAGCAGCACCAAGAACTTGTTGTGCGCGATGGCCGACACTCGGGCCTGGCGCCGGATGATCGTCTCCGGCGGGAACCCGGCAGCGGCGATCGCGGCATCGTTGGCATCCCGGGGACCGCCCTTCGCGTCCTTGGCGTCGACCACCAGCCGGACCCCGACGCCCCGGCCCACCGCAGCAACCAGCTCGTCCAGCACGGGGCGATAGCTGAACTCGTAGAACGCGCCATGCAAGCCGTCGCCGGCTCCGGCGCTCCGAATGAAGCCCAGCAAGTGATCGTCCAGATCCCGGCTGAGCCAATCGAGAGCCTGCTGCCGAAGCTCAGGCGTGGGTTGTTTGTCGGGTGCAAGACCGCCGAACCGGTTCTGATACGCCTGGCTGGAGGCCACCCCGCGGTTGAACACGACGTCATGAGTCGCGCCGACGAGCGGTTCGGTGCGGATCGTGACCGTGACCGGCTGATTGCGCCGAGGCTTGGCCGGCGTGCCCCGCATCGGATGGAATCGGTACGTGTAGGACGTGTCCGGCGCGAGGGTGAAGTCGTCCCACACGAACGACTGGATCGGGTGCACGTAGGTCGACACCTGATCGGTGGGCGACGGATCGGGCACCAGCGAGCGGAACACCTTGAATCCCGGCAGCCACCGAAACGGGCCGCCGTCGGTCGACCGCTCGACGCAGAACCCGAGCAGACCGTGGCGTGCAGCGTCAGTGGCGGTCAGGGCAAAGGACACGGTGTTCACGCCGCACACCGCGTACGCCCTGAAGCCACGCAGCGAACGTGACCGAAACCTCATATCTCAAAGTAGTCCTGACGGCCGGTTCTGATACCGGGTCCGGGAGATAAGCGTCACACCGGCCTGGCCGGCGCCGACAACGAGCACTTCGGTGGTCTCGGGTGTGGCTCGACATGTTCGCTCCACGAGCAGCGGTTGATGGTGGCCATTTTGCCGTCGAGGAAGGGCTGTCGAGAGAATGGGGGCCAGGCGCCAGCGCCGCTTTCCCGCACCCGACCAGGGAGATCACCGTGACCGAACCGACCCATCGACGTCTCAGGAAGTTCAACACCCGAGACACCTACCCGGAGCAGAACCTCGACAACGACCTCTGCCAGGCCGTGGTCGCCGGCGGCGTCGTCTATCTCCGCGGGCAGATCGGCCAGGATCTCGAGACCGGGGAGTCGGTCGGCGTCGGCGATGTGACCGCGCAGACCGAGCAGGCGATGAGCAACATCAAGATGCTGCTCGAAGAGGCCGGCAGCCGCCTCGAGGACATCGTCAAGGTCACCATCTATCTCGTCGATCCCCGCTACCGCGAGGACGTCTACCGCACGGTGGGCAGGTGGCTGAAGGGTGTCTACCCGGTATCGACCGGCATCGTGGTGCAGGCGCTCGCCCGCCCCGAGTGGCTGGTCGAGATCGATGCGACCGCCGTGATCAGCGAGCGGGGCGAACAGTGACCTTCTCCCTCATTCTCCGCGATCCCGAGACCGGCGAGTTCGGCTCCGCGATCTCCTCGTCGTCGCCCGCGGTGGCGGCGCGCTGCCTGAATCTCGCCGACGGCATCGGCGGCGCCAACTCACAGAACGTGACCGATCCCCGACTCGGTCCGAAGCTCCTCGACCAGCTCCGGGCGGGCCGCAGCGCACAGGAAGCCATCGACGCGGTCGTGGCCGCCGCGGATCCCGAGACCATCGACTACCGCCAGCTGCTGGTGCTCGACAATCAGGGCCGCGCCGCCGTCTTCTCCGGCGGTCGCGCCCTCGGCAACTTCGGCGCGGCCACCCGCGAGAACGCCGTCGCGGGCGGCAACATGCTCGCTGGTCTCGATGTACTCGACGCGCTCGTCGACACCGCTCTGTCGACCCCAGGCCGGATCGAGGAGCGCCTGTACGCCGCACTACAGGCAGCCGTGGCCGCAGGCGGTGAGGAGGGCCCGGTGCACTCGGCCGGTCTCTCCGTCGTGGGATCGGCGGGCTGGCGCATCACCGACTTGCGGGTCGACTGGGCCGACGAGGATCCGATCGGCGCCCTCGGCCGAGCACTGGAGGAATGGCTGCCGCAGCGCGACGACTACGTGAACCGCGGGCTGAATCCTGGGGCTGCGCCCTCGTACGGTGTGCCGGGCGACGAGTGATCCGAGTGCGGCGGAGATGCCCGTGAGTGACGCCCTGAAGCAGCGGATCGCGGCGCGCCGATCACGCATCGACGCTGCTCTCATTGCTCTCTCGAACCAACTGCACGCCGATCCTGAACTCGGCTGGCAGGAGCACCGCTCATCGGCGGCCGTCGCGGCACTCCTGGCCGAACACGGCTTCCAGATCGAGCAGCCCTACCTCGGGCTCGACACGGCCTTCCGTGCGGTGTACCGCCCCGGGGATGCCGCCGAGCGCCGCTTCACGGTCGGCTTCCTCGCCGAGTACGACGCACTGCCCGGACTCGGGCACGCCTGCGGTCACAACCTCATCTCCGCGATGTCGGCCGGCGGGGCGATCGCGCTGTCGGAGGTCGCGGACGAGGTCGGGATCACCGTCGAGGTCATCGGCACCCCGGCCGAGGAGGGGTACGGGGGCAAGATCGAACTGCTCGAACGCGGTGCGTTCGGTGAACTCGACTTCGCGCTGATGGCGCACCCGGCCCCGGTCGACGTCGCCGAAGCCAAGCCGTTCGCCGTTGCCCACTGGCATATTCGGTACGACGGCAGGGCGGCGCACGCGGCCGCGTACCCGGAGCGCGGCATCAACGCCAACGACGCGTTCATCCTCGCGCAGACCGCGATCGCACTGCTGCGGCAGCAGCTGCCCGGGAGCGTACGCGTCCACGGCGTGCAGACCCGCGGCGGCGAGGCACCGAACGCCATCCCCGAACGGACCGAGGGTCGCTGGTACGTACGCGCCGAAACCACAAAGCAGCTGATCGAGGTCGAGGAACGCGTACTCAAGTGCTTCGAAGCCGGCGCGCTCGCAACCGGCGCGACCCTCGCCGTGACTCCTGAGGGCGGCCGCTATTCGGAGATGCGTACCAACCTCGAGGCGCAGGAGCTCTACCGCGCGAATGCCATCGCACTCGGGCGAAACTTCGACGTCGACCCCGTCGCCGCCACCATGAACCGCGCCTCGACCGACATGGGCAACGTGTCACTCGTAGTCGACGCGATCCATCCCTACATCGGTGTCGGCGGCGAGGCCAGCAACCACCAACCCGCCTTCGCCGACGCCTGCGTCGGCCCCGTCGCCGAACAGACCCTGCGCGACGGCGCCACGGCGCTCGCCTGGACCGCGCTTGACGTGGCCCTGCGCCGAGCAACCAAGCGCCCGATCCGACCGCTCACCGCTGACGCGCCGTCCGCGGCTCCGGGCCGTGACATCACTTCAGGGCAAGAGTCTCCACCGGCTGGCCCGTGATCTCCGCGATCAGGTCGAAGTCCTTGTCCACCGCGAGCACCGTCAGCCCCGCCTTCTCCGCCGTCGCCGCAATCAGCAGATCTGGAATGGATGGCGCGCGGTGGCGGCCGCGGTCAGCGAGCAGCATCTGAACCTCCCACGCGCGGTCCTCCGTCGCAGGGGTCAGATGCTCGATGGGCATGAGCGACAGCGGGGGCAGGCCGAACGCCTCACGCCCAGCCGTACCCGAGCGCGCGGAGAACCCCAGTTCGAGCCTCGTCACCGTGGATAGCCGTACGAGTCCACGTTCGATCCGGGCGCTCCACTGATCGATGTGCAGGGCTTGCCCCGACTGCATCCGCACGTAGGCGGACTTGTCGATGAGCCAACCGGTCACCGCCACGCGGAGTCCATCACCGAAGAATCTGAAAGGTCAGCGAAGGTGGCTGCGGACCGGGCCCAGTCTTCGGCAGTGATTGCCACACCCGCAGCTGGTTGCACCTCGCCTTCCAGCTTGCGGCGCAAGAACTCGTTGCGCGACAAACCCTGTGCAGCCGCACTGGCGTCAATCCGCTCCACTGCCGCTTCGCTGAGCCCGCGGATGAGAACGTTGGTCATAGCTACCACCTCCACCCTGTTGATATCATGATATCAACAGGGTGGAGGGCCGCGGACTGACACCTACCGACCCCTATTGCGGACTGCTTGAGGTTGCCTCGGCCAACTCCGGATCGCGACGGGTGCCGACGACCTTGATGCTCCCCGACGTGCCCGTACGATCGGAGCATGGGTGATTGGCAGCGGACTGACGAGGCGGTCACCGTCGAAGACGCCTTCCGCGCCGTCGACTCAGGTGCGGATTGGGCACTGCTCTGGTGTGGCCGCAAGCCAACACGGTCGTCAGACAAGAAGGCCGTTCCTGAGGCGCTCGGCTACGCGAGGCGGAAGATGATCGACCCCACAGAGCGCGTGCGCCTCCTCAAGAAGGGCCAGCGCAAGGCAAAGTACCGACGGTCGTCATGGCCGAGCGTTGGCAGAACAAGCGCGGCAAGCCGCTAATCGTGTTCTACGAGACCGGCCCATACCTGCTCCCCGATCGACGCAATCCCTTCCGCTACTGACGATCGGCCGAGGCGTTCCCTGCGGACTTGCACACCGAAGCGGAAGAGCAAGCCGGTCACCGCCACGAGGGGTCCACTACCAAAGCGCGTCCTGTGTCCGAGTCCGCACGGAGGGAAGCTGACGCGCGGATCACGCCGCGCTCAGCGGTCTGATCGCTGCGATCTGCTCGGCCACGCGATCCTCCGCAAGCTCCAGTTCGTAGTGAGTCTGCAGATTCAGCCAGAACTGCGGATCGATGCCGAAGTAGCGCCCTAAGCGGAGCGCTGTGTCAGCGGTGATCGCACGCTTGCCGTGAACGATCTCGTTGATTCGTCGCGGCGGCACGCCGATCGACACCGCCAGCTTGTTCTGGGTGATCCCGAACCCGTTGATGAAGTCCTCCATCAGCACCTCACCCGGATGAACGGGAGCCCATTTCTCAGTGATAGTCGACGAGCTCGACATCTTCAGCACCTCCTTCTGTCCAGGTGAAACAGATCCGCCACTGATCGTTCACGCGGACACTGTGCTGGCCCGCGCGGTCACCCTTCAACTGCTCCAACCGGTTCCCAGGTGGAACACGCAGCGATTCGAGGAACCGCGCAGCGTGGATCTGAGCGAGCTTTCGAAGGGCTGCCTTCTGCACACGAGGATCGATCGACGGCACCCGGTCCCGATGCCAGAGCCGCTCGGTCGCCTTGTCTGCGAAGGATCTGATCACAAGACAGCGTGACAGACTTAACGCGATACGTCAATAACGCTAGACGTTAAACCGGAACTCCACCACGTCGCCATCAACCATGACGTAGTCCTTGCCTTCCAGGCGGACTCGGCCCTTGGCCTTGGCCGCCTGCATGGAGCCGGCCTCGACCAGATCGTCGAAGGAGACGACCTCGGCCTTGATGAAGCCCTTCTGGAAGTCGGTGTGGATGACACCGGCCGCTTCTGGTGCAGTTGCGCCCTTGGGGATGGTCCAGGCCCGGGACTCCTTGGGGCCGGCGGTCAGATAGGTCTGCAGTCCGAGGGTGTCGAAGCCGACCCGGGCCAGATGGTCCAGGCCGGGCTCGTCGATGCCCATCTCGGCCAGGAACTCACGGGCCTCGTCGGGCTCCATCTCGGCCAGCTCGGACTCGATCTTGGCGTCCACGAAGACGGCTTCGGCAGGGGCGACCAGGGTCCGCATCCGGGCCTTGAGGTCCTCGTCGGCCAACTCGTCGGAGTCGCAGTTGAACACGTACAGGAACGGCTTCGCGGTCAGCAGGAACAGCTCACGCAACGGCTCGGTGTCCAGACCGGCGGCGAAGACGGTACGCCCGGAGTTCAGCACCTCCTGGGCCTGCTTGACCGCGGCGAGTGCAGGGACCTTGGCCTTGTTGATCCGGGCTTCCTTCTCCAGCCGGGGCAGCACCTTCTCGATGGTCTGCAGGTCGGCGAGGATCAGCTCGGTCGAAATGGTCTCGATGTCGTTGCTCGGGTTCACCTTGCCATCGACGTGCGTGACATCGGGATCCTCGAAAACCCGGGTGACCTGGCAGATCGCGTCCGCCTCACGGATGTGCGACAGGAAGGCATTGCCCATCCCCTCGCCCTGGCTGGCCCCGCGGACGATGCCGGCGATGTCGACGAAGCTCACCGTCGCGGGCAGGATCCGCTCGGAACCGAAGATCTTCGCCAGCACCTCCAGCCGCGGATCGGGTACGCCGACCACTCCCACGTTGGGCTCGATCGTCGCGAACGGGTAGTTCGCCGCGAGGACGTCGTTGCGGGTCAGCGCGTTGAAGAGGGTCGACTTGCCCGCGTTGGGGAGACCGACGATGCCGATGGTGAGTGCCACAGCGGACAAGCATATGGGCGCCCGCCCGGTACGCCCGACTCGCTCAGCCGGGTGGAAGTCAGTCCTGCTGGAAGAACGCCTCGATCGCCCGGCGCAGGAACCACGGGTCGCTGACCCCCGCGAGTTCGCGCGCCGAGTGCATCGACAGCAGCGGGATGCCGACATCGACGGTCCGGATGCCCAGCCGGGTCGCGGTCAGCGGCCCGATGGTGCTGCCGCACGGGACGGCATTGTTGGAGACGAACTCTTGAGTCGGCACCTCCGCCGTCCGGCAGGCCCGGCGCCAACTCGCAGCCCCGACCGCATCGGTGGCGTACCGCTGATTGGCATTGATCTTGAGCAATGGACCACCGTTGAGCAGCGGCCGGTTGGCCGGATCGTGTCGGGAGACGTAGTTCGGATGCACGGCATGGCCGGTATCGGCCGAGAGACAGATCGAGCCCGCCAGCGCCCGCTGATGGTCGTCGAGCGTGGCGCCCATGGCGGTCGAGATGCGGCTGAGGACATCTGCCAGCAACGGTCCCGCAGCGCCCGACCGGGACGCGCTGCCGATCTCCTCATGGTCGAACGCGGCCAGCAGGGTGATCGCGTCGCTCTCGGCGGTGTTGCCCTCGGCGATGTTGATCAGCGCGGTCAGCCCCGCGTGAACACTGGACAGGTTGTCGAGCCGACCGGAGGCGAGGAACTCATCGGTCGGACCGAAGACCTCGGGCGGTGTGGTTGCGTACGCCGACAGATCCGCCCCCACGATCTCATCAGGCGCGGACCCAACCAGCAGCGCGATCTGGTCCATGATCCTCAGATCGGACCGACCGACACCCCACACCGGAGCCGTGTGCGCCTGCCGGTCGAGCTTGATGCCCTCCTCGTTGACGGCTCGATCCAGGTGGATGGCCAGCTGAGGGATGCGCATGATGGCGCCGGTCCGGA
This sequence comes from Microlunatus sp., assembly GCA_047605905.1. Lineage (GTDB taxonomy): Bacteria > Actinomycetota > Actinomycetes > Propionibacteriales > Propionibacteriaceae > Microlunatus. Next base: position 8,895 of record JASGEZ010000012.1, read on the forward strand.
CCAGGCGCTGTTCCCCGCTTGTCAGCACGATGCGACCGGCCAGACCCAGCTCGCGGTCGAGCCAGGAGTTGAGCAGCGGTCCGCCGTAGATCTCCATCCCCAGCTGCTGCCAGCCCGCCGTACTGATGTCGGGCCGGGGTTTCAGCACGAAGCCCGGTGAGTCGGTGTGCGCTCCGACAATCCGGTACGGCGTGCCCGGCCCGGCACCGGCCGGGATCCGCCAGGCCACCAGGGCACCGTCACGGACCAGGACGTACGCACCCGGCTCCGCCTCGAAGGCCGCACTCTCATCGACGATGCCGAACCCGACCGCGGCCAGTCGCTCCTGGCCAGCCGCAGCAGCGTGGAACGACGTCGGCGAGGCAGTCACGAACTCCGCCAGGTCTCGGGCATGCTCCAGGGCTGCGCTCACCCGACCCACCCTAGGGCGTGTCCTGCAAATGGGTGAGTGTGGGGTCGCGGAGCCAGATCCGGATGGCGGCGACGGTCAGGGTGCCCCGGTACATGTAGTCCCGCTTGTCGTAGCGGGTGGCCACAGCACGGGTGGCGCGGAGCTTGTTGACTGCCCGTTCGACGGTATTGCGCTCGCGATAGCGAGTCTTGTCGAACACAGGTGGCCGACCACCCAGGCGGCCCTTGCGAGCCCGGGCCGCGGCTTGGTCGTCTTTGACCGGGATCACCGCCTTGATTCCTCGCCGGGCGAGGTAGGCACGGATGGCTTTGGAGGAGTACGCCTTGTCCGCCATCACATAGTCGGGCCGGGTCCGGGGCCGGCCCGGACCTAGCCTGCGGACCGCCAGCTTGTTGAGGGTGAGTTCGAAAGCGACCGCGTCGTGGCGTTGACCGACGGTGGTCACGAACCCGAGTGGTCGGCACCGCTGGTCGGCGACCAGGTGAACCTTGGTCGACAGGCCACCACGGGAGTGTCCCAACGCCTCCCGCTCGGCCGGCTTCGCCTTGCCCGGTTGAGGATCAGGCTTGTCTGGTTGAGGATCAGGTGCTGGAACCGGCCCCGGATCGGCCGATTTCTTGTAATTCGATCCTGCCCCCTGTGGCACGCGCGGCTGGCCCGGAAACATGATCGTCCAACGCCACCGCAAGCCGCTCCGCCGGAATATCACTCGGCGGGCAGTGCGGCGCCCCGGCAGCATCTTGGTGCGCACGGATCACGGTGGAATCGACACCGACCGACCACGGCGACTCCCCGCTGTCGCAGCCCCGCTGCAGCTCAGCCAGCACCGCCTCCCAGGTGCCATCGCCCGACCAGCGCCGATGCCGGTTGTACACCGTCTTCCAGCACCCATACGACACCGGCAGGTCCCGCCACGGCGACCCCGTCCGGGTGCGCCACAACACGCCATTGACGACCTTGCGGTGATCGGCCCACGGCCGGCCACGCCGGGCCTGGCAACTGGGCAGCAACGGCTCCAACACCGCCCACTGGCTATCGGTCAGGTCATGACGATCATGCACACCACCTGCCTACCCCACCCAGCCACAATCGTTTACGGGACACGCCCTAG
>JASGEZ010000013.1:0-6794 GCA_047605905.1 Microlunatus sp.
CGCTCGGCCGCCGCCGCCTTGGCCGCCGCGATCCTGGCCGCCCGCTCGGCAGCAGCCTTCCGCGCTGCCGCAGCCTTGGCCCGTGCGATCCGGGCGGCGATCCGCTGCTCGACACTCGCCCGTTCCCGGGTGAGCTTGGCGTACTCGCTCTTGTCCTGGGCGACCTGGGCCGCTGCCTGCGACTGCGCAGCCTGCCGCTGGGACAGCAGGGAGGCCACGGACGCCTGCTGTTGGGTGGCCTGTGCCTCCAGCCGTCGCTTGACGACCAAGTTGTCGGCCGCCTTCTTGCGATCGGCCGCGATCTCCTTCTCGATGGCGGCCAGCTTGGCCTTCTCGGCATCGAGCTTGGCCTGCAGGATCTCGGTCTGCTTGATCGTGGCCGCGCTGGTGTCGAACATCGTGGTCGACCACTGCAACCGGGTCTGCAGATCGGCGGTGCTGTTGCTCTCCACCAGAACGGCGATCGGCAACAGGTTGGTCTGCCGCTGGTACTGATCGCGCACGATCTGGCCGGCCAGCTTCTTCTCGGCGTCCAGCTTCCGCTGGTTCTCCGCGACCGCTGCCTTGGCCTTGGCCAGCCGCTTCTGGGCGACCTTCAGCTTGGCCGCCATTGCGACGTCCAACCGCTGAGCCGCGGCCAGCTCGACGCGGGTCTGGGCCAAAGCCGCCTGGGCTGCGGCCAACTCGGCTTCGGCTGCGCTCACCGCGTCGGCGGCGGCGTTGAGAGCATGGGAGGACTCGTTCAGCTCGTGCTTCTTGGCCGCCTGCTGAGCCCGCACCTGGTCACGTCGATCAGTGAGGTTGTCCGCCTTGGCGCTCGGCAGCAACGTGAAGGTCAGCGCGGAAGCGATACCGATCACCGCCACGAGCCGCAGACTCTGCCGCAAGCGGCAGCGCAGCCACGCCCTCAACTCCGACCAGCGAGCCAGCCCGGGCCGGCCAGACTTCCTCGGTGTTCGGTCATCGGCGAAGCAGTTGTCGTGCTCTGGTGCTTCGCTGCTCTCCGGAGCGTCCAGGTGGACGCAGGGAAGATCCGGTGCCACAGCTCAATCCCCAATCGCGTGTCTTGTTGACCCCGGACCCTCCGGTCCGAGACCCTCAAGGTGCAATTGAGGTTGAGATTTTCCTTATTACACCCTGAGGTACTTACGAGTCGTTATCAGCGTCGGGATGATAGACAGCGCGAGCCCGACGACCGCAACCCCCAAGACGGCCAAAAGGGTCTCCTTCCACCCAATCCACGGTAAAGACTGAATGGAGACTTCAGCTTTACGCATGATGACCAAGTAAACACCTGTGACGAGAGTGGCTGATGCGAGGACGACTCCGACGAGCGCGGAGATGATGGCTTCAAAAAGGAAGGGCAACGTGATATAGAGGTTGCTCGCTCCGACCAGGCGCATGATGCCGATCTCTCGACGTCTGGCGAAGGCTGCCAGTCGGATGGTGTTGCCGATCTGCAGTGCCGCCGCGAGCAGCAGCAGCGCCGAGGCGACGATCGTCCCCCACTGCAGCAGGTTCAGCCAGGAGAAGAACGGGTCGAGGTACTGCCGCAGATCCTGGACCTTCTGCACACCCTTGAGTCCCGAGACCGCGCTCACCACGCCCTGATACTCCTCCGGGTTCTTCAGCTTGACCCGAAACGACTCCTGCATCTCCTCGGCGGTCAACGAGTCCTGGATGGGGTTGCCCTCGTACGCCTTCTGGAACTCCTCCCATGCCTCCTGCTTGCTCTCGAAGTAGACCCCGCCCGGTGCGACCTCCGGGTTGGCCTCGAGCGTCTGGCGGACGGCATCCTTCTCCGCCTCGGTGGCACCTTGACCGGGGGTGCAGTTCTCCCCACCGACCTGAGGGGTGCAGAAGAAGATCGAGATCTCGATCTTGTCGTACCAGCGGCCCTTCATCAGACCGACCTGCTGGTTGGCGAGTAGGCCGGCGCCGAACAGCGACAACGACACCCACATCGTCATCACCACGGCCAAGGTCATGGTGAGGTTCTGCCGCAAGCCGGCGAAGGTCTCGGAGAAGATGTGGCGGAAACGCATGCTGGTCCTCGGTCTCAGAGGTAGGAAGTGGCTAGCAGGGGGAAGGATCCGGCGGACTCACCGGTCGAGGGACTCTCATCGCTCGGGTGGCTCACTGGTAGCCGTACACGCCACGGCTCTGGTCACGGACCACGACACCGTCCTCGAGCTCGATCACCCGCTTGCGCATCTGGTCGACGATCGTCGAGTCGTGGGTCGCCATCAGCACCGTGGTCTCGGAGCGGTTGATCCGGTCGAGCAGCTTCATGATGCCAACGCTGGTCGCCGGGTCGAGGTTCCCGGTGGGCTCGTCGGCGATCAGGATCTTGGGCCGGTTGACGAACGCCCGGGCGATCGCGACGCGCTGCTGCTCGCCACCGCTCAGTTCGTCCGGCAGTCTCCCGCCCTTGCCTTCCAGGCCCACCAACTCCAGCACCTCGGGGACCACCCGCTTGATGGTGGACGACGGTTTGCCGATCACCTGTAGGGCGAAGGCCACGTTCTCGGCGACCGTCTTGTTCGGCAGCAGTCGGAAGTCCTGGAAGACCGTACCGATCTGGCGGCGCAGCGCCGGGATCTTCCAGCTGTGCAGCTTGTTCAGCTCCCGGCCGGCGACGATCACCTTGCCTTTGCTCGGCCGCTGCTCGCGCAGGATCAGCCGCAGGAAGGTCGACTTGCCCGATCCGGACGGGCCGACGAGGAAGACGAACTCGCCCTTCTCGATGTCGACCGACACCTGCGAGAGGGCAGCACGGCGCTGCCCGTCGTAGGTCTTGCTCACGTTGTCGAAACGAATCACGTCATGCCTCGGCCGGGTAGACGACAGGGGCCGGGCAACCGAGCCCGGCAATAGGCCATCGTTGAGTGTAGGTCAGCCGGCCGCGATCTCTGCGTATTTGGTGCTCCCCCTACGCCTTCTCGGTGGTCTTGCGCCAGCGGATGCCGGACTCGATGAAGCCGTCCAGCTCGCCGTCGAAGACGGAGTCGGGTGAGGAGACCTCGAAGTCGGTCCGCAGGTCCTTGACCATCTGGTAGGGATGCAGCACGTAGGAGCGCATCTGCGAGCCCCAGCTGTTGCCCCCGTCGCCCTTCAGCGCGTTCATCTCGGCCTCACGATCACGCCGGGCCTTCTCCAGCAGTCTGGCCTGCAGCACCCGCAGCGCCGCTGCCTTGTTCTGCAGCTGCGACTTTTCGTTCTGGCAGGAGACGACGATGCCGGTCGGCAGGTGGGTGATCCGGACGGCGGAGTCGGTGGTGTTGACGCTCTGACCACCCGGACCCGAGGAGCGGAACACATCGATCCGGATGTCGGCCTCGGGAATGTCGATGTGATCGGCCTCTTCGGTCACCGGCAGCACCTCGACCCCGGCGAACGAGGTCTGCCGACGCCCTTGGTTGTCGAACGGGGAGATCCGCACCAGCCGGTGGGTGCCCTGCTCGACCGACAGGGTCCCGTACGCGTACGGCGCCTTGACCTGGAAAGTCGCCGACTTGATGCCCGCCTCCTCGGCGTAGGAGGTGTCGTAGACCTCGGCCGAGTAGCCGTGGCGCTCGGCCCAGCGCAGATACATCCGCAACAGCATCGCGGCGAAGTCGGCCGCGTCCACGCCGCCGGCCTCGGATCGGATCGTGACCAGTGCCTCGCGTTGGTCGTACTCGCCGGAGAGCAGCGTACGCACCTCCAGCGACTCGACCGCCTGCTGCAGCGAGGACAGCTCGGTCTCGGCCTCCGTCATCGAGGACGCGTCGGCCTCCTCGGTGGCCAGCTCGACCAGAACGCTCAGGTCCTCCAGCCGCGAACGCAGATCCGCGAGCCGGTCGATCTCGGACTGGAGTGCGGACAACCGCGAGGTGATGCGCTGTGCGTTGTCGACGTCGTCCCACAGGTCCGGCGCGGCGACCTGCTCGGACAGTTCGGCGATCTCCGCCTTCTTGGCCGCGGGGTCGACGACCGCCTCGATCGAGGTCAGTGCCTTGTCGAGGGCGGAGAGCTCTGTAGGAAAATCCGGTCCAGCCACAATCGACCACTCTACTGGGCGGACACCGGTAGGCAGGTGAACCGTCAGGCGTAGACCAGCCGGCCCTCGACCAGAGCCGCGCTCCGTGCGGACAACGCGGCGATCTCGTCGGCGTCGTGGCTCACCAGCAGGACCGGGATCGGACAACCGCCGACATCGGCCAGCGCCGCTTGCAACAGCCGAACGCGGGTGCCCAGCTCGACAGCGGACAGCGGCTCGTCCAGCAGCACCGCAGCCTCGGGTCCGCCGATGCCGAAGCCGACGATGGCTCTGGCCATTGATACGCGCTGGCGCTCCCCTGTCGACAACTCCTGCGGGCGGCTGTCGGCCAGCGGAGTGGGCAACTCGAACAGGTCCATCATCATCGCCACCCGGCGCGCCCCGGCATGCCGACGACGCTTGTCCCGCGGCAGCCCGTACGCGATGTTGCCCGCCACATTGAGATCTCGATCGAGGACCGCGTCTTGTTTGACCAGCATCAGATTGCGGTGAGCGGTTTCGACCAGCACGTCGGCGTCGGTCAGGGTGACGCCGCTCAGCTGCACCGAGCCGGCGTCCGGGTCGATCGTCCCGGCGATGATGTGCACCAGCGTCGTCTTGCCGGAGCCCGACGGACCCGAGACGCCCAACACCTGACCAGGACCGATCTCCAGGTTGACTTCACGCAGGACCGGACGATCCTCGTACGCCTTCGAAATTCCAGCTGCCTCGAGCGCACCTCCCGGTCGCGGCAGCCGGCGCCGCCCGATCAGGAGACGGGCTCCGACGTCTCAGCCAGCTCTTCGATGCGAACGAAGACGTCTTCGCCGCGGACGCGGCGCTGCGGCCAGTCGTGCACCCAGATGATCCCGAACGCGACGAGCGATGCTGCCAGGGCGATCACCGGACCGAGGGTGAACAGCCAGACACCGACAAACCCGACGACGTCGATCGCGAGGACGGCCAGCCCGGCCGTTCGGCTCAACGAGCCGCGTCGAGCTCGCCAGGCCGCATAGACGACCCACGGGATCATGGCCAGCAGCAGGAACGCCCAGGAGAAGGCCGAGGTCAGTCCGGCACCTTCGATCAGCCTGATCATGCCGGCCATGCTCACCAGGCCCGTCAGGGCACCCAAGCCGGTCAGGAAATTCTTGTTCATCGCCTGCATCCCTCCCCCGCGGGGCAGTCCGGCCACCGTCGGAGATCGTGATCCAAACGTAGCCGAGAAAGCCGCGCCGACGCCGGATCACGATCGGGTCGTCGCGGAATCAGTTCTCCGGTTGCGGCGGACCATGTCGTTCGCGTCAGCCGATACTGGCGGAACCGCGCGTCACCATAGCTGACCTCACCGTCCGGCTCGAAGCCGAACCGGACGACGACCATCCCCGGATTGCGGCTGTACGGCAAGGCGATCAGCACCTCTGTTAGGCCGAACTCGTCGAACCCTACAGCCAGTGCCCGGCGAGCGAAGGGCTCCCGTAACCCCAGAACTCGGGTGCGAGGACCAGCGCGAAGTCGGCCGGAGTTGGCCTGCTGCGCTGCCGCCCACTAGATTTGTCCGCTGTTCTCGGTCTCAACCGGGAGCCACGGGAGCATAGCTCAGTTGGTTAGAGCACCTGCCTTACAAGCAGGGAGTCGGGGGTTCGAGTCCCTCTGCTCCCACCAGAAGTGTCTTACGGGTCACCGCGGCGAGTATCCGGTTGGCGCGGGCGTTGAGCAGGACGTTGGATGAGCCGCGACCATAGGCGTGTGCAGGCGGCTGTCTGCGGGACGACCAAGAACGACAGGAGTAGCCGCCGTCGGGCCTGCGTCGCGACCGCAGCCGGTCGAGGGCATCTCTGGTGCCTTTGTCTCCGAGGAGCCCAAGGATCTCCATCAGTCGCAGTCCCTGAAGGATGTCGTAGTGCCAGTACGGCGGATAGTGCAGCTGGATCCAGGAGGGGTGGATCGGCTCTCCTGTGCCGCTGACGCGATATAGGCGGTGGTCGAGCAGCAGCTGGGCGGCCCGCATCGCGGCGGCGTGGGCGTCCTGCCGGTCGAAGGCCCTGGCGAACAGCGCCAGCCCGATCGCCGGTTTCACCGTCTCGTGGAATGAGGAGCGTCGTGCGTCCGGGCCGAACGCGCACTGGGTCAACCTCAACGCCGATGAGATCGGCGAGTTCGATGAGCCGCCAATGTGTGCCGTCGAACTGCGCATAGGGATGCTTCGAGGGAAACTCCAGCAGGCTCTCGACCCACCGACTCGCCGAGACTCTGGTACGGCCCGAACTACTCACCGTTGATCCGCCGCATGATCGCACCGCTGGTCATGCTGAGGCGCTGTAACGCTGCCGGGCGGCTTCGCCGCTGGTGCCGATCGCCTCTCCCACCTCACGCCAGGACAGCCGTTGCTCGCGCGCAGCGCGTACCGCTTCGGCAAGTTCTTTCTCGGCGGCATCGCGTCGCCATGCAGCGAGCTTGACCGCCATCGTGGGCGGGAGGGGTGCGTCCTGGTCGCCGGGCTTCGGGTCGTAGTTCTCGAAAGCGTCGGCGAACTCGTCGGCACGGGCCTTGATGTCTTCAATGGAGCGTCGAGTCATGGTGGTTCACCTCAGATACTTGGTTCGGGCCGGGCGCATGGCGTGCGCGATGGCGATGACACCGTGCCACTCGATCACACCGACCTCTACGAGGGTGCCGGTTCATCGGGGCCGATGAACATGGTCATCGAGTCGTCTTGCACGAAATGGCGGACAGGGAAACGGAGCGCATGGAGCATCGCCGCATCCGTGAC
>JASGEZ010000014.1:0-24130 GCA_047605905.1 Microlunatus sp.
AACAAATAAACCAACTCCGCTACGTCATCGAACGCGGAATTGCCCACCTCAAGAACTGGAAAACCCTACACACCGACTACCGACGCCCACTCAACACCTTCACTGCAACAATCACCGCCGCGATCGGGCTCTACTTCTTCAGCACCACAGAATAAGCCTCAGGGTGTCCGTGAGGTAGGCGGTGAAGTCTTGTCGGAGGCTCTCGGGCGTTTCGATCCTGGCGTCTGGGCCAAGCCCGAGCATGAACGTCATGGCATGCAGGTGATCGACGAACTCCAGTTGCAGGAAACTCCAGCCCTCACCTGGTGGGGGCGTGCTCGTTGGCTCCATCTCCGTGGTTCTGATGGCCGCTTCGTGTGCGTCACTCCAGCGGCTTTCGCGTACCCAGGCGGTTGCGACGACGGCAACGAACTTCCCGATGAACTGTTCTCGCTGTTCTCGCCAGGCGGCCGCAACATCGACCTGCCTCCTCGGGTCGCATGGCGTTGGCAGTAGTTCGGCCTCATCGATGCGCGAGAGTTTGGTGAACATGAGCGCTGCGTCGCGTGAGGAACAGAGGTACCAACTGCGCCCGGCGCTGATGAGCCCTTGCGGGTCGACCACTGTGGTCTTCGCCGAAGACCTGCTCTTGTGCCGGTAGGTCATGCGGAGACGCTGCCGGGTGAGTACGGCGTCTTGGATTGTGCGGAACGTCGCCCCGACATGTTCGCGCTCGGGCTGCGGAAGCCAGCCTTGAGGATCGACCACGATGCGAGCGGCGATGCTTGTGGATTCGACCCGATGGGTGTCTGGCACGGCAGCAAGGAGCTTTCTGAGCGCGGATGAGAGTGCATCGCCGAGGCCGAGTGACTCGGCTCCCCAGGTAGTCACCCCTGCGAACAAGGCCCGGCTCTCCTCGCTGCTGAGCGCGGTCACGTCCGTGCGATAGCCAGGCATCAGACGCACCCCGCCACCTGGCCCGCGCTCGCAGTACACCGGAATCCCGGCGGTTGAGAGTGCCTCGATGTCACGCATGATCGTGCGGCGCGAGACCTCCAACCGTTGGGCGAGTTCCGCGGTCGACAGCCGTTCATGGGCGCGCAGCAGCCAGACGATCGAGAGCAAGCGATCCGCGCGCACTCGACCAGTCTCCTCCTACATATATGACAGAAGACGTCACCAATTGTTCCTAGGTTGGAGAGTGCCGGTCAGCCGCGCCCGGTGAGGAACGAGAGGACACGGTATGTCGACCTCGTCGGCCGGGCCTGCAATGGACACCCGTATGCGGGATTTCCGGTTGTTGATGGTCGGTCGGACTCTGTCGCTGATCGGGGCAAGCATGACTGGCCTCGCGGTGATGCTGCTCGCGCTGGAACTGAGCGGAAGCGCGACTATCGCAGGGGGTGTGGCGGCAGCGATCACGTTGGGCGGGCTGCTGACGGCGTTGCCTGCTGGAGCGCTGGTGGACCGGCTGGATCGCAAACGGATCATGGTGGTGTCGGCCGGGACCCTGGCAGCGGCGCTGTTCAGTGTGCCGGTCGCCGCGCTGTTCGGGGTGGTGAGTTTGTGGCACCTGGTCGTGGTCAGCTTCCTCGTGGGCGCTTTGGCCACCTTCTACGACCCGGCTGAGACGGCTGCGGTGAAACGCTTGGTGGCCGCGGATCGACTCGGGGTCGCGGTGACGGTGCAGCAGGTCCGTGGGTCGATCGGCAACCTGGTAGGTGGGCCGTTGGCAGGTGCCTTGTTCGGCCTCGGCCGTTTTGTTCCGTTGATCGGCGATGCCCTAGCCAACGTTGTCGCGGCCGTGCTCGCAGGCATGGTTCGGACCGATCTGGAACCGGTTTCACGGACTCGGTCGAATGTGGTGAAGGAGGCGGCAGAGGGGATTTCCTGGTTGCTGAAGTCGCCGGGTCCTCGCACAGTGGCGCTGGTCTCGGCAGTCAATATGTTCGGCATCTCCTGCCTGATGACGGGAGTCACGTTAGGGCTGCGGGTGTCTGGTCAGCCGGCCGCGGTCGTGGGCTTGGTGCAGACCGTCCTCGGCGCTGCTCTGCTCGTAGGGAGCCTTCTGACCCCCCGCATTCAGCGGATCGCCAGCTTGGGAAGGATCTTTCTGGTCAGTTCGGCGTTGCAGGTAGTCCTGACATTCGCGTTGCTACGGGCTCGCCAACCGGAGGCAGTGTTCGTGGTCTTCGGGCTCTTGGCGCTAACTGGTCCGCCGAGTCCGATAAGTCTTCGAGCCTGGTTCATGGCCGCGACGCCCGATCGTCTACAAGGCCGGGCAACGGCGGCGCTGGGTCTTGTGACCATTGCGTCGGCACCACTGTCGACGGTGCTTACCGGTTGGTTGTTGGAGCATGCCGGGCGGACGAGTTCCTTGCTCCCGGCAGTGGTCGCTAGCGCGGTCACATTGGTGGCGGGCTTGTTCTCACAGACCTTGCGGTCGCTGCCGCGAATCGACGGCTTGTCCGCGGTGGCGGACGAGGCCGAGGCAGCATCTGGTCCGGTCAGTCGGTTCGGTAGAGGTCGATGACACGACCCGAGCAGCCGTCGCGCAGGCGTGTCAGCCAGGAGTCGTGATCGAGCGGGCCGGCGAACAGGAAGTGCGCAGGCTTCCGGTAGCGCAGCACCACCACGGCCTCCCAGTCCTCCTGCACCCGGATGCCACGGACTCCGAGTGGTGCGGTGCACAGGATGATTCGGCGGGACGTGAGCATCGGGCCACGCAGGCTGGATCGCGTCAGATCGAGTCCCCAGCGCCACTCCGGTCGTGTGGATCTGACGATTTCACCGAAGTAGGTGGCCAGGTCGAGGGTGAGGCTGAAGATGGCGTCGTCACCGGTGAGCAGCTCTCGCAGTGCCGCCAACCGGTCCTCGATGCTGCCGTTGAACCAGCACCTGGCGAGTGTGACATCGCCGTGGTTCATCAGGGCGAGGGGTGCGTCACCGACGGCGTCTATCCCGAAGTCGGTGGCGCGTCGTAGGTGACCCAGTTCGTACGCTTGGCCAGGGTGCGGTAGAGAGCCTGTGCTTGCTCGTTGTCCTCCGCGGTGATCCACCGCACCACCGAGGCGCCTTCGGTGTCTGCGATCTCCTGCAAGCGTGCGATCAGCGCACGTCCGGCGCCCTTCCCGCGAGCCTCGGGTGAGGTGAAGAGGTCATCGAGCCAGATTCCGACGCTGCCGGCGGAGGGTCGAAGGAACCGGCGATAATGAGCGATTCCCACGATCTTTCCGTCGAGCTCCGCCACGAGTCCGAAACACTCGCGGTCAGGGTCGTGAATCCAGGACCACACCCGAGACACTACTTCTCGGGACTCTGGTAGTTTGTAGAATTCGCGGTAATCCGCGAATAGCTCACGCCAGCGAACCTCGTCGGGTTCGGCGACCGGGCGTACGGTGATTTCGGACGCAGATGCCATGAATGTGCCCTTGATTGTCTTCTGATTATCGAGGAAGTCTTCTGAGTATCGAGAACAAGGTAGCGGTTGTTCGCCTGCGGTCCGCATGGGGCGAGCCTTGGCCGCTGGATGACCCCGGGGCCGAACTGACCGAGGTCCTCGACGGTTTCAGCGCTTGACGGTGACGATCACTCGCCGGTTGAGTTTCCGGTTCTTCTCGTTCTTATTGGGCACGGCGGGGTCAGCTTCTCCTTTACCGACGACGGTGATCTCCGGCCAATCTGAGCCGAGGGATTTCTCAAGACGCCCCGCGACGGCGGCCGCACGCTGCTTCGAGAGTTTCAGCCCGTGGGCGGCAGAACCGAGGTCGTCGGTGTAGCCGGTGACGGTGATCTTGCCGGGTCCACCCTTCCGTAGGTCGCGGGCGAGCGAGTCGATCACCTTGAGGGCTGCGAGCCGGAGCTGCGCGGAATCCTTGCCGAAGAGCACAGTGGAGTCGAGCCGGGCCGCGGAGCCATTCTTGCGATCTTCGACAGCCACCCGCCCGTCGAGCGTGGACATTCCGAACTGGATATCGACGACGGGCGCTGTGATCTCCATGATCGGGGCGTCGTCCGGCGTCGTCGGGGTTGCCCACACGGCCGGTACTGCGACTGTCGCGGTCAGAAGGCCGACGGCTACTGAGCCGGTGATGACCAGCCTGGCTGCTCTCCGGTGCCGCATCTCACTGGAGCGGGACATCGCGCACCGTTCCGAATTTCGGTATGACCAGGTCGATTGCCGTCAGATCGGCAGGCGGTGCGGCGAAGGTCACCGAGACAGTGACATCGGTGTAGTGGTCCAGCATGGAATTGACTCGAGGACTGCAGAGGCACTCCTGATCGCCGATGGTCGCCGGCAGATATGCCTTTCCGGCGGTTGAGTCGATCAGCCGGAGCCCGTCGGGAGCGGTGTTGTTCTTGTCGCCCAGTTCCGGGTTGTTGTCGTTCAGTGTCCCGATCCGGAAGGTATCGGAGCCTTTTGCCGTGATGAATCGGACATTTGCGGTCGCCGTCTTCGGGCCCCGCTGAATGGGATACACCTCGGCCACGACCGGGATGTTCGCGAACGCGCCACGGAGCTTTCGGTAAGGGTCCGTCGATGGAGCGCCCGATTTCGGAGCCACCGTCGCCGGACTGCCGGACGCAACTGGATCAGCGGCAGCGTTATCAGTGGGGCTGGCCGGAGCGGACTGCGCCGGTGGACTCGGCGGGGATTCAGTCTCGGTGCTGCTGCCACACGCGGTAAGAGTCAGAAGCAGCGATGCTCCGAGCGTCGCGGAGGTGACGATTGATGACAATCTGGTCATTGCTGACTCCCAACGATTGAGGTCGGTCGGCGACTTGAAATCCACTCAATTGGCCGAACGTATCATCGGTGTTCTACACCAGAAGGGGATCGCGTCCGCCGTGTGGCCTGGTCCGACGGCGCGCCAAGGCACCTAAGTAGGCTGACACCCTTCGTAGGGAAAGGTTGCCCTGGTGAAGCAGATCAACGTGGTGGGTGCGGTCATCACCAAGGACGGACTCGTCCTGTGCGCCCAGCGCGGATCTGCCGGGAGGTTGGCCGGCTTGTGGGAGTTTCCCGGCGGGAAGATCGAGCCGGGGGAGACCTCTCGGGCCGCGCTGGAACGAGAGATCGCCGAAGAACTGAACTGTGAGGTCGAGGTCGGTGATCGGGTCGCGACGACCACGCATGAGTACGACTTCGGCGTCGTCACCCTGACCACCTTCTACTGCCGCCTCGTCGCAGGCACGCCGGCACTGACCGAGCATGCGGCGCTCAGGTGGCTGCCGCCAGGCGAACTGACCACGATCGACTGGGCGCCCGCCGACGTACCTGCTGTCCACCGGATCCTGAATGAGTTCGAACTGTGAGCGACGCGATGGACGTGAGCTACCAGCTCGCTCTGGACGTTCAGTTCGGCTACCTCAGGGAGACCGAGGTTGCCGGGCCACGCCACTACAACCCCAAGCTGGTCCTCAACCGCGGCGACAGCACCGTGCAGCACGCCTTGATCGAGGAACTGGATCGCTGCGATTCGTTCACTTTCTCGGTGGCATTTGTCTCCGCCGCGGCGATCGCGCAGCTCAAACAGCATCTGATCGACTTCGATGGAGCCGGTCGACTCATCACATCGGACTTCCTCGGCTTCAATCAACCGCAGGCATTCGCCGAACTCCTCAACCTGCAACGACAGCTCGGCTTCGATGTCCGCCGTCACACGGCGAAAGGCTTCCATCCCAAGGGCTACGTATTCGAAGGCGGTCACGGTGTGACGGCCGTGATCGGCAGTTCGAATCTGACGAGCGCGGCCTTGGCCGACAATCACGAGTGGAATCTGAAGGTGTCGGCGGCGACCGGCAGTGACCTGGCCGGCCAGTTCGAGGATCTTCTGCACGAGCAGATCCTCGACTCCGAACCACTCACCCAGGAGTGGATCGACGCGTACGCCGCCACCTACGTCGCACCCGCGCCCCCGAGCAGACTCGTACCGGAGCTGGATGACCGCGGCGCGGTCGTCATTCGACCCAACTCCATGCAGCAGGACGCGTTGCTCAGTCTCGACCTCGCTCGGGCCGAGGGCGCGCAGCGGGCCATCATCATCTCCGCGACCGGTACCGGCAAGACGATCCTGTCGGCATTGGACGTACGCGCGGTCAACCCGCGGCGGATGCTCTTCGTCGTTCACCGCGAACAGATCCTGGACCGGACGATCGAGGAGTATCGCCGAGTCCTCGGCGGGGCCAAAAGCGACTACGGCAAGCTCGCCGGCGGCACGAGGGAGTCCGATCGCCGGTACGTGTTCGCGACCATCCAGACGCTGTCGCAGCCGCACGTCCTGAGCGGTCTGGTCCGGGACGCCTTCGACTACGTGATCATCGACGAGGCACACCGAGCCGGCGCTGCAGGCCACCAGCGAGTCATCGACTACCTCAAGTCGGACTTCCTGCTCGGCATGACGGCGACGCCTGAGCGCATGGACGGCTTCAATGTCTTCGAGCTGTTCGACTACAACGTCCCCTACGAGATCCGGCTCAGCCACGCCCTTGAAGCCGAGATGCTCTGCCCGTTCCACTACTACGGGATTGCGGACGTCACGTACGCGGATGGCAACACGGTCACCGACAGCACTGATCTCCGGCTGCTCGTCTCGCCCGAGCGGGTCGCGCACCTTCTGCGCGCGCTCGGCCTCTACGGACAGGCCGGTATCCAGCCGTGTGGCCTGATTTTCTGCAGTCGGACTGAGGAGGCGAGGGCGCTCTCGGCTGAACTCAACCAGCACGCGCTTCACGGCCGGCGACTCCGGACCGTCGCGTTGACCGGCGATGATCCGGTCGCGGTTCGGGAGCAGCGGGTGGCCGAACTCGAAGCGGGAGAACTCGACTATCTCCTCACCGTCGACATCTTCAACGAGGGCGTCGACATCCCCAGCGTCAACCAGGTGATCATGCTGCGGCAAACCCAGTCCGCGATCATCTTCGTACAGCAGTTGGGTCGTGGGCTGCGTCGGGCGGCAGGCAAGGACTACCTGGTCGTCATCGACGTCATCGGCAACTACACCAACAACTACCTCATCCCGGTCGCGCTGTTCGGCGACGATTCCCTGAACAAGGAGAGCCTGCGGGAGAAGCTGAACGAGACGGTCGAAGGCGGGGCGTTGCCCGGCCTGTCGAGCGTGAGCTTCGACGAGATCGCGCGCGGTCGGATCCTGAACTCGATCAGAGCGACCAAGCTCGACAGCCTGCCGAACCTCAAGACTGCGCTGCTGGCGATGCGGCACCGGGTCGGCCGAGTACCTGAGCTATGGGACTTCCACCGGTTCGAGTCCGTGGACCCGGTCGTGCTCGCGACGAAAGAGGCTCACTATCCCGCGCTGGTGCAGCGACTGCTCAAGATCGACCCGGAGCTGTCGGAGCAGGAGACCCGGATGGTCGCGCTGCTGTCGCACGAGGTTCTTGCCGGCAAGCGGCTCCATGAGTTCGTGCTGGTCGAGCTGCTGTTGGAGTCTTCGACCAGCTCGACGGACCAGATCGCGGAGGCATTCGCAGCCGCCGGGCTGCCTGCCGAGGGGTCTCAGGTGAGAAGCGCGATCGATACGGTCGCGCTTCGCGGCTATCCCCAGGCCAACCTGCGGAAGTACGCCCCGATAGTGACTCAGCAAAGCAACGGGGTCCGACTCACAGAAGAGTTCAGCGCGTCGTACGCCGGTTCGAGGAGCTTCCGGGTCGCCGTCGACGACCTACTCGTCACCGGTCGGGCGCTGACTGCGGCTCGCTACCGGGTCGACGACGTCTTCACGCCTGGAATGCAGTACTCACGCCGCGACGCTGCACACCTGCTCGGCTGGGCACGGTCGAACGAGGCGACGATCTACGGCTACAAGGTCGACGTGGCGGCCGGGGTAGGGGCGATCTTCGTGACGCTGAAGAAGTCGGCCGGAGTGGCCGCCAGCACGGCCTACGAAGATCAACTACTCGACTCGACGTCCATGCGCTGGTTCTCCAAGAGCAACCGGACCTTGCAGAGCAAGGATGTGCGGGACATCCTCGACCAACCATTGGCTTTGCACGTGTTCGTGAAGCAGAGCGACGCCGACGGTAGCGACCACTACTACTTGGGCCAGGCGACGCCGCACGATCCCCTTGAGACGACGATGCCCGTCGGCGGCGGAAAGACCTTGCCGGTGGTATCGATGACGTTGAGATTCCGGGAACCGATCAAGCAGGGACTGTTCGACTACTTCCACCCGATGGGCTGATCAAGCGGTAGGTGCATTGAACCGCGGCCCGAGCTTGATCGAGATCTGCTCTTCTCGGTCGTCCCGAGAGACCTCGCTCACCGTCCAGACGGCGGCGGCAACAAGATGGCCGGTCGCGGTGCGATAGGCGGGAACCGCCAATGCCAGATCATCGTCTTGTCGACCCGCCAACAGTTCACCCTCGACGTCGATCCCGTCATTCAACGACAGGAGTACGGCGGCTGGAACGATCGGGTCGGGCAGCGCTGAGGCCGCCGCAGTCAGCCGGACACCTCGGAACAGGTGGCTGTAGTCGACGTGAAGCACCGGCAATCGCGATCCGCCGTCGTCCAGGGGCACGTGACCGACACTACTGGTCCGCTCCGCATCGAAGGCCGCCATTTCCCCTACGTCGGAACGATAGGCTCCAGCGATGGGACATCCCGATGCCGCGGTTCGCTCGTGAACCGGTTGTTTCGGGCCGTGCTGAACCTGTTCGCCGCACCCCGGCTGAACATGCGCGAGGACTACGAGAAGGTCCGGCGGCTCCAACGTCAACTGGCCGCCCTGCCGGTGCCGCGGTATCGAGCGCTGGATCGCCAGATCACCTCCGAGGACGGCAGCCATCAGATCCCGGTCCGGGTCTTCCGGCCGAAGGAGCAGCGACGCGACGACATCCTGCTCTTCTTCCACGGCGGTGGCTGGGTCACCGGCGACATCGAGAGCTACACCCCGGCGTGCGCGTCGATGGCTGACCTCACCGGTTGCGTGGTGGCTTCGGTCGACTACCGGTTGGCGCCGGAGCATCCGTTTCCGGCCGGTCTGGAGGACTGCTACCGCGTTGCCCGGCTGTTGCTGGAGGAGCCGCGGCGGGCGGGTATCGAGGACGCCGGCCAGATCGTGCTGGTGGGCGACTCCGCCGGTGCCAACCTGGCTGCCGCAGTCTCCTTGCTGCTGAAGGAGCAGGGACGTCGCGGGGCGAGCCGGCAGATCCTGCTCTACCCCGTCACCCACTGGGACCACGACCCGGACACCTCTCCGTTCGCCTCGGTGCGTCATCACGGCGAGGGCTACCGGCTGACGAACACCGAGGTGCAGGACTACCTGGCGCTCTACGTCCCCGACCCCGAACGCCGTCGCGACCCGCTGGTCGCCCCGTTGCTGGCCAAGGACCACTCCGGCCAGCCGAAGACCTTGCTGGTCACGGCCGAGCTGGATCTGCTGCGGGACGAGGGTGAGGCTTACGGACACGCCCTGGAGGCGGCCGGCAACACGGTGCAGATCTACCGCGTGGCCGACGCGTTGCACGGCTTCATCGTCCTGCCCCGGTTCTCCCGCTCGCTGCGCGAGGCGTACGAGGTCATCAACGCGTTCCTGGACGACCGCGCATGACCCGGGCCGATACCGAGCCGGTCTACGCCCGACTGCTCGCCGAGCGGGTGACGTCGGTCGAGGGTCAGCGCGCAGCGCTGGTGGCGGCGATCGAGAGTACGCGTGTGGCTCGCAGTCTGATGTTTGCCGACGACGAGCATGATCCGGATGGTTCGACGGCCTCCTTGGACCAGGCTCGCGATACTGCGCTGCTGGAGCGTGCGGAACAGACACTTGCCGCGCTGGCCGCCGCTCAGCAGCGTCTTTCCTCGGGCAGCTACGGAATCTGCGAGGTCTGTGGTCGGGAGATCGCGGCGGAGCGTCTGATCGCCCGACCGGAGACACGGGATTGCATCGACTGCGCGGCGAAACGCGGACGTGGGCGGCGCTGACCTTCGCTTCTCTGGGTCCGCCCCGGCCCGAGCGCAGGTGCGGTCGGTCGGAACGGCCACGGCCGAGTGGCTTCACGCCGCGGTCAAGCGGCGAAGAGTTTCCGCGGCGCCGAGCCACCCTCGGGATAGGTTGACGTCTGTGACGGTGCTTCCACGAGAGTCCTTGGCCGGACTCCTGGAGGTTCTCGCCGCGTACGGTCCGACGATTGTGGGCTCGATGCCGCTGGGTCTCCAGCTTGCTGACAGCGATGTGGATATCGCTTGCGAGGCAGCGGACCTGGACGAGTTCGAAGGCACTCTCACCGGAGCGCTCGAGCCATTCATCATCAGGACCTGGCGCCGTCCGTCGGCGCCTCCTGCAAGCGTCACGAGTCTCCGGCTCTCGGGGATGCTCGTCGAGGTCTTCGCGCAGCCTGTTCCGGTCCTCCGACAGACGGCCTTCCGCCACATGATCGTCGAGGGGCAGCTGCTGCGAGTGTTCGGGGAGCCACTCCGAGCCGAGGTCCTCCGCCTCAAGCGAGATAAGGGACTCGGCACCGAGCCGGCGTTCGCGCGGGCACTCGGCCTCGTCGACACGGACCCCTACGAGGCTCTGCTACGGCTCGAGGGACTGTCCGATACGGAACTGAGGGGGCTGGCCCGATGAGTTCGGTCAGCACACTCGGCGACGAGGAGGTCTTCGTCGAGCCGCTCTGGCGGGTCGAGCTGCGCCTGTCCGGCCTCGAGCAGGAACTCCTCAAAACCTGGTGGGTCCGGCGGCTCGGTTTCGTGTCTCATGCGGGGGCGGCGTCGATCACGACCGTTCAGTCCTACACTCGCCTCGAGCATTCGCTCGGGCTGCTTGCGCTCGTCGTACATTTCGCCCCGGATGATCGCGAGGCGCGTGCGGCGGCGCTCCTGCACGACATCGGCCACCTGCCGTTCAGCCATACGTTCGAGCACTCCATCGGCTTGGATCATCACGTGATCGGGGCCGACCGCATTCGAGACCTCGCCCCGCTCCTGTCTCGACACGGGATCGACCCGGAGACCGTCGTCGGCATCGTCGATGGCCACGTTCCCTCCGTTCTCAGTGGCCCCAGGCGTGGTATGCGGCTCGATCACCTCGAGTCGTTCGTGCGCAGCGGTCGCGCCCACGGGCGCACCACCGTCGCCCCGCATGTGACCCTCAGCAGGTTGCGACTGGAGGGCGGGGCAATCGACACCGACGCCGAGACGGCCGAGTATCTGCGGGATCTCGTGGTCGGCGAAGCACAGTCGCAGGTCGCTCCGAGGAATCTCGGCCCGATGGCCGTCATGCAGCAGCTGGCGAACTCCCTGCTTGCCGATCCGACCGCAAGGACGTCTGCCGAACAGCTCGCCGCGATGACCGATGACGAGTTCTGGGCTGCTGTGCTCTCCTGCCCGGCAACGCGTGATCTTGCCCTCCGGCTGCGTACGTGGCCAGACCTGTGGTCGGTCACCGCCGACGAGCCGGCGATGTCGAACGGGCTAAAGCTCTGGGTTCGCCGCCTCTATCTCGACCTTCCCCTCATCGGCGGCCACCCTTCACCCCCGATCGATCCCGCTGCCCACGGCCTGCCGCACGTGCCGGCGCAGTTTGCGATTGTTCCGATCACGCAGTGACGATGTCGGTTACGTCGATACCGGTCCACTCGAATCCGTTGCTGTCCCGGGTGGCGACGGTGGCGTGGTTCGTGCGTGCAATGGCCGCGATCTGCGCGTCCGCGATCCCGATCGGGTGGCCCCGACGTTCACGCTCGGCAACGATCTCTCCGTAGAGGTCTGCTGCTTCGGGACCGAAGCTCAGCGTGCGGTCCAGCTGGCTGGTGAAGAAGCTGTCGGCTGCCTGTCGATAGGTGTCTCGTCGTTGTCCCTGCGGCAGACGGGCGATCCCGTAGCGGACCTCGGCTCGGGTGATCGTGGTGAGGTAGATCGATTCGGGATCTTGCTGCTGGAACCACTGGGCAGCCATGGCGCTCCGGCTCGTGCCCATCAGCACGGCCACGACGTCCGTGTCGAGAATGATCATGGCTGGCTGCCGCCGAACGAGACGGGACGCTGTTCTTCCTGGTTTCGCGGGGGGAAGATGACGGCGAGCTCATCCGCTGTCGGCTGGACATCCACCGCGAACTGTTGGAGGGCGGCGAGGACGTCGGTGGTGCCGCCGACGCCCGCCTCGAGGATCGCTCGGGCCTCGGCTTCCATCGATCGGCCGTGCGCTGCGGCTTGTGCCCGCAGCTTTCGATGAACCTCGGGCTTGAGGTTGCGTACGGTGAGCATCGTCATCGCGATCCATCTCCTTTGCATGCAATGCCTGCATTCGCGATTCTACGCCGATGCTGGCGTGCCACCGAGGTGCCCTTCACACCGGATGGGAACGCGTTCTACCGTGAATGGAGACCGAGAACGACTGGTCACGCCAAGGAGGGTGGAGTTGAACGGATCAGTCTGGACCCCGCCCGTCACCGCCGGACAGACGCGGATCGAGGAGTTCGCTGCGCTGGCGGCGGCCCGCCGTCAGTGTCCCGGGTTCACTGCGCCGGGTGCCGAGGGCTATGACGCCCTGTGGCGTTGGTCGGTGGAGGATCTGGACGGGTTCTGGTCGCTGCTGGCCGAGTTCGTCGGACAGTCGCTGCCCGGACCGGCGCTGGCCGAGGAGCGGATGCCCGGAGCGGTCTGGTTTCCAGAGGCGCGGGTCAACTATGCCGCGGCAGTTCTGCAAGGGCGCCCGGAGCATGAGGACGCCATCGTCGCGCTCAGCGAGGACCCCCAAAGCACCTACACCCTGACCTGGGGTGAGCTGCGGCAGCGGGTCGCCGGGGTGGCTGCGGCGTATCGCGAGCTCGGCATACGCGAGGGCGACCGCGTGGTCGGCTATCTGCCCAACACCCCGGACGCGGTGGTGGCGTTGCTTGCCGCGGTCAGCATCGGGGCGATCTGGTCGGTGTGCGGGATGGACTACGCCTCCTCGGCCGCGGTGGCCCGGTTCGGTCAGCTCGAGCCCAAGGTGCTGGTGTACGCGACGTCGTACCGCAATGCCGGCAAGACCCATGACCGGCGGGAAGTGATCGACGAGCTGCGGGCGGCCCTGCCATCCCTGGTGGCAACCCTCGATGTCGCGGGCGACACCTGGCAACAGGCGCTCGCCGGCCAGGAGGAGTTGGTGTTCACCGACCTCCCCTTCGACCATCCGCTCTGGGTGCTGTTCTCCTCGGGCACCACCGGCAAGCCGAAAGGCATCGTGCACGGTCACGGTGGCGTCATGCTGGAACAGGCCAAGGTGGCCGCCCTGCACTTCGACTGCGGGCCGGGGGATCGCCTGTTCTGGTACACGACGCCGTCGTGGATGATGTGGAATTTCGTGGTCGGCGCGCTGCTCACCGGAGCGACGATCGTGACCTACGACGGGTCGCCGACCTACCCACGGACTGACCAGTTGTGGGCGATCGCCGCCGAACATCGGATCACCTCGACCGGGATGAGCCCGGGCTATGTCGCCGCCTGTCAGAAGGCCGGCGTCGGTCCGGCCGGACACGATCTGTCCCGGCTGCGACGGGTGGGCATCTCGGGTGCCACTTTCCCCGCAGCCAGCCATCAGGACCTGGCAGCCGATCTCCCGGACCAGGTGCAGATCTGCTCGATCAGCGGCGGCACTGACGTGGTGAGCGCCTTCCTGGGTCCGGTGCCGACCGTGCCGGTATGGCCCGGTGAGCTGTCCCGGCCCTGCCTCGGGGTGGCGCTCGACGCCTACGATCCGGCCGGGAACCCGGTCCGTGGCGAGGTGGGCGAACTGGTCATCACCCGCCCGATGCCGTCGATGCCGGTGAAGTTCTGGAACGACCCGGGGGACAGCCGCTACCTGGAGACCTACTTCTCGACCTATCCGGGTGTCTGGCGGCACGGCGACTGGATCACGATCACCGACCGCGGCTCGGTCGCGATCCACGGCCGCTCCGACGCCACACTGAATCGGCACGGGATCCGGATGGGCAGCAGCGACATCTACGAGCCGGTGGAGGCTCTGCCCGAGGTCCGGGAGGCTCTGGTGATCGGCTTGGAGCAGCCGGACGGCGGCTACTGGATGCCGCTGTTCGTGGTGCTCGCCGACGGGGTCGAACTAGACGCGGCGCTGACGCAGCGGATCAAGGACGCGGTCCGCAGCCACGCCTCGCCCCGCCATGTGCCCGACGAGGTGATCGCCGCGCCGGGCGTACCGCACACCCGGACCGGCAAGAAGCTGGAGGTCCCGGTGAAGCGGCTGCTCGCCGGCCGCGACCTCACCGCCGTCCTCGATCCGGGGAGTGTCGATGCTCCCGAACTGCTGGACTGGTACGCGCGCTTCGCCCGCCCGACCCTCGGTTGAGTGAGGGTGACGCATCTCGACGCCACCCCTTGGTCCTGCTCAGTTCAGCGCAGGGTCGCGCTCCTCCTGCGATGGGGCCGGGACGGGAACACCCGGTCGATTGGGCGGAGCAGCAGGGTTGGCCGGTGTCGATGGAGGTGCCGGTGGTGGCGCCGGTGTCTGTGCGGGAGCCGGAGCCGGCGGTGGCGATCCGGAGTTCGCGGGTGCTCCGAAGGACTCGGGGTGGACGGTTTCGCCATTTGGCCCGTACGTGAAGGTATCCACGTTGGCTTTGCCCGAGTACACGTTGCCGGCGTCGTCGATGAAGTAGATCGCCGCCTGCTTCTCGCCCTTCCAGTAGGTGCCGTTGGTGGCGCGGTGCTCTGTCGCGCCCCAGGCGTTGCCGGTCTCGGCGGGCATTCTGGCCAGGAGAGCGCGAGCCGTCTGGACCCGCTGTCCCGGCGGTGCGGCCAGAACCTGTTGCTTGATCCACTGGAACTTCTCGTACGCCGTGCCGGGCGGGAACTCGACAGTTGCCGGATCGGTTGCCTTCGGTCCGCCGGGCTCTGCGGGCGTCTCGCCGGGCTTTACCTCGGGACTGCCCGGCTTGACCTCGGGCTTGGCCTTCACCGCGGGAACCTCGGCATGGCCACGGCCGAACAGCTTCTTGGCGCCACCGGCGAACATCAGAGCCGCGAAGATGACCCCTTCAGTGCCGCGTTCCCACCGCTCGAATTCGCTCATCGGATGCGGCGCGAACGCACGGTGACCAGCGGCGGCCTCGACGATGTAGGGAATGCCGGTGATGTCGGCGATGCCGAGTGCTACGACCCCGACCGCGTCCCAACCGCTCGGGCCCTGCCCGCCGTGGTCGGCCTGATACTCCTTCCACCGTGAGTAGATCCCCATGCCTGCGCCGACCACGAAGAGCGCGGCGAGCACGCCCCAGCCGACCGGTCCGGCGAAGACCAGCGCAGCCGCGACCAGGAGCGCCGGGATGGCCAAGATGATGCCCGACACGATGCCGCCCAGGACGTCGCCGAGCTTGTCCTTGAGCCATTTGCGCATGCTGCCCACGATCTGTTCGAACCAGCCCTGCACCTGAGGTTGCTGTTTCGAGGAGGCCTCCTGGGCGAGGGATGAAGCCGCGGAGTCCAGGTCCGATGACCCACGGTCACCGGTGCTCCGCGCCTCGTCGGCCCAGGTCGACGCCCTGTCTGCGGTTTCGTCTGCCTTGTCCCGGATGCCGCCCAGACCGGTCTGATGTGGGCCGGCGAGCTGGGTGCCGAGCCGATCCGGGACCGCCGCGAGTTCGGTGGTTGCCTCGCCGGCGGCCGCGCCAGCCGTCGCCCGGAAGCCGCTCGTCACCTGCTGCTGGCCGGCACGGACCGCGTTGCCGAGTTCGACGACATGCTGCCGAGTCTGCTGACTTGATGCCGAGACGCCGGCGGTGTGCTGTCCGGCGAGTTGGGCCAGGCCGTCATCGAGGCCGGTGGCTGAATCCGCCAAGGCGGCAACCATCCCATCGGTTCCTTTGCGCAGACCTTCCTGTACCTCGCTCCGCGCCGCATCCAAGGTTTCTCCGTCGGGCAGCGCAGCCTGTGCGTCCGCCTCGAACTGTTGGGCACCGGCGAGGACCTCGGCTCGGAACTCGTCCGCCTTCGCGCTGATCCTCGTCCGTCCGGCCTCGTGCCAGGCCACGATGTCGCCGGCCGCTTGCTGCTGTCCGGAGGCGATCGCCCGGGTCACCGTGCCTTTGGCCTTCGCGGACTCGCTGGTCGCCTTGCCGGTGATCTGGCGGACAGCGGCCTGGGCCGTGTTCTGCCCGCTGCCGATGGCCTGGTCGGCATGGGTCGCGGCCGTCTCGACCTTGCCGGTTGCATCGGACTTCGCCGGACCGTAGAGCTCGGCGGACAGCTGCTGCTGCCCGCGACCGATACCGGCGGCGGCTTGATCGCCGGCTTTGCTCAGCTCGGTCCGAGCCTTGCCCTGGACTGTCGCCGCTATCTTCTCCTGTCCCTGCCGGACCTCCTCGTCGCTGGCTCCGTTGGCCGCGGGGACGGCGCGTTGCTGCTGGCCGGTCGCCGCCGACCTCGCCCGGGCCGCCTCTTGGCCGGCGACTCCGGAGGTTTCCGACTCGAGCTGGCCGACGACCGCGTGGGTACGCGTCCTGGCCGAAGCCGCCTGTTGTTTGACAGCCGATCTGGATTCGCTGCTCGCGGCTTGGATCTGACCGGATTCGCTGGCTTCGCCCGCCTTCGACTGCACCTCGAACACGCGGAAGCTTTGGCCGGCCTGCTGGGAGGCGTCCCGGAACGAGGCCTCGACCTCGGCCTGGTGGACCGCTGCGGTGGTCGCGAGTTGAGTCAGCGCAGACTGCTCTGCTTCATTGATCCGGGCGATCGGGTCTACGGTGATCGCCGCGGCCAGTCCCGTCGGGTCGACCGGGACGGAGCTGGCCTCGCGCTGCAGGATGACGGTCCCGGGCCGCCGGGTACGTGACCTTGCCTGGAGCAGTGTGGTCACGGCTCGGTTGCCGGCGAGGCCCTGGAGCTGGTGAACCGTCCCGAGCCCAGCGCCGGCAGGCTTGGACTGGACGCACGGGACCGACGGATCGGTTCCGAGCCCATGGCTCGTCGTCGCCGTCCGCTGCGCATCGGCCGGGCCGGTAATTTCCTTGTCGGCGTGCTCTCGCATCCTGCACCTCACTGGCAACAAGCGTCTGACCGACCAGTCCCTATCCAGTCTCAGTCGGGCAGCAGCCCAGGACCAGGGACCGAGGGGCCGATGCCGTTGCCCGATCGAGCCAGCCGGACTGCCCGCTTGCGTACCGGCGCCGAACGTCGATCTGCCGCTTGCCCAGCTATCGTCAGGTCGACGATGCCGTCTCGTGAGCCTCCGAGGCGAGCTGGCTGAACGCATTTGTCACCGAACCTCGGCTCGGCCATCGGGTTGCGGAATGGTTGGTCAGCAGTCGGCTGATGGAACCAATGCGCGCGTCCGGTCGGTGGAGGAGGCGCTGCCCGCGGGGCTGAGGGTGCGGGCTGGGCGGTCATCAGCCTCAGGGGCTGTCACGAAAGAATTGCACCTGCGACACTCCCGACGTACCAGCGGACGTAGTCGTCAACATTGAATCCGCGCTGTCTGACCAGCCAGTCGTAGTTGCGGACGGCCATGGCGAGAACGAGGACGCTGATCACCTGGTCCGAGCCGAGACCGACACGCACTTCGCCGGTGGCCATCAGCGCTGCGGCGAACATCGTCATGGCGTGAAGCTGCTCCTCGTCGTTCTTGGCCAAGATCGCGGCAGCGTCGGCGTCGACGATGGCGGCCTGCTCCAACGCGAGTTGGACGTCGACGACTCGGGCCAGGGTCTTTGACAGCTCCAGGGCATAGCGTTCGAGCTTCTGCCGAGCAGTTGGCAGCGCGTTGATCTCCTCGACGAAGGAGCGCTCCGCCATGGGAACAGGCTCGTCGTCGCCGGCGATGGATACGTCCAGCACTGCCGACAACAATCCCTTCTTCGATCCGAAGTGGGCCGCAACCGTCGGCACCGATACTCCTGCCGCGTCGGCCACATCGCTCATCCGCACGCCCGCGTACCCGGGATCGACGAAGAGCTTTGCTGCCGCAGCGAGAATCGCCTGCCTGTTCTGTCGGGCGGCGGCCTGCCGGCGGCTCGCATCGTACGCTCTCTTGACCACCAGGTGATGATAGTTCATATTGAATATGACAAACCACTATTCAACTGGGGGAACCATGCAGCACGATGTGAATGTCAACTCCCGCGAGTTCTTCGCCGAGGCTTACCGCACCGGTTTCGTACCTTGGGAAGCCGCGGCGGCAGCCGGCGAGGCCGAGGAGATTGCCTCCCTCGATCGCGAGAACTCCACTCATCCCGTCGGACGACGCAGAGCGCTCGACATCGGGTGTGGGCGGGGACGACACTCCGCGCTCCTCGCCCAGCGCAACTGGCAGGTGACCGGCGTCGACTTCGTGCCGGAGGCGATCGAGGCGGCCCGCGCCCGGCCGGACGCGGCTGGAGTTGACTTCGTCGTCGGGGACGCCTCCGACCTCTCGTCGGCGGTGTCGGGGCCGTTCGACTTCTTCCTCGATGGCGGCTGCTTCCACGGGCTCTCTGCCGAAGAACGCGCCGGGTGGGGCCGCGGCGTCACTGCCCTCGCGGCTCCGGGAGCGACTTTGCTGATGGTGGCGTTCGAGCCCTGGCCGACCACACCCACCCCGCCGAACGTGCCTGCCGGGACGACGTTGGAGGAGATCTTGAGCCGTTTACCGGGTTGGGAACTCCTCAGTGATGACCTCATGCCGGACGCCTACCGACCCGTGCCGCAACCCGCGCACTACTACCGACTGCGATATTCCGTGCGGTAGCCATATCGGCGTCGATAACCCCACCGCTAGACTCGGAGTGTGGATATCCGAGCGCAACGTGAAGCGGCTGGTCTCAGCCAGTCGCAACTCGCGCGCGCGGCGCACGTGTCCCAACCAAATCTCTCGGCGTACGAGAACGGTCGCAGGACTCCGACGATGGAAGTCCTCGAGCGGATCAGGCTGGCCCTGGCCGGCAGGCCGTCAGAACGGGTCAACCAGCATCGGGAGGCGATCCGCGAACTCGTCAGCCGCCACCACGCTGGTGCACCGCGGGTGTTCGGATCAGTCGCCCGAGGAGATGACAAGCCGGGCTCAGACCTTGACATCCTGGTCGACTTCGCCGATGACGCCTCGCTGCTCGACGAGGTCGGTCTCCGCCTCGATCTGGCCGAGCTGCTTAAAGTCGAGGTAGACGTTGTCGCATCCGACACGCTGCGAGGTCCTTTCCGCGAACGTGTGCTCGCCGAAGCGATTCCAGTGTGAGCGACGAGCACGAGAAGGCCATCGACGCAGCCGAACGCGTCGTCGCGGTGTGTGACGTGCTCTCCGACCTTCTGCCGGCTGACATCGAGGAGCTGGTCGCAGATGTCCGGACCCAGTGGGCGGTCGAGATGGGTCTCATCCGGATTGGCGAAGCGGTGAACCGGATTCCTGCCACTGTTCTCACCAGCTTTCCGGCGCAGCCATGGCGTCAGATCGTCGCTATGCGGAACTTTGCCGCGCACCAGTACGACGACCTCGACCCGCGACGGGTGTGGCGAACCGTGGCTCGCGATGTTCCAGAGCTCCGCTCCTACCTGGTCGGCACTGTGTTGCCGGCACTTCGCGATCCCTGAGTCGCTGCTTGCATGAAGTCGGAACGCTGCCGTGCTGGATCCAACACGATGCTCAGTCAGTGAGGCGGGAGGCAATTTTTCATCCGTGGACGCAACTTCGAGTCGGATCGGGGCAGCGTGCCAGTGAGCCTGCGGCGGAATCAGGGGTTGGTGAGGATCACCAGTTGCTGGGTGGCGCGGGTCATGGCGACATAGCGATCCACGGTGCCTTCGATCCCGGTCCCGAACTTCTCCGGGTCGACCAGCACGACCAGATCGAATTCGAGTCCCTTCACGTCCTGCGGCGACAGGGAGCGGACCCGGCCGGTATCGGAGACCGTGGGGTCGCCGATGACACAGACCGTGCCCTCGGTATGGGCGGCGGTCCAACGGTCGACGATGGTGTCCAACTCGGCGCGCGAGCCGTACACGACGGGGGCGCCGGCCTCCCGGATGGAGGTCGGTACGTTCGCGTCCGGGATCGCGGTCCGGATGACCGGCTCGGCGGCGGTCATCACCTCCGCCGGTGTCCGGTAGTTCACCGTCAGGCTGGCCAGGTCCACCTGGTCGATGCCGACCCGGGCCAGCCGCTCCGCCCAGGACTCGGTGAAGCCATGACGGGCCTGAGCTCGGTCGCCGACGATGGTGAAGCTGCGCGACGGGCACCGTCGCAACAGCATCTGCCACTCGGCGTCGGTCAGTTCCTGGGCCTCGTCGACGATGACATGGGAGAACGGTCCCGCGAGCAGGTCGGGCTCGGCACTCGGCAGCCCGGCCTCGTCGATCAGGGCGTTCTGGAGATCTTGGCCCTTGAGCATGATCACGTCCTCGGCGTAGCCCTCCAGGTTCTCCATGATGCTCTCGGTGACCCGGGTCCGGACCTCGCGTTCGGCGGCGACGGCGGCTTCGCGGCGGCGTTGGCGACTCACGTCCGCCGGATCCCCGAGCCGCAGCCGGGCGGCGTCCAGCAGCGGCAGGTCGGACACCGTCCACGCCTGCGGCTCCTCCCGCTGCAAAGCCCGTACCTCCTCGCGCGACAGCCACGGCGCACAACGACGCAGGTACGCAGGGACCGACCACAGGTCGCCGACCAGATCGGCGGCCTCGATCAAGGTCCAGGCCCGGGTGAAGGCACTGGTGAGGTCGTCGTTCTGCCGCAGCAGGTTCCGCAGCTGTTCCGGGGGCACCTCGGGGTCGTCGAGGTTGTCGATCAGGATCTCCAGCAGCGCCTCCCACACCTGGTCGCGTGCCTCGTTGTGCGGGGTGCCGGGCTCGATCGACTCGAACGCCTCCGCCCAGTCCTCCGCACGCAGCTCGACGTCGGCCAGGTAGGTCTCGACCACCACGTCGGTGGTCGGCGGCTCCTCGTACAGGCCCACGGCCGGCTCGATCGCCTCGACCATCCGGGCCGAGGACTTGAGCCGGGCCACCTCCGGATCGGTCTCCTCCGATGCGGTTGCGCCCTCGGCGACGAGATCCCGCAACGTACAGATCTGCACTCCCTCCTCACCGAGGCTGGGCAGCACGTCGGCGACATAGGCGAGGTAGGGCCGGTGCGGACCGATG
The DNA here is from genome assembly GCA_047605905.1 of Microlunatus sp. Taxonomy (GTDB): domain Bacteria; phylum Actinomycetota; class Actinomycetes; order Propionibacteriales; family Propionibacteriaceae; genus Microlunatus. Next base: position 21,041 of record JASGEZ010000014.1, read on the forward strand.
AACAGGACACCGCCGCGGTGATCGCTGACCCGCGGATCCGCGTAGAGCAGGTAGGCGGCCCGGTGCAGCGCGACCACGGTCTTCCCGGTGCCCGGCCCGCCGTCGACGACCAGCGCGCCGTGCGAGTCGGCGCGGATGATCGCGTCCTGATCGGCCTGGATGGTGCCGAGCACCGACTGCATCCGGGGCGATCGGCTGGCGGCGAGGCTGGCGATGAACGCGGAGTCCTCGTCCGGGGCCGTGGTGCCGCCGAGTTCGTCGGCGAGGAAGACCTCGTCCCAGTAGTCGGTGATCCGGCCGTTGCTCCAGCGATAGCGGCGACGGCTGGCCAGGCCGCAGGTGTGGGCGTGGGTCGCGGCGAAGAACGGCCCGGCAGCCGGCGTACGCCAGTCGACGAGCAGCCGTCGGCCGTCGCTGTCCGCGAGCCCGATCCGGCCGACGTAGACCGGCTCGGAGCCGTCGGCGTAGACCATCCGGCCGAGGCAGACGTCCACGCCGAAGCGGCGGAGCAGCCGCAGCCGGGCGGAGATCCGATGGATCTCCAGGTCTCGATCGGACGCCCGGCGGCCGGTTCCGGCCGTGGCCTTCCGGGCGCTCTCCAGCTGCTCGGTCAGCTCGGAGATCTGCTGGTCCAAGGTGGCGGCAACGGCGGCGAAATGCTGCTCGTCGCCGGCGATCAGCCTGGGATCGGTCTTGGCGGCGAGGTGGTCGGGTAGGGCGAACACGCGAGTAGGGGTGAGGGTCACGTCATCAACTCCGCAGGTACGCAGGGGTGGGTTGGCGGGCGAAATGAATGCGCAGGGATAGCGGCCGTGATTCTCCCTCTCCATGGGGGCCTTGCGGCAAGCCCCCATCTGCGTTATACGTTGAAACTGAGGGAGGGGATCAGACCCCGGCCCCGGCGGCTGGCAGAGTGTGTCGCGTGACGAGCCAGGCCACTCCTTCCACTACGCGCTATCAGCGCCTCGAGTCGGCGCGGGTGGTGGCGACCACCATCAGGCTGCAACGCCGGGTCGAAGCTCGATTCCCCGAGCGCGGGATTGCTCAGGTGGCCGGAGAGCTGGTCCGGGTGGCTACTCAGGTGGCCGAGTCCGCCTCCACGGCGCGGCATCGGCTGAAGCAGATCCGGGTCGCTTCTCGCGTGCTGAGCGTGGTGGTCGTCGTGATCACGATCGTCGCGCTCGTCCTGACCCTCCGCGACGCGGTCCTCAACGGGCTGGAGCACACCTTCGAGTGGCTGCCGCTGATCGAGTCGACGGTCAACGACGTGGTCTTCGCCGCGCTCGCCGTGTTCTTCTTGTATGCACTACCGAACCGCATCGAGCGCAGCTATCTGCTGGGTCAACTGCACCGGCTCCGGTCCCTGGCGCACATCGTCGACATGCATCAGCTGACCAAGGATCCTGAACGGCTGCGGCCACGATTCACCACGACCCCGGAGACGATCGACATCCATCTCGCGACGTCGGAGGCGATGGAGAACTATCTCGACTACTGCTCGGAGATGCTGAGCCTGATCGGCAAGATCGCCGCGGTCTGTGCCGAGGAGAGTCAGGATTCGGTCATCCTCGACACCGTGAGCACGATCGAGACGATCACCACGGGCATGAGTAGCAAGATCTGGCAGAAGATCTCCCTGCTGCCGGTCAGCGCCAACTCGAATCGATAGCGTGAAGGATCTGGTGCGAGGTCGCACCACATCCTTCACAGGACTTCGGGCGGTCCAGGCTGTTACGAGGCCCTCACGGCGGCCGCCACACTGCGACGGATCGGCAGCTGGGAGATCAGCACCGCCTGATAGGCGTGATAGAGGTCGGGTTTGCCGGCCCAGATGGTGTTGCTGGGCTGATTCTGCGGGTCGAGCTGGTGGTACCAGGAGCCGTGGACGGGGTCGATGAGATAGGTGGCGGTGTAGTCCCACCAGGCGTCGTACCAACGCCCGAAGCGGGCATCGCCGGTGGCCTGCCACAGGGTCGCGGCGGTGGCGATCGCTTCGGCGGCCACCCAGTGCAGTCGGTCGTCAACGATGGGATCGCCGTTCCAGTCCGTGGTGTAGGCGAATCCGGGCTGGCCGGACCGGGCCCAGCCGTCGGCGACGGCATGGTCGGTGAGCTGGATCGCAGCGTCGAGATAGTCGTCGCGACGCTCCGCGGGTGCGGCCTGGACGAGCAGCCGGGCCCACTCGAAGGCGTGGCCGACGGTGGCGCCGTAGGGCCGGAACTGGTCGGCCGGCTGGTCGGCGTTGTAGTCCAGCAGCGGCTTCCAGTCGCTGGCATAGTGCTCGGGAATCCGCCACTGATTGCCGGCGGCCTGCTCGATCACGAAGTCGCAGATGGCGCTCGCCCGGTCGGCCCAGTCCTGCTCGCCGGTGGCGTCGGCGGCGGCCAGCAGTGCCTCGACCATGTGCATGTTGGCATTGATGCCGCGGTAGGGCCGGACGGTCGCCAGATCGGCGCTCAGGCGGTCGGCGAACAGCGGACGGTCCTGCTCGCCGAAGCGGTCGACGGTGAGCTGTAGTGCTTGGTCCAGCAGCCGGGCCGCGGCCGGATGCCCGGCCTGGCTGCCGGTCGCCGCAGCCAGGATCACGAAGGCATGGGTGTAGGTCTGCTTGTCGGGCTCCGACTCGTCGGATCCTGATTCGGCCCCGGACGCATCCTCGGCCGCAGCTCGAGACTCCACCCAGCCGCCGTGGAGTCCGTCGCGGGCCGCGGTGTCGAGACCGGTGAGCAGCCGGTCGGCCAGCGAGGCTCCACCCGGGATGCCGCGCAGCGTGGCGAGGAAGTAGATGTGTGCCATCCGTGCGGTGATGAACGTATGGCACGGCTGGCTGTGGTCGGGGGTGCCGTCATCGCCCAGCCAGTACGCCAGCCCGCTCGGCTCCCGCACCACCCGGCGACCGAACGCGAGCAACTGGCGCTCCTGGGCGGCCAACCATCCGAGGTGGGCGGCGGTGTGTGGCAGGGGAGTAGTGGCTGGCATGGGGCTGACGCTAGCTGTTCTCGAGGACGGCAGCGAGTCGCCCCTGCGCCTCTGAGAGGATCCGTCCGACCCGGACGATCTCGGTCTCCTCGATTGCGAGCTGGACGGCGC
>JASGEZ010000015.1:0-12413 GCA_047605905.1 Microlunatus sp.
CGTTGCTTCAGCCGACGATCAGTCTGGTTTAGCCAGGTCAAGGAGTCCGGGCCGAGGTCGTGATCGGAAACCAGTTGTCGGGCCCACAGCTTGAAGGCGCTGGTCTTGTCGACCAGAGTGTCGTCAAGATCCAGTAGCGCATGCACACGCCCAGAGTGTCACGGTGCGATCTCCCGGCCGGGGAAGGGATGTCGCTGTGGGCTATTCGTGACGTCATGGAGGTGTCGTTTGGCGTGTTCAGCAACTGGTCAGCGGAGAGGATTCACGTGGTGCAGAGACGACTACCCCCAGTTCGCGGTCCCTCGCGATGACCTCCTTTCAGATTGACTCCGACGCCTCGAACGAAGCGCGGAACGCGGCCGCTAAGATCTGGGCGCTGGCAACGGCTGCGCGAGACGGTGTCGTGCCCGCGCCCGTTGATCTCGCGCGAGCGGTCATCGACGAGGCGATGCGCGGTGTATCTGAGTAAATCGACCAGTTGGGGGTGTTAATTGTCCTCATTTGGGCTGGCCTGATTGGGTGTGATTCTGCCTGGTCTGGCGACGGCTGGCAATCCGTGCCGCCCGGGCCTTCAGGAGGCCTCGTTGACGGGCTTTGCGGATCGCTTCGCCGCGGCCGTGGTGCTCGTCGTCGGGGGTGACGTAGCCGATCGCCTCGTGCAGCCGGATCGTGTTGTAGTGGTCGTGGAGATGAGCCAGTTCGCGGCGGAGCTCAGCGGGATCATCCAGAGCATCCAGGTGTGGGTGCTCGGTTTTGAGGTGGCCGAAGAACGACTCGATCCAGGCCTGGTCGTTCGGAGTCCCGGGCCGGCCGAAGTGTTGCCCGATCCGGGCTGCGGCCATGAATTTCGCGGTCGCCGAGGATGTCATCTGGGGCCCGTTGTCGGACACGGCCAACAGGACCGGGACCGCGCCGGCGGCGTCGTCGGTGTCGCCGATGTGGTCGTAGTCGGGGTCAGGGATCCGGCCCTCGGCCAGCTCAGCGGTGAACGTGTCATCGTTGAGCAGCCACTGCTTCCCGTCGACGGTGAGGGCGTCGAGGAAGGCGTTCTCGACCTGGATCGAGGTCTCTTCCGGGCTCAGGTTCAACGCCAGGCAGTACTTCGACACGACATCGACGACCGCGATCGCCGACCAACCCGGCAGCCCCGAAAAGTGCGTGAAGTCGTAGACCCAGACGACGCCGGGGACGAGCTCGGCCCAGTCCGGGAACGGGGACCGTTCCCGGACTGGTCGGCGGGGTAGCCCGGGGAGTCGGATCCCGGCCTCGGTCAGCACCCGCAGCACGCTCGACTCGGACACAAACACCTGGTCAAGGCGGGAACCACGGTGGGCGAGCTTGCGGTGAGACAGATCGATCCGGTCCCATTCGGCGGCGAGCGCGACGATCGCTGCCTTCTCCCAGTCCAGCAGCGCGTGCAGCGCCTCCCCCGACTCAGGCCCGGCCGGCGCGTCATCGAGGCTGTCGCCTCGCGCTACGCGGGCCTGCCAGGCCAGCAGCCGGGAGTGGTTGACCCCCAGCCACCCCGCCGCCTGCCGCAACGAGAACCCCGCCTTCATCGCGTCACCGACCAGGTCGAGCAAGGCTTGTTTCGCCGGACCCGTGACCCGCGTCGGGACTGGTCCGGCGATCAGTCCCACCCGTCTTTTCCCTCGATCAGATGCAGCCGCATCGCCTGCTCCGCGATCGTGGTCTCCAACCGGGCGATCCGTTCCCGCGCCGCGGCCAGCTCGGCTGCCTCAGCCGACACCTGCTGCTTCGGCCGGCCCGGCACCGCCGCCGCCAATGCCTCCAACGCGCCCTGCTTCGCGGTCTTGCAGATCGTTTGGATCGTGGACCGGTCGATCTTGTACTTCTCCGCGATCTCACGCTGGGTCGCCGACGAGGTCAACACCGAGGTGAACACCTCATACTTCTGCGAGGCAGCCAACCGAGTCCGCGGCCTCCGCCGACCCGAACCAGTCGCCGACGCCGGGCTCGCCGGGGTCGTCGTCTTCGGCACAGCCGGGCTTGCCGGGGTCGTCTTCTCACTCATAGGGACACTCCTTGCTGGTAGATACTCAACCAGCCCGAGTGAGGGTAATTAAAACCCGCCTATGGTCGATGAACTCAGACGCAGAGGGGCAGCGTGTAGACGACAAGCGACAACACGAGCGCCGCGCAGACACCTACGGCAACAATCCAGATCCGTCTGTTTGCTTGGCTATCGGTCTCAATCATTGAACTCGCCGCAATGCAGTATAGGCAGCGCGGTCGTGCGCTGTAGGCGCCGTAACAAGGGGCTTGTTGGCTGGCCGTGCAGGCCGACTTCGTCGGGCAGTTCCACTCGTACGGCTCGGCGTCGGAGCGGTGCCGTGACCGGAGATCACATCGCCGACGAACATCGACGAGCGCCGCAGCCCGGGTGTCGTCGGCGTCGTGGATCACGAGCTGGCTCACGCCGTCCCGCAGGAGCGTGATGGCGATCGCGCTGCCGGCGCATCCGGCACCGATCAGCAGTGCTCGCTGCGACCCGGATCCGCTAGACCCAGCAGAATCGACTGGTGCGTGGATGCTGCTTCGATTGACGCGAAGCAGCATCTGCTCACCTTTCAATCGTGATCCGCCCAGCTCCGCGAGGCGATCTATCAACTGGCATCGTTCGTCGGCCCCCCACACGCACCCTCAACGCCACTGCCACCATCAACGCGGTGTTCTGCGACCGCGGCATCCGGTGCCGCTGCCGACCAAGGCACTGTGTCCGATTCCGACCGGTACGAGCGTGGGCTCGCCGAGCAGCCACCGCTGTACGGCGACGAGATCCAAGACAACCTCGCCGACCTGCCCTTCGCCCGCAATCGGCTCCCATGGGCGAGAATTGCCACACGGCCGGGCAGATTCGAGCCCGAGATACCGCCCATGGGTGGAAATTGCGGGGGCCAGGCATGTTCCGCAGCCGGACTGGGGCAGCCCACGTCAGCCGTCGATGAAGGCGGCGCGGATGGCGGCGACGAAGGCGTCGACGTCGTCCTCGGTGGTGTCGAAGGAGCACATCCAGCGCACTTCGCCGCGGGCGGCGTCCCAGTCGTAGAAGCGGAAGTGCTCGCGTACCCGGTCGGCGATGCCGGCCGGGAGTTGGGCGAACACGGCATTGGACTGAGTCGGCTGCGTGAACGCGATTCCCGGCAGGTCCTCTGCCTCCAACGCGGTCCGGAGCCGTTGCGCCATCGCGTTCGAATGGCGCGCATTCTGCAGCCAGAGATCACCCTCGTACAGGGCGAGCAACTGGGCGGAGATGAAGCGCATCTTCGAGGCGAGTTGCATGGAGAGCTTGCGTACGTACGGCATGGCGGCCGCGCCACCGAGCAGCACGTCGGGGTCGAGCACGACGACTGCCTCGGCGGCAAGTGCGCCGTTCTTGGTGCCGCCCAGGCTGACCACATCGACACCGGCCTCGGTCGTGAACGCCGCCAGCGGCAGATCGAGCGTGGCGGCCGCGTTGGCGATGCGGGAGCCGTCGAGGTGCACGCTCATCCCGCGGGCATGGGCGTGCTCGGTGAGGGCGCGGATCTCCTCGACGGTGTAGCAGGTGCCGAGCTCGGTGGTCTGGGTGATGGAGACCACGAGCGGCTGGGCACGGTGCTCGTCGCCCCAACCCCAGGCCTCCCGGTCGACCAGTTCCGGGGTCAGCTTGCCGTCCTCGGCCGGCACGGTGAGCAGCTTGATCGACCCCATCCGCTCGGGGGCACCGCCTTCGTCCACGTTGATGTGAGCCGTCCGCGCGCAGATCACAGCACCCCAGCGCGGCAGCATCGCTTGCAGCGCCACCACGTTCGCGCCGGTGCCGTTGAACACCGGCCAGACCGATGCCCGCTCCCCGAAGTGACCTCGGATGACCTCGCCCAACCGGGCCGTGTAGACATCCTCGCCGTATGCGATCTGGTGCCCGCCGTTGGCCGCGACGAGAGCCGACAGCACCTCCGGGGCGATGCCGGCGTAGTTGTCGGACGCGAAATCACGCACCGTGACGTCGTGCCGGAACTCGGTGACGGAGGTCGCCTCGGATTGGCCGGACGCCACGGTGGCCTCCGGCAGCGACAAGGCGGCGAAGTCGGTATCCAAGGCACGCGCGATCCGGTCGACGGTGACCAGGCTCGGGTTCGCCTGTCCGAGTTCGACCTGGGTGAGCATCCGTCGGCTCACGCCTGATGCCTCCGCGAGTTGGTGAACGGTCCAGCCACGTGCCTTCCGTAGCCGGCGGATCCGCTCTCCGACCCGCGCCACGAACGCCGGCGCAACTCCCGGATCGGCCATCTCAACGCCGGCGATCGAGGAACGCCGAGATCAGCGGCAGACCGGTGAGCAATTCGTCCCGGTTACCGGCATAGCCCAGTCGCAGGTAGCCCTCCATGTCCATGGCACTGCCCGGCGTCAGCAGGACTCCGGTCTCCTCCAGCAACGCAACGCAGAAGTCCCGCGACGGAAGATCGAGGTCGTAGCGCAACAGAGCCGTCGTGCCGGACTTCGGCCGGACCCACGACACGCGCGGGTCCCCGACGAGCCAGTCGTCGACGATCGCGCGGTGTGACCTGGTGATCTCCCGGCTACGACGCAGAATGGCGTCCTTGTTCTCCAACGCCAGGCTGGCCAGCAGATCGTTGATCATGCCCACGCTGATCGTGTTGTAGTCGCGATGGATCGAGATCGCTTCTATCACCTCCGACGGACCCGCGACCCAACCGAGCCGCAAGCCGGCCAGTGAGAACGACTTCGACATGCTGGCAGTGGAGATGCCCTTGTCGTACAGGTCCACGATTGAAGCCGTGGTCCCGGGGTCCGCTTCGTCGGTGCCGCGATAGACCTCGTCACACAGCACGTACGCATCCACTCTGCGGGCGATCTCAACGACCCTGGACAGGTACGCCTCATCCATCAACGAGCCCGTCGGATTGCTCGGATTGGTGAAGCAGATCAGCTTCGTCCCCGGCGTCGCCAGCCGCTTCAGCTCAGCCAGGTCAGGCAGCCACTCATCCTGCTCCCGAAGCCGGAGGATCTGCACGTCGGCGCCGATCGCGGCCGGGATCGAGTAGTGCTGCTGATAGGCGGGAACGACGCTGACCACGCGATCACCGCGCTCGACCAGCGCCAGGTGCACCAGCGAGTTCGCCCCGACCGCGCCATGAGTCACGATGACGTTCCCGGGATCCAAACTCCCGTACAGACCGGTGATCGCAGTGCGGAGTCGTAACGATCCCTCGATCGGGCCGTACGTGAGCTTCATCGGCCGTATCTGATCCAGCAGCGAGTCCGCGGCTCCTGAGATCGTCAGCAGCTCGTCGACAGTCAGCGACTCGACGCAGGTCTCGGCCAGGTTGTAACGACACCTCGTCTCGTGGTCGTTCATCCAGATCTCGACGCCGAACGGCGCGATCTTCACCGGCTACTCCTTCGATTCAAGGACTGCCAGTCCGCAGGTCCACGGCCAGCGCGAGCACTATACTGCGCAACTGAGCGGACGGGCAATATAGTGCTCTTGCCTCGAGTGTGGCGCTGGAGCCCGGGGCCGGATGCCAACCTGGCAGGCTGCATCGGCGAGCAGATCAGCGAGTGTTGTGCTGGAACCCCGAGCGCGCCACGACACCCGGCCGAAGTCGTTCCTCGGGGCCGTAGTCCTCCCTCGGATGGAAGAACAGCCGCGGTTCTGAATCGAGTGCCTCGAGCCGGCCGGCCAGCCGGTCCAGCTCGAGTCCTCGTTGTTCCGGCGACAAACGCCTGGGCATGTAGCTGACGAAGGGCCGCAGCACGTCGAAGCCGCAGTAGCGCAGGATGCCGTTGTGGACCGGCCAGAGGACGTCCTCGATCGCGCCGTCGATGCCGTCCGGCGCGTAGGTGTCGGCCGAGGTTCCGGTCGTGACGCTGACCAGGGCGAGTTTGCCGCGCAGCAGACCGGTGTCGTACTTGCGTCCAGGCGCGTACGCGAAGCCACGGGTCAGCACTCGGTCCGCCCAGCCCTTGAGAATCGCAGGCATCGAGAACCACCACATCGGGTACTGCAGGATGAGCAGATCGGCGTCTCGGAGCTTGTCCTGCTCGGCGAGGATGTCCGGCGCCAATGCGCTTTGGTCTTGGGCGGCGGTCTGTTCGCGGTCGATCCGGAGAAAGTCCGGATCCTCCCGCTCACCACGGAAGTCGTCCGCGTCGACCACGGCCTTGAATCCCATGGCGTAGAGATCACTGACCTGCACGTCGTGCCCGCCGCGAGTGAGCGTCTCCTGCGCGTGTCGAGCAAGTGCCGCGTTGAATGAGTGCGGCTCGGGATGAGCCAGCACGATCAAGACCTTCATCGTGTCTACCGTCGCGTCGTCGGATCTCGTGGCGGTCTGGCGGCTACTCCGCGGCGTCCTCGGTCGGCTCGGCGTCCTCGGTCGGCTCGGCGTCAGCGGTGACGAAGCGCGAGGGCACGTACAGCTCATCGGATCGATAGCGCTGCTGGATCGTCGGCACGAACTCTGAGGGCTGGATCTCGACGATCGAGACCGAGACGGCGTCGGCGGCGAATCCGAAGGTCGAGGAGAAGTGCTCCGCCACCTGCTCGGCGATGTCGCGCTTGGTGTCTTGGTCGCGGCCCGGGTAGAGACTCACGGCAATGTGCGGCATGACAGACATCCTCTTCGCTTCGACTGGACGTGTCCCTCACGGGCACGGAATTGCCAGCATCGCAGATCTGGATCGCCCATGCCCACCCTGGTCGACGACTTCGCCCGCATCGAAAGGGCTAGGCCGATCGCGGCTACTTCCCGGTGCCGTCGGTAGCCAACTCGAGTTCGGCGTCCAGCCGGCCGATCTGGGGGTTGCGGCGCTCGAGTTCCCGGAATGCGAGGAAGCCCAGGCCGCAGCCGACGAACCAGCTGAAGTCTCCGCCGTGGGAGAGCAGGATGTTGGTCGAATTGCCGAAGAACGCACCGCAGACGATCACTATGGCAATGGCCGGGAGTCCGCCGATGAGGGTGGCGGCGATAGCGTTCGGGTTGTAGCCGTTACGGAACCAGTAGCGTCCGGACGTGTCCATCACGTACATGTCGTCGACCCAGACCCGCTGCTTGCTCACCGTGTAGTAGCCGGCAATGAGAATGCCGAACAGCGGACCGATGAGTGCACCGAGAACACCCAGGGTGTAGAGGATCCCGGCCGAGCTGTTGTACCAGTTCCACGGTGTCAGCACCACCGAACCGACCGCGGCGATCATCCCGCCGAACCGCCAGCTGATCTTCTTGGGATTCACGTTGGAGAAGTCGAATGCCGGAGAGATGAAGTTCGCCACGATGTTGATGCCGACCGTCGCGATGACGAAGGTCAACCCACCGAGCAGGATCGCGAACGGAGTGCCGATCCGCTCCACCGTGTGGATCGGATCGGTGATCAGCTCGCCGAACACCGGCACCGTGGCCGAGGCGGTGATCACGGTCAGCAAAGAGAAGAACAAGAAGTTGAGCGGCAGGCCGAGCCAGTTGCCTTTGCGGACGGCTTGGAAAGAGCGGGCATAGCGGGAGAAGTCGCCGAAGTTCAGCATCGGCCCGGAGAAGTAGGACACCACGACGGCGATCGCAGCGATCATCACCGGGATCGACGCTGCGAAGCTCAGCTGCTCGGTGCTGAGGTTGAGACTGATCTTCCCCGGTCCGCCGGCCTCGACCACCAGGTAGATGCACAGCACGATCATCACCACGTACACCGCCGGGCCGGCCCAGTCGATGAAGCGCCTGATGGCGTTCATGCCACGCCAGAACACGGCGGCCTGTGCCACCCACAAGATCGCGTAGCAGATGTAGCCGAGTGGCGACAGCCCGAGGAATGTGCTCTCGGTCAGCGCCGCCGAGCCGGGCAGGAACTTCAAGAAGATGATCATCAGCGAGGTGGCGGCCAGATAGGTCTGCACGCCGTACCAGGCGATCGCGATACAGCCGCGGATGATCGCCGGGATGTTCGCGCCCTTGACGCCGAAGATCGCGCGGTTGATCACCGGGTACGGCACACCGGTGACTTGGCTGGGCTTGGCCACCAGGTTGCAGAACACCATCACGATCACGATGCCGACTACCAGGGAGACCAGCACCTGCCAGCTGGCCAGGCCGAGGGAGAACAAGGCGCCGGCGGTCACATAGCCGCCGACGCTGTGCACATCGGACATCCAAAACGCGAAGATGTTGTAGGAGGACCAGCTTTGCTTCTTCAGTGGCGCCAGGTCTTCGTTCGCCAGGCGATCGTCATAGAAGGGTTTGACGAGTCCGGCGCCGGCACCGTGCTTGTCGGCCTCGATGTCAGCCTCGGCCGAGACGTTGCCGATCTGAGTATCTGTCATCGCACCCTCACCTCATCTGTCGAAGTTGGCCCCTGGTGCCTCGACCGCCCTTGGCCGGGTGTATCCGTCGGGCGCAGTGTTGCTCGACCGGGATGGGCTCCTGCCCACGTTAGGGAGGGACGTGACCGGGTGGGTTGCGCCGGAGTTAACGCATATGTCAGATATGTTCCGAACGCTGGACTAGAGTTTTCGGGCAACTCACCAGGTTTCGGCCAAGGGGGAACGGCCACGTGCGACTGCTGATCGTCAACGTCAACACGACCGCGTCCATGACTGACGCCATCGCCGAGCAGGCGCGTCGGTTCGCGGCTCCCGGGACCGAGATCGTTGGCGTCACCCCACGGTTCGGCGCCGAATCGGTGGAGGGCAACTTCGAGAGCTACCTGGCCGCCGTCGCGGTGATGGACCAGGTGCTGGCCCACGACGAGCCCTACGATGCCGTGATCCAGGCAGGCTACGGCGAACACGGGCGTGAGGGTCTGCAGGAGCTACTGGACGTGCCGGTGGTCGACATCACCGAGGCCGCGGCCACGACGGCGATGTTCCTGGGCCACCGCTACTCCGTCGTCACGACCCTGGACCGGGCTGTGCCGCTGATCGAGGACCGGCTGCTCCTGGCCGGCCTCGACCGCCGCTGCGCCTCGGTCCGAGCCAGCGGGATGACCGTGCTGGAGTTGGAGTCCGATCCGGAGCGGGCGGTCGAGGCGGTCGTCGAGGTCGCACAGCTGGCCGTCCGCGAGGACCATGCCGAGGTCATCTGTCTCGGGTGCGCTGGGATGGCTGAGCTGGAGCAGCGGATCCGCAACCGCACCGGCGTACCCGTCGTCGACGGTGTCGCTGCAGCGGTCACCACAGCGGAGTCCCTGGTCCGGCTCGGACTGAGCACTTCGAAGGTACGGACCTACGCAGCGCCACGACCCAAACGGATCACCGGTTGGCCGCTGGGGCGTGGGTGACGCTGCCCGGCCCGGGTGTTCGGGGCTCTCTCATGGTGGGGTCTCTCCCACTTTCCGACACCACGGTCTAGAGTCTGTCGGCGAGCCCGCGGAACCGAACCTGGCAGGTCGAACTGCGTATGCAGGACCTGGCCCCGACCGGCAACAGAGGCCGATGCCTACCGACAAGAGCTGGCGTGTCGGCACGACAGCCAAGGACTACAAAGGAGCAGCATGGCTGATCAAGAGAGCGAACGTCCCTACACAGTGGTGGTCGGCGTGAGCGCAACATCGAAGTCGCGGGCCGCGCTGGCCTGGGCCCAGTCCCAGGCGAAGCAGTGTGGCGGACAGCTGATCGCTGTCCGGGCCTGGCGGATGCCGTACCCGCAGACCCTCCCGTCCGGCTCGGCCGATGTCGATCTGCCGCAGCCGAACGAGGTCGAGGCGCATGCGCTCAAGACCCTGGAAGCAGACGTCGCAGAGGTGCTCGGCGAGGACCATGGCGCGGAAATCCGCCTCGTCCGCGGCGGCAAGCTCAAGACTCTGGTCAAGGCTGCCGTCGGGGCCGATCTGCTGGTTGTCGACGCTCCGCAGCAGCTCATTGCCGGTCCGGCCTTCGCCCACCGGCTGATCTATGCGGCGTCCTGCCCGGTCGTCGCCATGCCGCCAGCGCTCACCAACGAGGGCCCGTCGGCCCTCGCCCGGGTCGTGAAGTCCGTGGGTCTTGGCCTGGAGGCGGTCGGTGGTAGCGCCGATCATCCGGCGTACCGGCCCCCCGTGCATAACTAGCCGCACCCGGGTTTCGACCCCGTCGGGAGGGTTTCGGATCCGGAGCCCTCCCGCAAGCGCCCGCCGCGATCCCACCCTGGGAGAAGCCGCTGCGGATGCGTCGAGTCGCGGTCGCCCTTACAAGAGCGGGAAACCGGCCAGGAGCTGCTGGAACCGCATCACCTGGCGCGGGGTGTGTTCGGCGACGGTGAAGGCGACGACACCGCTCACGGCATCGACGTCGGCGACGACTTGGCGTGCCTGCGCGATGGTCAACCCGCCGCGGTCGTAGCCGATTGCCACTGCGGCCAGAGCAGCCGTAGGTGGGTCTCGGGCCGATCCGACGGTGGCTGATTCACGTCAGAAACTTGCCCATACGTTGATCGGTATTGCGAGGTGAAGATGCCGTCTCCGATCGAGTCAGAGGTCCAGGCGCTTGCTGAGTTCGTGGCGCAGATAGACACCTCGGGTGAGCTGGATCATCACGATAGCGAAGACGCTGAGAGCACCGCAGATGCCTGACGGGAGCGGGTTGGTCACCCACCCGAACGCGAGGAACCACAGAGGAGTCAATCCCAGGATCATCGTCAGGCCGCTGTAGACGATGTACTCCCCCACCTCGATGCGCAGCACCTGCACCGCGATCAGCAGGCCAACGATCGAACATGCACAGACGATCGGCACCGCGTACGTCAGCGACCAGTGGTGCCAGCCGGTGAGATAGTCCCAGTACACGCAGAGCAGACCGACCAGGACGACCAGATAGACGGTGCCTTTCGCGAGGTTGCGGCGTTTCCGGACTGCCATCAGCACCACCAGCCACATGGTGATCACTCCCAGCCACACGAAGCGCAGGACTCCGATGTCCGCCGGTCCTCGGGCGAACAGCAGTTGGGCTGCGAAGGATCCAACGATGAACGTTATGGACGTAGCGAAGAGCACCCTCAGAACCCGACGCCGGGAGAATCGGAGCGGCACCGTCGGTAGGGGGCCGGCGGTGGCGTCGCCGACGAGGTCTGCCGAGCACAACGGGCAGCACGTCCAGGTCCCCTCGACGTCGACGGCGCACTCGCTGCAGCGCCTCACGATGCACTCTCCGCGAGTTCTGCCTCGGTCACTCGTACGGCGGCGACGGTCACCGGAACCCCGCGGCCGGTCAGCAGCCGAGCGAACTCCCGGATGTGATCGGTTTCGCTGAATGGCGAGGTGAAGCTGAGCGTGAGCAGGCCGGCGTGAGAGACCGCGGAGAGCTGCGGACGGGCGGCCGAAACGTGGAACTGCATCCGGCCCACGCGTGACTCGGCCGGTCCGGGCAGACTCACCCGGCCCAGGTTGGACACGGCAATGGTCAGGCCGCGATTGCTGTCCCAGTTCACCAGCTTCAAGATGACGTCCTTCACCGGTCGCGGCACGACCCGCAACGCAGGCAGCTGTTCCAGCCAGATGAGTTTCCGCAGCTTCTTCTCCAACGCCTCGGGGGTCGCTTCCGGACGGAACTGGCGATCCAGGTTCCGGCAGATCGAGCCGAGATCGTCGGGACCCTCGCCATACGTGTGCTCGACCCGGATCGTCGCGAAGAAGTTCCGCGGCGAGGTCGAGGAGAAGAACTGACGCAGGTTCACCGGCACCGACGCGGCCAGCGTGCGCGTCATGCCGAGGTTGTCGGAGGAACTGCGGACGGCTTCGAAGAACACGGCGGTCAGATACATCGTGAGCGCGACGCCCTCGGCACGGGCGAGCGCGAGTACGTCGCGTACGGGCATCGTGAGTTCGACGACTCGGGTGCGGTTGTCCGGGGTACGGGTGCCGCTGACCTGATGGACCTTCCGCCGCGTCGGCCGACTCGGTCGGTCGACGCCGGTGGGTGGATGAGGGGAGGTCTGCTTGTCCGCTGCGACGGCGAGCACTGCCGGCACAGCGGCGCGGCCGAACTCGGATTCTGCCGCGGCTGCTCGGCGCCGACGACCGCCGCGGAAGTAATGGGCGAAGCTGTCGGGGATCAGCTCATGTGTCGGCGCATCCCCCGCATCGGTCCGGCCTGAATCGGTACGACCTGAATCCGTCGGCTGACCAGTGCTCTCATGGTCCTCATCGGCAGGTGTCGACCGGTCGGGGTAGCGCAGGCGGACGTACGCGGTCACCAGGTCGGTGAGGAACCACAGCGCACCCGTACCGTCGGACAACGCATGGAACACCTCCAGAATGATCCGTTGCCGATGATGGGACACCCGGAACAGGAGCTGCCGACCGCGGTGTATCTGAGTAAATCGACCAGTTGGGGGTGTTAATTGTCCTCATTTGGGCTGGCCTGATTGGGTGTGATTCTGCCTGGTCTGGCGACGGCTGGCAATCCGTGCCGCCCGGGCCTTCAG
>JASGEZ010000016.1:0-46117 GCA_047605905.1 Microlunatus sp.
GCCGCCGCCGCACCGGATGAGGTGCTGCGCTGTGAGGAGTGCGGCCGGATCCTGGTCCGGACCGAGCAGGCCGGCATCTGAGGAGATTGCGGTCATGCCAGCTCGCATCGTCGCGCTGCCGACGACCGCCGCCCCGACGACTTTGCAGGAAGCGCTCGCCGCGCTGCGAGCACGACTGGAGATCCCGGCGCAGCTGCCGGCATCGGTGACAGCGGCTGCCGAGCAGGCCGCGTCGCGAGTTCATCGACCGGCTCTGGATCGCACCGATCTCGAGCTGGTGACCATCGATCCACCCGGATCTCGAGATCTCGATCAGGCGCTGCACATCGCGCGTACCTCGCAGGGCTATGAGGTCTCGTACGCGATCGCAGCAGTCGCGTCCTTCGTCGCGGCCGGCGACCCGATCGACGTCGAGGCGAGGCGTCGTGGACTCACTTTCTATGCCCCTGACCTGCGGACGCCGCTCCATCCGCCGGTGCTGAGCGAGGGAGCGGCCAGTCTGCTTGCCGATCAGGACCGGCCGGCCTTGCTGTGGACCCTGCAGCTGGATCACGACGGTGAGTTGCGGGATGCCCGGGTGGTGCGGGCCCTGGTGCGGAGTCGGGAGCAGCTGACCTACGAGCAGGCCCAACGGGAGGTCGACAGTGGCACGCCGCGCAGCACCCTGGCCCTGCTGGTCGAGGTCGGGCAGCTGCGGGAGGAACGCGAACGGGATCGCGGTGGTGTGAGTCTGCAGATCCCGACCCAGGAGATCAGTGTCGATGATCGCGGCCGGTACACCTTGAGCTACCGGGCGAATCTGCCGATCGAGCGCTTCAACGCACAGATCTCGCTGCTCACCGGGATCGCGGCCGCCAGATACATGCTGGCCGGCCGGATCGGCATCCTGCGTACGCTGCCGCCGGCCGAGCCCGGCGCCTTGCAGCGACTCAGGCGCACCGCGGCCGCGCTGCAGATTCGCTGGGACGATCAGCAGCCCTACCCGGAGTTCGTGCGGAGTCTGGATCCGACCGTAGCTCCGCACGCGGCCATGTTGAACGCCTGCACCGAATTGTTTCGAGGCGCCGGTTACGTGGCCTTCGACGGCACCCTGCCGGCGCAGACCGGCCACGCTGCGCTGGCCACCGACTACGCCCACGCGACTGCGCCGCTGCGGCGGCTGATCGATCGGTTCGTCGGCGAGATCTGTCTGGCGCTGGCGGCGGGCGAGCCGGTGCCGGACTGGACCCGGGCAGCGCTGCCGGAGCTGCCGGAGCTGATGTCAGCGGCCGAGTCGCGGGCGAAGCGGTACGAGCGGGCGGTCGTGGACCTGGTCGAGGTGTCTCTGCTGCGCGGCCGGCTAGGGGAGCAGTTCACCGGAACCGTGGTGGACGTGGAATCCAAGGGGAAGCGCGGGATCGTCTTGCTGACCGATCCGGCCGTGCAGGGGCGTGTCACCGGACCGGATCTGCCGCTGGGTGCTGAGGTCGACCTGCGGCTCACATCCGCTGACTGGGAGACCGGAAGGGCGGAGTTCACTCGCGTCTGAACTCCGGGCAAACTACCCGGCTAATTTGGACGAGATCTGCACTAAGCCTGGCGAGGGCGCCGACGACATGCCAGAATGGACCCCGATCCGATCGAATACCGCTCGGATCCGCAAGACTCGGGGGAGTTCAGCGGTGGTCCGTGACGGGCCTTCGTAGAGGAGATCTACCATGTCGAGTCTGGAATCGGTCGCCCCGCAGGGTGTCCCGGCGAGCCGCGGTGATCGCGTCCGGGCTTATCTGCGCCGCTTCTTCACCAGCTGGGTGGCCGACGATCCCATGCCGGAGTATTCGAAGCTCGACCGCGCCGACGGTCTCGGCATGGTGCCGGACCCGGTCTGCACACCGCGGATGCGGTTGCCCGAGTCGGCCGAGGTTGCCGCGCAGCATCGAATCAACGAGGCCGTCTCGGTGGCGGGCAGGCGGAGCCTGGCGGTGGGACGAGCCGGCCTTTAAGCCGGATTCTGTGCTCGGGCCGGAACCCGAGTGGCGATCATCCATCTGCGACGGCCGTTGCCGACCGCCTGGTGCGATCTACCCGGGAGCATCGGACGAGCAGCCCTCGAACGCTCCCGCGGATGCCCGGGGGCATCCTTCTTGATCTTGCTCCGGGTGGGGTTTGCCTAGCCACCCCGGTCACCCGGGATGCTGGTGGTCTCTTACACCACCGTTTCACCCTTACCCCGCCGCCACGACGGCTTCGGGGCGGTTTGCTTTCTGTGGCACTGTCCCGCGGGTCGCCCCGGGTGGGTGTTACCCACCACCCTGCTCGGTGGAGTCCGGACTTTCCTCGGCGTGCATACGGGGTTATCCGCACGACACCGCGACCGCCCGGCCGACTCGTCCCGCGGACAGCGTACCCGGACATCCATCCGTCGCGCCGACGACCGATCACGGTTCGGGGCGAATCCCGTCAGTGGTGCCGGGGTCGGCCCACAAATCGTCCGGCTATCGGTCTAGCATGATCCGTTATGACGGTGGACGATGCTGGGCGCCGCGTGGTCGAGCCGGTGAGTAGTCCGTCGCACAGCAGTCCGTCGCCCAGCCAACCCTCACCGGCCCGTGCGCCGCTGGGAGCGTCGAGGAGACCAGGGACGCCGCCGCGGCCGGAAGGTGTGTACGCCCAACGGACCCGGATCCGCAAACAGGAGATCCTCGACTCCGCGCTGATCGCCTTCAGCCAGAAGGGCTTCTACAAGGCATCGCTCGCCGATGTCGCCAGTGCGGCGGGGATCACGGCAGCGGGTCTGCTCCATCACTTCAAGACCAAAGAGGCGCTGCTGGTGGAGCTGCTGGCCCAGCGCGATCTGCTGGATCGTCCTCGGTCCGCAGGAGGTGATCGGCCGCGGGGGCGGGCCCTGCTGCAGCACTTCGTGAACACGATGGCCCGCAACATGACGCGGCCTGTCACCACCCAGATGTACGCCGTGCTGTCGGCCGAGGGAGTGACCGAGGGGCACCCGGCGCGCCAGTGGTTCCAGGACCGCTACGACGGTTTGCGGCTGGCATTGTCCACCGCGCTGACCGAAGCAGGGGCCGATGGCGATATCGCGGCCGACCTCGACCCGGACTCGACCGCCGCCGCGATCATTGCCGTCATGGACGGACTGCAGATCCAATGGCTCTACGATCCTGAGTCGGTGGACATGGCGGCGCTCACCCATCAGGTGATCACCGCACTGGTTCATCCGACCGTACCGTTGGAGCCCGCCGCGACCGCTGCCGCGGTCGCCGGTCTGAATCACTGAACTGCACAGGAACACGAAATCATGGATCTCATCACCGGATCGGTGCAGAACTATGCCTGGGGATCGACCACGATCATCCCGGACTTTCTCGGCCTCGAAGCGGATGGGAGGCCGCAGGCGGAACTCTGGTTCGGCGCCCATCCGATGGCACCATCCTCGGTGGGTTCGGCGTCCCTGCCGGCGTTGATCGAGGCCGATCCGGCTCGAGTCATCGGAGCGGCTTCGGTGGCGCGATTCGGGCCGCGCCTTCCCTACTTGCTCAAAGTTCTCGCGGCAGACCAGCCACTCTCCCTGCAGGCACATCCGACGCGTGCCGGCGCCGAGGTCGGTTTTGCCCGGGAGGAGGCAGCCGGAATCGATCGGTCCGCGCCGCATCGGCTCTATCGCGACGACTGGCCGAAGCCGGAGATGCTCGTCGCCTTGGGCGACGTGGAGGCTCTGTGCGGCTTCCGGGAGCCTGCCCGTACGTACGACTTGTTTGCTCGACTCGGCGTGCCGGCGGCGGTCGACCTGGTTGCTCCGTTGCAGTTCGGCGGACCCGAGCAGCTCGCTGCGGTCTTCGCCAGCATGCTGAGGCTGGCCCCGGGAGGCGCGGTGATCGCTCAGGTGGTCGCTGCCGCGGCGGGTTTGATGGAATCCTCGGCGGGTGCTGCGTCGCCCGAGAAGCGGGAGCTGGCGCGCTTCGCTCGAACGGCCGTCGAACTCGACACCCACCATCCCGGCGATCCGGGTGTGCTCGCCGGACTGTTGATGAACCGGCTGTCCTTCGGCCGGTTCGAGGGGCTTTATCTCCCCGCCCGGAATCTGCATGCCTACCTGAGCGGCACCGGGGTGGAGATCATGGCGAACTCCGACAATGTGATGCGTGGTGGGCTCACTCCCAAGCACATCGACATCGCCGAACTGGTGAGCGTGCTCGACTTCACGCCGGGGGCTCCGGAGTTGGTTGCCGTGGTTGCCGAGGGGCCCGGGATCTGGCGCTATGTCACGCCGGCACCCGAGTTCGCCATGTGGCGGATCGACCTACCGGCTGACGATGAGCCCGTCCGCTTGCCCGGACTGGGCAGCGGCCGGATGGCGCTGGTTGTCGAGGGCGCTGTCGAGGTCAGCGATCAGACCTCGTCCCGTGACCTGGTCCAAGGCACGGCGGTCTTCGGCTATCCCGGCGAGACTCTGACCGTGACCGGCTCCGGCACCGTCATGGTCGCCGCGTCCGGTGTCCTCCACGCCTAATCTTCGCCCCAGTCATCGTCTTCGTCCCAGGACTGATTGCGTTCTTCGACCAGGTCGAGCGCGTGTTCGGCTTCCTCGCGGGTGGCGTAGGGACCGAGCCGGTCGGTCGCCTTGGTGCGGTGATCGCCGGTGATCACGGACTTGGTCTTGAGGTCGTACCAGAAGTGCTTGTCGGCCATGAACCGACGCTACTCCGTACGCTGCTGTCTCGTGAGTCCCATTCTTCCGGCCGCGGTTTCGCCCACTCGCTCCGTGCCCGGTGTCATCCCGAGACCGCCGTACGTGGGCCGGCCCGCGCCGGAGCCGTACACCGGGTCGCACGTGCAGACCGCCGACACGATCGAGCGAATGCGCGTTGCCGGCCGGATCGCGGCCCGGGCCGCCCGAGCCGGTGCCGCAGCCGTGGCACCCGGTGTGACGACCGACGCGATCGACGCCGTGGTGCACGAGTTCCTCATCGACCATCGGGCCTATCCCTCGACACTGGGCTATCGCGGCTTCCCGAAATCGTGCTGCACTTCGGTGAACGAGGTCATCTGTCACGGGATCCCGGACGCCCGGCCACTGGAGGACGGCGATCTGGTCAAGATCGACGTCACCGCCTACCTCGGAGGCGTGCACGGGGACACCTGCATCACGGTCTACTGCGGTGAGGTGTCGGAGCCCGACCGGCTGCTGACCGAGCGGACCGAGGAGGCGTTGCGGCGGGCCATCAAGGCCGTCAAGCCCGGCCGGCAGGTCAATGTGCTCGGCCGAGTGATCGAAAGCTATGCGAAACGGTTCGGCTATCACGTGATCCGCGACTACACCGGTCACGGGGTGCACACGTCCTTCCATTCCGGTCTGGTGATCCCGCACTACGACAGCCCGCACCATGACACCGTGATCCAGCCGGGCATGACCTTCACCATCGAGCCGATGCTGGCTCTGGGCACCGACGAATGGGAGCTGTGGGACGACGGCTGGACCGTCCTCACCCTCGACGGTTCCCACGCCGCCCAGTTCGAACACACCCTCGTCGTGACGGCATCTGGTGCGGAGATCCTCACCGTCCCGTAACTCGGTGACGGACCAACGCCGTGACGATGAACACAGCAGTATCCGGCCTGGGTTGATTGTGCGAGTTCCGCAGATACCAGTACCGTTTCTGGTCTAGTCCACGTCCAATGCTGGTCTGGGCGTGGTCAGGTGATACGGGAGGCAGTCGATGGGAGTTCCGACATCGGAGCAGACGGTGGGCGTACCACCGCCGGTGCCGGTCTTCTTCCTCTCCGACAGCACTGGCATCAGCGCCGAGACGATGGGCAATGCGTTACTGATCCAGTTTCCGGATCTGCATTTCGAGCGCCGGCTGATCCCGTTCATCACCACGGTCGAAGAGGCTCGCAAAGTGGTGGCGACGCTCGACTCGGCGATGGACGGCCCGGTCACCCCGATCGCGTTCTCCACCACCGCGGTGACCGAGATTCGCGACGTCCTGCACGAGTCCCGGTGCCCACTGATCGACTTCTTCGAGCTGCACATGGATCGGGTCGAGGCGATCCTCGGTCGGCCGGGTCAGCGGGTCGCGGCCAGGTTGCACGGCGTCGGGGACGTCAAGCGCTACAACGCCCGGATGGCCGCGGTCGAGTACGCGATCGAGCATGACGACGGCCAGAGCCTGCGAGCCTTGGACAAGGCCGACGTGATCCTGCTGGCCCCGTCGCGGTGTGGCAAGACCCCCACAACGATGTACCTCGCGCTGCAGCACGGCGTGTTCGTGGCCAACTACCCGCTGGTGGAGGAGGACTTCGACACCAACGAGCTGCCGCGCCCCGTCAGGCAGCTGCGGAATCGCTGTTTCGGGATCACCACGACCCCGGCCCGGCTGAGTCAGGTGCGCAACGAGCGGCGGCCGAACTCTCGCTATGCCTCGCTGGAGCAGTGCACGTACGAGCTGCGCCGGGCCGAGGCCCTCTATCGGATCCACAAGATCCCGTCGATCAACTCCTCGGCCAAGTCGGTGGAGGAGATGTCCACCGTCATCCTGCAGTCCCGACTGCCGCACTTCGCCTGAGCCCGACCCACTCCACGAGAGGACCTTCGATGACCACATCGACGCCCACAGACGCGCCTGCTTCTCACGAGAACGGCAACGACAATGTGCGGTGGTTCGCCGAACTCGGCCTGGCCGACCTGGATCAGGTGGGCGGCAAGAACTCCTCGCTGGGGGAGATGGTGGCCAACCTGAGCGCGGCCGGCGTACGGGTGCCGAACGGGTTCGCCACCACGGCCGACGCGTTCCGTCGGTTCATCGCGCAGACCGGGCTCGGTGACCTGATCAACGCGCAACTAGCCGGGCTCGATACCGATGATGTCGAGGAGCTGGCCCGGGTGGGCGCCGAGATCCGTGCGGCGGTGGTGGCGCAGGAGTTCCCGGCCGACCTGGAGGCTGACATCAGAGCGGCGTACGCGAAGCTGGCCGGCGACAACGCCGAGGCCTCGTTCGCGGTCCGGTCCTCGGCGACGGCAGAGGATCTGCCCGATGCCTCGTTCGCCGGACAGCAGGAGACCTTCCTCAACATCCGCGGCATCGACGCGGTGCTGACCGCGGTGCGCGAGGTGTTCGCCTCGCTCTACAACGACCGGGCGATCGCGTACCGGGTGCATCACTCGTTCGAGCACGAGGCGGTCGCCCTGTCGGCCGGCGTGCAGCAGATGGTCCGCTCCGACATCGGCGCGTCCGGGGTGATGTTCACCATGGACACCGAATCCGGCTTCACCGACGCGGTCTTCATCACCTCGGCGTACGGGCTGGGTGAGGGCGTGGTGCAGGGCGCGGTGAACCCGGACGAGTTCTACGTCTACAAGCCGGCCTTGCGGGCCGGCCGGCCGGCGATCCTGAAGCGCGGGGTGGGTGGCAAGGCGATCAAGATGGTCTACACCGCCGACGCGACGGTCGGCCGGACCACCGAGTTCGTCGACGTCGATCTCGATGATCGGGGCAGGCTGAGCTTGAGCGACGACGAGGTGACCGAGCTGGCGCGGCAGGCCCTGGCCATCGAGGAGCACTACGGCCGGCCGATGGACATCGAGTGGGGCAAGGACGGCGGCGACGGCAACCTCTACATCCTGCAGGCGCGGCCGGAGACCGTGCAGTCACGCGCCGGGTCGACGGTGCAACGGTTCCGGCTGAACGAGAAGGGCCCGGTGCTGATCGAGGGCCGTGCGATCGGGCAGAAGATCGGTGCCGGACCGGTACGCGTGCTGTCCTCGGTGGCGGAGATGTCGAGCTTCGTCCCTGGTGAGGTGCTGGTCGCCGACATGACCGACCCGGACTGGGAGCCGATCATGAAGCGGGCCGCGGCGATCGTGACCAATCGGGGCGGCCGCACCTGCCACGCCGCGATCATCGCGCGCGAACTCGGCATC
The DNA here is from genome assembly GCA_047605905.1 of Microlunatus sp. GTDB lineage: Bacteria > Actinomycetota > Actinomycetes > Propionibacteriales > Propionibacteriaceae > Microlunatus. The sequence continues at coordinate 7,919 of JASGEZ010000016.1, forward strand.
CCGGCGGTGGTCGGCACCGGGCGGGCGACCCGCGAGCTGGCCGGCGGTCGCCAGGTGACGGTGTCCTGCGCGGAAGGGGACACCGGCTTCATCTACGACGGCCGGCTGGACTTCTCCGTCCAGGAGACCGCGATGGAGTCGATGCCGGACATCCCGGTCGGCATCATGATGAACGTCGGCACCCCGGACCAGGCGTTCGCCTTCGCCAAACTGCCGAATGCCGGCATCGGGCTGGCCCGGCTGGAGTTCATCATCAACCGACAGATCGGCATCCATCCCAAGGCCCTGCTGGAATTGGACACGCTGTCCGACGAGGGGCTGCAGGAGCAGATCCGGGAGGCGACGAAGGCGTACGCGAGTCCGCGGGACTACTTCGTCCAGCGGGTCGCCGAGGGCGTCTCGATGCTGGCGGCCGCGTTCGCGCCGAACCCGGTGATCGTGCGGATGAGTGACTTCAAGTCCAACGAGTACGCGAATCTGCTCGCGGGGGATCTCTACGAGCCACACGAGGAGAACCCGATGATCGGCTATCGGGGCGCTTCGCGCTATCTGTCGCCCGACTTCGCCGAGTGCTTCGCGATGGAGTGCGAGGCGCTGAAGCACGTCCGCGACGAGATGGGGCTGGCCAACGTCAAGATCATGATCCCGTTCGTGCGAACTGTCGCCGAGGGCAAGGGCGTGGTCGACCTGCTGGCCTCGCACGGTCTGCGGCGCGGCGAGAACGGGTTGCAGGTGATCATGATGTGCGAGGTGCCCTCGAACGCGGTGATCGCCGACCAGTTCCTCGACCACTTCGACGGCTTCTCGATCGGGTCGAACGACATGACCCAGCTGACTCTCGGGCTGGACCGCGACTCAGGTCTGGTGGCCGACTCCTTCGACGAGCGCGACCCGGCGGTGAAGTTCATGCTCAGCACCGCGATCCGGGCCTGCAAGGCCCGCGGCAAGTACGTCGGGATCTGCGGCCAGGGTCCCAGTGATCACGCGGACCTGGCCGAGTGGCTGCTGGCCGAGGGCATCGACACCATGTCGCTGAACCCCGACACCGTGGTCGAGACCTGGCTCCGGCTGAGCAAGCTCGGCGCTTCGGTGTGACCAAACCCGACTTCGCGGTGGATGCATCCACCGCGAAGTCGGATAGGGGAGTGGGTTAGGGCCAATACGTTCAGTTAAAAAGTGGAGCGGTATGCCGACGGACGGATGGAGGAAGCGCTATTCAGCGGATCGCTTCGGGAAGCATTTTGTAGAGTGCGCCCGGGGGCGCCCCGGGGTCGGCCGAGCCAAGTCGAAGGGCGAGGTGTTGCGAACCCGCAATCCTTCGTGTAAGTTGCGTGGCATTCTAGCCTTGTTCACGACTTCAAGGAGGAATGTCATGAAGAAGGCAGGGTGGGTCGCCGGCGCTATTTTCGGTTGCGTGTCATACCGGATGGAAGCGCACGTCCTATTCCACCGGCAATACGTCGACCTCCTCCAACACAAAGGCAACTTTTCGGAACCTTGGCTTCTGCGCGGCTCTTCAGAATGATCCATCCTACCCACCAACCTACACGAATCACTCACGGACTCAATTTCGAGGGTATTCAAGTGGAGCATGGGACTGGGGCTACACCATGACCAAGTCTGGCGGCTGCGCCGCGCTTCTCAGTTATCGCTACCAGGTCGTGACCCCATGAGTGCTCACTCACACAGCACTATGGGGACAGAGCCTGAAAGTAGATCCGGTGGTGCCTCGCTCCATGGGTTCATGGGAGACGTGGTGTATCGGCATCGACGTGTGGTCCTCATCTGCGTACAAATAGGAGTGTTCCTGCTCGCGCTCGCCGCGTGTCTGACGGTCCTGTTCATGCCGACGGGAGAGGGCATAGGCACTGATTCCCAAGGGCATATTTCGTCGTTCACGGTGACGCTATGGAGTTCAGACAATCCGCAGGCCGTGGGGATGATTGCCGCCGCGACTGCAATCACGCTCGTTCCGCTTCTAGCGCGCGGGCGAGCCAGGAGACCAGTTGCGGCATCAGTTGCGGTCGTCCTGGCGCTGTTTGTCATGGCCGGAATGTTCAGCGTCGGTCTCTTCTTCGTCCCGGCCGCGGTTCTGCAGGTGGTCGCAGCTCTTATCCCGACGGAGCCGTGATCCACTGGTCCGATCTGTCATCTTGGTATAATGCTCAACTCTGTTGGCGTCCCCAGAGTTGCTCATCGAAGTTCCCCGGGTCGCGGGGGCGCGGACTTAGGGCCAGCTTAGGGTACCTTTGCTTGAACGGTTCCAAAGAGCGTGGTTGCCTTTGCCTCATGGCCACCGCAGTGCAGGCGCTGGGTTGGGCCGAGCGGCTTCGCGGCGTCGGCCTGCGCGTCACGCAGCCGCGCTTGGCCGTGCTCGATGTCGTCTACACCGTCCCGCATCTCAGCGCCGACCAGGTCGCCGAGCGGGTCCGCGCCGAGATCGGTGCCGTCTCGACCCAGGCGATCTATGACGCCCTGAACACCCTGACCGATCACCACATCCTGCGCCGGTTCGAACCGGCTGGTTCGGCGATGAAGTTCGAGATCGCCACCGGTGACAACCACCATCATCTGGTCTGCCGCACCTGCGGAAGCGTCACCGACGTGCCGTGCACCATCGCCTCGACTCCGTGTGCGCTGCCGGAGGACACCCGCGGCTACGAGGTCGAGGAGGCCGAGGTCACCTACTGGGGGATCTGCCCGGCTTGCCGTCAGAGCCGGTGAACGCGCGTCGTCGTCGCGAGTGGACTCATTCAACTCACGCGCAGGTTCTTGATGGTGGAATCCATGATGCGGAGCAGCTTCTTGTCGCCGAGATTGACCTGGCCGACGAACATGGCGAGGGCCTCCGGGGAGTCGGTGTCCACCACGATCACCTCGACGACATCGCCCTTTGCCTTCAACTCGGGGTCGTCGATCAAGACATTGGTCCGGATCGACCAGGCTGGATGACCGTCGACGGTCACCTGTTTGGACCAGACCTGCTCGCTGCCGGTGAGAAAGGGATAGAGCCCGGAACTGATCACGCACTGCATCACCAGTTCCGCGGCCCGTTTCGGTTCGTCGAAACCGTCGCCGGTGAACAGGGCGCCGACCACGAGATTGGCGTACCACTTCTCTCCCTCGACCCGGATGAGCTGCTCTCCGACGTCGTAGGCCCAGCTGTACGCGGCGCCGGATGCGTCGTCCCAGCCGGACACCCGTGGAAATGACAGCCCGCCGCCGTGCACACGTCCGTCGGACGGGTACGGCTGCCGACTGCTCGGCATTCCCTCCGGGCAGGGTCGCAGTGGTCGAGCCTGGGTCGGCTTGGGGGTTGGGGTCGGGGTCGGGCGCGGCGGCGCGGATGGGGACGCGCTCGGCAGCTCGGACGGGAAGACGCTGGGTTCCGGCGTCGGGGTCGCACTGCTGTCATCCCAGCCGGAGACGGTCGAAGAGGGCAGCGGTCCAGGGTCAGGATCGGCGATCGGTCGGTCGCGGAGCAGCCCGCGGACGACCACGGTGCCGATCAGGACAGCGACCACGACCACCGCGAGGATGGCGATCACCGGACCCCGGCGCCGTGGTCGGCCGGTCGACGGTGACGTACCGGCTGGGTTGTCGGTGGTTTCCTGCGACCAGGCGTGGCCATCCCAGTACCGGTACCGATTCGGAGTACCGGCCGGATCGGGGTACCACCCGGGCTGCGACATTGCCACAGGCTAGCCGCAACCGCATCCTGATCCCGCCGGTCCACTCCGGTTGAGGCAGACTTAGGCCCGTGGACAAGCAGACCGAGTTCGTGTTGCGGGCGATCGAGGAACGAGACGTCAGGTTCGTCCGGATGTGGTTCACCGATGTCCTCGGATTCTTGAAGTCGGTGGCGATCGCACCGGCCGAGTTGGAGGGGGCCTTCTCCGAAGGGCTCGGCTTCGACGGGTCGGCGATCGAGGGCTTCGCCCGGGTCTACGAATCCGACATGGTGCTGCGGCCTGACCCGTCCACTTTCCAGGTGCTGCCGTGGCGCGACGTCAGCCCGGCGACGGCGCGGATGTTCTGCGACATCGCCATGCCGGACGGCTCCCCGTCGTACGCCGACCCGCGCTATGTGCTGAAGCGCGCCCTGAAGAAGGCCGCGGACCTGGGCTTCACCTTCTACACCCACCCCGAGGTGGAGTTCTTCCTGTTCAAGAACCCGGTGATCCCGGGCGAGCCACCGACGCCGGTGGATTCGTCGGGTTATTTCGACCACACCCCGCAGAGCATCGGCAGTGACTTCCGCCGCAAGGCGATCACCATGCTCGAGCAGATGGGCATCTCGGTGGAGTTCTCCCATCACGAGGGGGCGCCGGGCCAGCAGGAGATCGACCTGCGGTACGCCGATGCGCTCTCCACGGCGGACAACCTGATGACGTTCCGGGTGGTGGTGAAGGAGGTTGCGCTGTCGCAGGGCATCAATGCCTCGTTCATGCCGAAGCCCTACAGCGACCAGCCCGGGTCGGGCATGCATACCCACATGTCGCTGTTCGAGGGTGACAACAACGCGTTCTACGACGCAGGTGCCGAATACCACCTGAGCAAGACCGCCCGGCACTTCATCGCCGGGCTGCTGCGGCATGCGGCGGAGATCACCGCGGTGACCAACCAGTGGGTGAACTCCTACAAGCGGCTGGCCGGCGGGGGTGAGGCGCCGAGCTACATCTGTTGGGGCCGCAACAACCGCTCCGCGCTGGTGCGGGTGCCGATGTACAAGCCGAACAAGGGATCGTCGGCGCGGATGGAGCTGCGCTCGATCGACTCCGCGGCCAATCCCTATCTGGCCTTTGCGTTGATCCTGGCTGCGGGTCTGGCCGGGATCGAGGGGGAATACCCGTTGCCCGAGGGTGCCGAGGACGACGTCTGGAGCCTCACCGAGCGGGAGCGGCAGGCCCTGGGCATCGAGCCGCTACCACGCAACCTGGACGAGGCGATCCGGGTGATGGAGCGGTCCGAGCTGGTCGCCGAGACTTTGGGCGACCATGTCTTCGACTTCTTCCTGCGCAACAAGCGGGTCGAGTTCGACGAATACCGCCGCCAGGTCACCCCACAGGAACTGCAGAAGCTGCTCCCCGTCTTGTAGGTGGTTGCCTCCCAACCGAGTTGTCAGATCCTGTGGTCGCTCGGGCAACCGTGGAATCTGACAACTCGGGCTTTGCTTAGCGGTAGTCGTCGAGGAGTAGCCGCTTCCGGGTGCTGAGCAGCAGGATCGCTGCCAGACCGGTGGTGCCGACCATGATGGCCGACATCGGCATCGGGGTGCCGTTGTCGAGGAGGCCGACCAGCGGGGCGACCGAGCCACCGACCATGAACTGTGCCGCGCCGAGCATGGCTGCCGCCGTCCCTGCCGACTCGCCGTGCCGGTTCAGCGCGATGGCCGGGGCGTTCGGGAAGGACAGTCCGGCACCGGACAGGACGAAGAACAGTGGTGCCAGGAACGCGAACCAGCCGCCGACACCGAGCAGCATCAACACCAGCAGACTGACTGCTCCGGCGGTGGCCAGCAGGACTCCGAACGTGAGCACGTTCACCGGGCTGTATCGCTTGACCAGCCAGGGGTTCAGCTGGGTCATCACGATCATGCCGATGGTGTTGACACTGAAGGCGATGCCGAACTGGGCCGTGGTCAGCCCGTAGAGGTCTTGCAGCACGAACGAGGCGCCCGCGATGTAGGCGAAGAGGGTGGCGAACACGAGGGCCGCGACCACCACCATCACGATGAAGAGCCGGTCGGCGAACAGCGAACCGTATGCGCTCACGGTGCCGCGGATACCGGCGGACCGGCGCCGCTCGACCGGCAATGTCTCCGGCAGGGCGATGAACGCCGGGATCATCATCAGCGCGGCCACCACGGCGATCGCCACGAAGATGCCGCGCCACGAGGTCAGCGCCAGCAAGGCGCTGCCCAGCGACGGCGCGAGGAGCGGGGCGAGGCCGAGCACCAGCATCAGTCGCGACAGCAGTTGGGCCGCACGGATGCCTCGGAAGAGGTCGCGCACGATGGCCATCGAGACCACTGCGATCGCGGCGCCGGCGAAACCCTGCAAGGTGCGGGTGACGGCGAGCATCGTGACGCTGGGCGCCAGCGCACACAGCAGCGACGTGCCGGCGTGCACGGCGAGACCGATCAGCAGCGGTCTGCGGCGTCCCACCGCATCCGACAGCGGACCGAGGATCAGCTGACCGAAGCCGAGACCGACCAACAACCCGGTGATGGTGGCCTGCGCCTGGGCATCGGTCGCGCCGAGTTCGGCGGACAGTTGAGGTAGCGCCGGCAGGTAGGTGTCGATGGTCATCGGTCCGATGGCGCTCAGCGCGCCCAGCACGATGACGAGCTGGACATACTTGCGACCGACGAATCGGCTAGCCAGCTCGTTCGGCTGCGCGCCCACGGTCGACCTACTGGCAGTCGGTGCACTGTCGGCTGCAGCGCGCGAGGCGCCACCGTTCAACACCTTCATGGTGACTCCTGGAGACTTGGTATCGGTCGAACGGGGCGCCACCACAGCGTGACCGAACTCTTCCCCGAGACACCTTCTCCGAACACGTCGCGACGACGATCCATTCCCGACGGAAGGCACCATCGTGTTGTCGTCACTCGCTGTTCGCTCCGCGCTCCAGACTCTGCCTTCCCTCGTCGCTCGCAGACGAAGAACGTGTCTGCTCGGCTCCTCAGTCCAGGCAAAGCCGCGCTACGCTCTCGGCCGCTCGCGACGGGGTCGCCACTTGCAGTCAGGACAATAGTGGGAGCGCGCTCGACAGGTCTGCGCGCAGGCCGGAGGCGTGCACCGAACCGCCGGCGACCGCGTCGGCCCACGCCAGTCGGCCGGTCGCCAGCCGGAGGAAGGTGAGAGCGTCGGTCTCCACCACATTGGGCGGTGTGCCACGGGTGTGGGTCGGGCCGGGATCGCCGACCCCGCACTGCACGGCCGCGTAGGGCGGCACCCGCACCTCCACGGATCGTCCCGGGTGCGCGTCGGCGATCATGCGGGTGAGTGAGCGCATCGCCCGGCCCAGTGCCGGACGGACCAGCGGAATCGGTTCCCGTTCCGGGAACGCGCGGTTCAGATCGTCGGCATGCACGACGAGTTCGATGATCCTGGGCTCGATCCAGTCCTCGGTGGGCAGCGGCCCGTGCGGCGTCTGGAGAACGGCCGGATCCGAGACGGTGAGCGCTGCAGTCGCCGCGACGATCGGCCGGGAGCGCGCCTCGGCAGGCAAGGCTCGCAACCACTCGTCCACGGCGCGGCTCTGGTCCAGCAGGGCATCGGCAGCGGTAGGTCGGGAGCGCACGATCTCATCCTCGCCCACTGTGTTGTCCAGGCAATTGGCGATGCCGACAGCTGGAGTCGAGCAGTCGAACGGCGACCTCACAAGTACGATCACTGTCCGTGAGCCGGATCGAGACGACTCAGGGAGTGCTGGCTCGGCGAGGATTCGTCGATCCGGCTGCCGCCGTGCGGATTCTCGGCACCTGGGACGACGCTCAGGAACAGCTGCTGGACTTGGTGACCGAAGCGGCGGATCCCGATCTCGCGTTGAGCTCGCTCGACCGGATCGGGGGGGTGGTCCCCGATCTGTTGCCCCGGCTGACCGACTCCCCGGACCTCGCGCGACACCTGATCACCCTGCTGGGCGCCAGCGAATACATCGGTCGCCACCTGTTGGCCCATCCCGAGCACCTGGACTGGCTGGACGGCGATGTGCAGCCGCTGGCCGCGGACGCCATCCGCGCCGAACTGCTCCGCTCCGTCGGTGCCGACCCGGAAGCTCCCTTGCCGCTGGCAACGGATCTCGTGGGCGATGGCCTGCGGTTGGCCTATCGCGGTCATCTGATGCGGATCGCCGCTTGGGACGTCTGTGACCCAGAACCGATCGAGGTGATGCCGCGGGTCGCCGATGCCTTGTCCGATCTGGCCGACGCCACCTTGGAGGCAGCACTGGCGATCAGCCGGGCGAAGGTCGGGGAGAAGGGACTGAAGACGCGTCTGGCGGTCGTGGGACTGGGCAAATGCGGCGCCCAGGAACTCAACTACGTCAGCGATGTCGACGTGCTGTTCGTGGCCGAGCCGATGCTCGATGCCGACGGCACCCCGATGATCAGCGGCGAGCAGGCGGTCAGCACCGCGACCCGGATGGCGGCTGAGCTCACCCGGATCTGCTCGGCGTACACCGCGGCCGGGACCATCTGGGAGGTCGACTCGGCACTCCGGCCCGAGGGCAAGGCCGGCCAGCTCGTCCGCAGCCTGTCCAGCCACCGCACCTACTACCAGCGCTGGGCCAAGACCTGGGAGTTCCAGGCGATGCTCAAGGCGCGGCCCAGCGCCGGAGATCTGCAGCTGGCGCAGGACTTCGTGGACATGGTCTCGCCGATGGTGTGGCGGGCTGCCGAGCGGGAGAACTTCGTCGCCGACACCCAGGCCATGCGCAAGCGGGTGGTCGCCCACATCCCCGCCCGCGACGCCGGTCGCGAGATCAAGCTCGGTGAGGGCGGTCTGCGGGACGTCGAGTTCTCGGTCCAGCTGCTGCAACTGGTCCACGGCCGGGTCGACGAACGGCTACGGGACCGGGCCACTCTGGCGGCACTCAAGGCACTGACCGACAACGGGTACGTCGGCCGCGAGGACGGCAAGCTGTTCCGGCTGGCGTACCAGTTCATGCGGACGCTGGAGCATCGCGTCCAGCTGTACCACCTGCGGCGTACCCATCTGATGCCCGACAACGAGGCCGACCTGCGCCGGCTGGGGCGTTCGTTGGGCTATCAGCGGCCGGCCGAGCAGGTGGTGTCCACCTGGAAGCACGCTTGTCAGCGCGTCCGCCGGCTGCACGAGCGGCTGTTCTACTCGCCGCTGCTCGACGCCGTGGCTCGGATTCCGTCGAAGGACCTGCGACTCACCGAACAGTCCGCGCTCGACCGGCTGAAGGGCCTGGGGTACGCCGATCCGCAGGCGGCGCTACGGCACATTGCGGCGCTCAGTCAGGGGGTCACCCGGCAGACCGAGATTCAGCGTCAACTGCTCCCGGCCATGCTCGGCTGGTTCGCCGCCGCGCCGAACCCCGATCACGGGTTGCTCGCGTTCCGGCAGGTGTCCGACACGCTCGGCAGCACGCCCTGGTATCTGCGGGCGCTCCGCGACGAAGGCATGATGGCCGAGCGGCTGGCCAGGATCCTGGCCTCCAGCCGGTACGCGGTCGCCTTGCTGCAGCGAGCTCCGCAGACGATGCAGATGCTGGCCGACGACGCCGAACTGGTGCCGAAGTCCGAAGCCGACCTGCGGGCCGAGATGCTCGCCGCGGCCCGGCGATCGGAGGAGCCGATCCCCGCGGTCGAGTCGATCCGGGCCATCCGTCGTCGGGAGCTGTTCCGGATCGCGGCCAGCGATGTGCTCGGCATCAGCGACGTACTCACCGTCGGCGACGGGTTGTCGGAGCTGGCCTCGGCGACCGTGCACGCGACCCTCGAGGTTGCTCGGCGGGCCTCGGGTGCGGACCAGGTGCCGGAGATCGCGGTGATCGGCATGGGCCGGTGGGGCGGACGGGAGCTGTCGTACGCCTCCGACGCCGATGCGATGTTCGTGATGGCCGACCCGGGCAGCACCGACCAGGACTGGACCAAGATCGCCGGGTCGGTGATCTCGGAGATGCGGCGGCTGCTGACCCGGCCGAGCGTCGATCCGCCGTTGAGCATCGACGCCGATCTGAGGCCGGAGGGCAAGGGCGGCGCGCTGATCCGGACGCTGTCGGCGTACCGGAACTACTACAGCCGATGGTCTTCCACCTGGGAGATGCAGGCACTGGTCCGGGCTGACGCGATGGCCGGATCGCCTGATTTGGGCCGAGAGCTGATGGCACTGATCGATCAGAAGCGATGGCCCGCAGGCGGACTGTCGACCGCCCAGGTGCACGAGATCCGCCGGCTCAAGGCTCGGGTGGATGCCGAACGATTGCCGCGTGGTGCGGATCCGGCGAAGCACACCAAGCTCGGTCCCGGCGGACTCGCCGATGTGGAGTGGACGGTGCAACTACTCCAGTTGCAGCACGCCCACGCGGTGCCGGAACTGCGGACGTCCCGGACGATCGAGGCGCTCCGGGCGGCTCGGCGGGCCGAGTTGATCGACCCGCAGGATGCCGGTCATCTGGAGGCCGCCTGGTTGCTGGCCAGCAAGATCAGGAACCAGATCATGCTGGTCCGCGGTCGCGGCTCGGACTCGCTGCCCAGTGACACCCGCGAGCTCGCGGCGCTGGCCGAGCTGATGGGGTACAAGTCGGGGGAGTCCTCGCACCTGCTGGCCGACTACCGACGAGTGACGCGGCGTGCGCACGCGGTGGTCGACCGGGTCTTCTGGGGTGTTGAGGACGGCGACCGCCGAGTTCGCTGACGGACTTTTGTCGAGCTATCCACATCTCGTGTGGGTAGCTCGACAGAACTCGGGTTGGTTGCGGGGTCAGCGCAGGCCGGCCGGCGTGACGCGGACGGAGGCTTGGGCGGCCTCGCCGGGGCAGTTCGGCACTCGGCCTGACAGATCCGCAGCCGCAGCGTCAGGGAGTCGGCAACGACCTCCTTCTCGACCACCACACTGACGCCCGGTTGGGCACCGATCTCGGTGCACCCCCGCGTACCCGGCGTGGTCGCCTGACAGCCCGCGGCGGCAGCCGCGATCAACGCGATCAGCGGCCATCCTCGGCCGCCTCGCCGACGTCTCATGGTTTCCATCCTGCCAGTGGGGGTGACCGTTACAGCGCCTAGCGGTGCTGAGTCCGTGCATACCCACGTTGGGCGGCGGCGTACGCGCGCAGGGTCGAGGCCGCCGTATTGGACCAGCTGAAGGTGGCTGCGTGCACCGCACCGGCGGCACCCAGCCAACCTGCGGCCTGCCGGTCGTCCAGGATCGCGCCCAGGGCCTCGGCCCACTCGGCCGGGTCGTGGCCGGGGACCAGCAGACCGGTGGCACCGTCCTCGACCGCATGTCGCAATCCGCCGACATCGGTGGCGACCACGGGCCGTCCGCACGCCTGGGCTTCCAGCGCCACCAGTCCGAACGACTCGTTGTGCGACGGGACGCCGACGACATCGCAGACGCAATACCAACGGAACAGCTCGGCCCGAGGCGAGTGCGGACGGAACTCCACCACGTCACCGAGACCGAGGTCGCGGACCAGCTCGGGCAGCGTCTGCGCCCAGGCCGATTGCGGTCCGCTGGGGCTGCCGATGATGATCAGCCGGAGCCGCTCGCGGCGGTCCGGACGCTCGGCCACCAATCGGCCCGCGGCTCTGATCAGGACGTCCGGAGCCTTCAGCGGCTGAATCCGGCCGACGAACAAGATCACCTCGGCGTCCTGGGGGACCCCCAGCTGGGCCCGTGACTTCGGCTGGTCACAGGGGTGGAAGGTGTGCAGGTCGACCCCGGGCGGTACGACGGCGATCTGCTCGTCCCGGGCGCGGTAGTGGCGTCGCAACTCGTCCGCCTCGGCCGTGGTGTTGGCAGTCAGGATGTCGGCACCGGCGACGATCGCGGCCTCGCCCTGTTCCCGGATGTCCGGTTCGGTCAGGTGCCCGTCGCCGCGGAGCTCGTTCTTCACCCGGGCCATGGTGTGCATGGTGTGCACCATCGGGATCCGGTGCCGGTCGCGCAGCGTACGAGCCACCATTCCGGACAGCCAGTAGTGCGAGTGCAGCACTTGGTGATCCGGCACGTGCGGTTCCATCGCGGCGACGAACTCGTCGAGGTAGCCGGGCAATTCCTCCTTGGCCACTTCGGCGACCGGGCCGGCAGTCAGCTGGATGACCCGGGCATGCTCGTTGATGTCGACGATCTCGGGCGTGTCGTGATCGGTCCGCCGGGTGAACACGTCGACGCCGAGACCACGTTCGCCGAGCCGTTTGGCCAACTCGGCGACATAGACGTTGAGGCCGCCGGCATCGCCGACACCTGGCGTCGCCAGTGGCGAGGTGTGGACGCTGATCATTGCCACCCGCCGGGGGTAGGCGATCGGGCTGAGCTGCCGCGGATGCGTGGGGGTCTCCGGCACGAGGTCAGGCTAGCCCTCGGTACGGTTGAGGGTCGATCCGTTGTCCCCAGTGATCTGAACGGTCGTGCTCGCCCTCCGGCTAAGGTGACGCCCATGGCCGCCGAGGTGACGATCGAGGTGCTCGCAGCACCGGTCGTCAACCATGCGATGGCACACAACGGTCTGCCGTTCCTGCACCGGATCGTCGTTGCAGCGGATGAGCCCGTAGCAGAGGTCCTGGTCACGGCTCAGGTGGTCGATGCGTTCGGCACCGTCCTCAGCCGTCCGTGGCAGCATCGCGCCGAGGGGATCGAGCCGCGGCAGCAGCTCGTCGTCCAGCAGCCGTCACTGCGGCTGGATCCGGCCTACCTGGCAGAGATCGAGGAGGAGACCGGAGCCGAGATCGTCATCGAGGTCACGGTGTCGGGCGAGGCCGCCGGTGTCACGAACCACCCGATCCGAGTGCTGGCGGCGCGACAGTGGACCTTGGACCCGGCCGCGCCGGTGCTGTCGCTGGAGATGCTGGCCGCCTTCGTCCAACCCAACCATCCGGCGTTACCGCCGGTGGTCTCCGAGGCTGCCCGGCTGCTGGCCGAGCGGACCGGGAGCGGTTCGCTCGGTGTCGGCGCCGCGACCGTGGAGCGGGTCGACCAGATCGTCGACGCGATCTTCATGGCCGTCCACGACCGGGAGATCTACTACGCCCAGCCTCCGGCGAGTTGGGGGTACGGGCAGAAGACGCGTACCCCCGGGGATGTGCTCACCGACCGGGTCGGTACCTGCCTGGACACCACTCTGCTGCTGGCTTCGGCCCTGGAGCACGTCGGCATCGGACCGGTGATCTGGATCGCGTACGGGCATGCATTCCTCGGCTACTGGCGGCTGCCGGGCCGAGGTCTCCCGGACGCGGCGAGCACCCAGATCGCCGTGCCGGCCAACGCTGTCGACCTGAATCTGATGGGCGTGCTGGAAACCACGATGGTCACCCGGGAGCGCCGGCCACCGCGGGACCTGATCCGTCGTGCCCGACAGTCTCCCAAGGACGACTACTTCCTCGGCGGGGCGACGCAGTTGCTCGGTGTCGTCGATGTCGCGATGGCCAGGATGCTGCAGGTCTACCCGCTGCCGGCGCGACGACTGCGGGCCGACGGTGTGGTGGAAGTGATCGAGTACGCGCCACCGAGCCCGGTGCCGGCGGGCCCGGTGCAGACAAGTCCGGTGCATACAGGTCCGGCGGACGGCCGGTCCGCCCAGTCTTCCGTCGCGGCGACCGGCGGGACCGTAGTGGAGGCGCCGCCTCGAGTTCAGGCATGGAAGAACGCGCTGCTCGACCTGACCCTGCGCAACAAGCTGCTCAACTTGCGACAGCCGATGACCCAGGTGCCGCTGCTGCTGCCGCCGGAGCACCTGGGAGTGCTCGCCGATCAGTTGCAGGACGGCCGCTCCGTCTCGGTCCGGGCGGCCGACGACCTGACCGGTGCCGTACTGAGCGAGGGCGCGCGGGATGCGTACGCGCTGCCGGCCGACGTGCAGCGCGCCATGCTGGTCAACAAGGCGACGATCTATTCCGGGCACGATCGAGAGGCGCACGACCGCGCGTTCGCCCGGGTGCGTTACCGGGCTCGGACGGGACGCCAGGAGACCGGCGCCAACCCGCTGATGCTGACCCTCGGCCGGCTGGACTGGAAGCTGGGAGACCGTGAGCTGGCGGCGCCGTTGCTGCTGCTGCCGGTCGACATCAAAGGCGTGGTGATGCCGTACCGGTTGGCCGCCGATCAGACCGGCTCGTTGTCGCTCAATCTGTCCCTGCTGGAAAAGCTGCGGGTCGAGTTCGGTTTCACGGTGCCTGCCCTCGCCGAGCTGCCGCTGCGATCGTCCGGTGACGGTGTCGATGTCGACGCCGTGGTGCGTCACGTTCGTGAGGCGATCGCCGAGTCGGGGCTGCCCTTCCGGGTGGAGAGTGAGGCGCGGCTGATCATCGGAGGCTTCACCGGCTTCTTGTTGTGGCGCGATCTCGACGAGCTTTGGCAGCGGTTCGCGACGCGGCCGCTGGTTGCCCAACTGCTCAGTGGCAAGATCGTCGAGAGCGTCGAGCCCCCTGAGACGTCTCCTCAGCAACTGGACGAGGTCGCGGCTGCGGCCCCCATCCCCGCGGATGGGTCGCAGGCCCAGGCCATCGCGACGGCTCGAGCGGGTCACAGCTTCGTCCTGGAGGGACCACCCGGCACCGGTAAGTCGCAGACGATCACCAATATCGTCGCCGACCAGCTCGCCCAGGGCCGCAAGGTGCTGTTCGTGGCGGAGAAGGGTGCCGCGCTCGATGTCGTACGCCACCGGCTCGGCGAGGTGGGACTGCTGCCGTACGCGCTCGACCTGCACGATCACAGCGCCCGGCCGGTTGAGGTCCGGGCCCGGATCAAGTCGGCGCTCGGCCAGCGGCCGCGGCCGGACCTGGACGGGTATCGGGCGGCGCTGGGGGACCTGGAGGGAGCGGCGTCGGGTCTGCGCGCCTACGCCGAGCGGCTGCACCGGCCGAACCGGGCCGGGCTGTCGTTGTGGAGCGCCCGGGCGACGGCGCTGGCGCGTGGCGAGGGGCCGGCACTGACCATCCCGCCGACCGTCCTGGGCGAGCGCTCCGGGAGTCCGGCGGAAGGTGTCGGTGAGCTGGCGAAGCTGCGGCAGGTGATTGCGAACGCCGCCGACGACCTCATGGCTCTCGATCCCGAGGTGGCGAAAGCCTGGGGGTTCGTCGGGATCGGTCCCGTCGGTTCGGAGACCTCGGTCGACCCCGAGAACTTGTCGCCTTTGCTGGTGCTGGCAGACGCTGCTGTAGCCGCGGCCCTGGAGGCCGCCGAGCAGTTGCTGCCGGGGACCGCCGAGCTGCTGCGTGGCTGTCGTACCTGGCAGCAGTTGGCTGATCTGGTGCTGCTGCTCGCAGCGCCGGTCGACGGACACGATCTCCGTGAGCTGGACAGCCAACGCTGGCTCGCCGCGCGGGCCGAACTGGACGGACGTACGCAGGCGTTGCAGGCTGCGGCGGCCGTAGCCCTTGCGGACTTCGCGCCCGAGGTGTTCGAGGTGGAGCTGGAGCCAGTCCGACAGGCACTGCGGATCGCCGAGCACTCGTTCTTCCTGGGTCGCAAAGGCCGGCTGTTGGCAGCCGCCGCACCGGTGCTGGCTCAGCTGCATCCCGGGCGCTCCGTCGCACCGAAGGAGCTGCCGGCATGCGTGGATGTCTTGGTGGGGCTGGCTGCTCAAGTACGGTCGGTCGCTGCCGGCTGGCAGGCGCTGCCGGGCCTGCGAGGGCTGCCGACCGTCAATCCACTCAGCGCCAGTGGCGCTCAGCGTCTGACCAACGGCCTGCGAGAACTCGACGAGTATCGCTCCGCCTTGGGACGGCTCGGCCCTCGAACTGCCGCCGACGTCATCGGTGTCCGCCAGCGGGAGCCGGCACTGGCCGGCGCGGCGGCTCAGCTGTTCGGGGACGTGCTTCATCGGCTGGGGGCCGTTTTCGCGGCGACGAACAGCCGCTTCCTCGACCAGGAGGCGTACGGCTCGGGTGGCCTGCTGCAGGCCTGGCTCGCCGGCGTGCCGGCGCGGGCCGCCGACCTACCCCATGCGACTGGTCTGCGACGCTGGCAGCGCGCGGCCGCGGCTGTTGACGGTCTGGCTCCCGAGCTGCCGGCAGCTCGCTGGCAGTTGCTCAGCGGGCAGGTAGCCGGGACCGAGGCAGTGGCGGCTCTGGAGCGCGGCCTGGCAGCGGGCTCGTTGACCGAGCGCTGGGATGCGGGTGGCTTCCGTGGCTTCGACGCTGCCGGCCAGGATCGGGCGGTGGACAGGTTCCTGGGTGCCGGCCAGGCGGTACGGACAGCGCTGACCACAGTGTTGCCGGCGACCTTGGTGCAGGCCCGCCCGTTCGGCGGTGGTGCGTTGTTCGGCAAGGTCGCCGCATTGGAGCGGGAGGTGGGGCGTACCCGGGGCGGACTGAGCGTCCGCGAGCTGATCGGCAAGTACGGCGAGGTCATCGCCGCCATCACACCGTGTGTGCTGGTCAGCCCGGACTCGCTGGCGCGATTCATCGCACCTGGTGCGATGGACTTCGATCTGGTGGTCTTCGACGAGGCCTCGCAGATCACCGTGCCGGATGCGATCGGAGCGCTCGGCCGAGCGTCGGCCTGCGTCGTGGCCGGCGACTCCAAACAGATGCCGCCCTACACCTTCGCCCAGCTCGGCAGCGACGACGAGGCGAGCGATGGCGATGCCGACGACTTCCTGGTCGTCCCGGACGAGGAGTCGATCCTGTCCGAGTGCGTCCAGGCGGGGTTGCCGAGGCTGTGGCTGTCGTGGCACTACCGCAGCCGGGACGAGAGTTTGATCAGCTTCTCGAACGCGCAGTACTACGAGGATCGCCTGTCCTCGTTCCCGGCCTTTCCCGGGCAGCATGCCGACACCGGAATCAGCTTCACCCGGGTGGACGGCACGTTCCTGCGCAGCGGGACGCGCGGTCTCGAGAAGGGTCTGCTGCGGACCAACCCCGTCGAGGCCGCGGCGGTGGTGGAGGAGGTGCTGCGGCGTTGGCAGCAGCGGGAGCGCTCGATCGGCGTGGTGACCTTCAACATCCAGCAGCGAGCACTGATCGAGTCGATGCTGTGGGACAGCGACGTCGCGGGCATCAGGGAGGCACTCGCGCTCAAGGACGACGGGCTGTTCGTGAAGAACCTGGAGAACGTCCAGGGCGACGAACGCGATGTGATCGTCTTCTCCACCGGTTTCTCCGTCGATGACCGAGGTGTGCTGCCGCTGAACTTCGGGCCGTTGAATCGATCCGGCGGTGAGCGCCGGTTGAATGTCGCCGTCACCAGGGCGCGACGACGGGTGATGGTGTTCTCCTCCTTCGAACCGGAGGATCTGCGGATTGAGCAGACGTCCTCGGTCGGCATCCGGCACCTGCGGGCCTACCTGGAGCAGGCCAAGTACGGCGTGCCCGATCGGGTCCGCGGCGAGGTCGCCGTGGACCGGCATGCCGAGCAGATCGCGGCGGCCTTACGGGATGCCGGTTGCACGGTTCAGACCGAGGTCGGGCTGTCGGAGTTCCGGATCGACCTGGCGGTCGCGGCACCAGGGCGTGGCTCGGTGCCGACGCTCGCCGTGCTGTTGGACGGACCGGCCTGGGCCGCGCGGGCGACCAGCGGCGACCGGGATGGGGCGCCGGTGAGTGTGCTGAGTGCGTTGATGGGCTGGCCAGGTGTGGCCCGAGTCTGGCTACCGGCGTGGCTGTCCGATGCCGAGGGCGTCGTACGCGATCTGGTGGCGCGGGCTCATGCGTCGGCTGACGCGCCGCGCCGGGTCGGGGAGTCGGCGGTGTCGACGACCTGGTCGGAGTACGAGCCGCCGACTGACCGCGACGACCTGGCTGCAGCCGGTGAGGTCGACGAGATGGCCAAGCCGCAGGAGTCGCCGCCGCCGTCCGGGGTGCCGGATCCGGAGGTCGGCGAGCCTGTCGGGTCAGGTCCCGACCCTTATCGCGAGTCCGAGTTCGGCCCCTACCCGCCTGGGGTGCTCGAGCGGCTCGACTACGACCCGGGTGCTCGCGGGGAAGTCGCGGCGGTGATGATGACGATCCTCGAGGAGTCCGGGCCGATCAGCTTCGAGCGCTTGTGCCGTCGGTTGGTGCGGGCGTACGGGCGGACCAGGCTCGTCGATCAGCGAGCGGCGCAACTGCGTACGCTCCTGCCCGGGGAGGTCCGGCGAGATGCCGAGGGATTCTGCTGGCCGACGGGTCGCGACCCTCTGGACTGGTCCGGCTTCCGGATCTCCGACGACATCAAGGCGCGGCCGATCACCGATGTCGCGTTGCTGGAGATCGCCAACGCGATGGCGCACGTGGCCACCAAGGCGATGGGAATCGGTGTCGAGGAACTGTTCAAGCAGACCTACAGGCTGTTCGGGGGCAACCGTGTGACCGAGTCGGTACGAACCCGGTTGGCAGCGGCACTCGCGGTCGGCGAGCGTAAGGAGCGGCTGCGGGTCCGCGGGGAAGTGGTCACCGCGAACTGACCGGCGGGGCCTCAACGAAAGACGGGCTTGGTCACGTCCCGAATCAGATTCAGTGACAACGCCCACCACAGTGGGCAAAGCGGCTGATCCGCCATTGTTCGACTGGGCCCTCATCCTCAGTGCCCCCGCACTGATGATGAGGACCCAGCCCAGACCTTGTGCCCCCTCACAGGTGATGTCCCGGTCGCGCGTGCGTCAGGTCACGCGGGTCGTGGGCAACCCCGCCACAACGTCTGTACACAGCCTAGATAGCCGCCTTTCACACTTGCGTTGTGACTTGTGTTAACCAGCTATCTACCTGCCGGCGTGATGCCCCGCGCCGTAGGATGAGGCTCGGCCGGACGCTGCCGCCCGGCTGGGACGTTCAGAGCCTCGGGGGGTGATGAATGAGCACGGCTCGGAACCGCACATTCGCCGATGCGTTCGCCGAGGCACTCGAGCGCCGCGGCATGAGTCTGGCGGCACTCCGCACGGAATTGGCGGCGCGGGGAGCGCCGGTGAGTTTGGCCGCGCTCAGTTACTGGCGGTCGGGGAACCGTCAGCCTGAGCAGGAGCGATCCTTGCGCGCGGTCGTGGCCATCGAGGAGATCCTCGGGATGTTTCCCGGTGAGCTCGAGTCGCTGACCTCGTCGGGGCGTCGTCGTCGGTGGCCGCGATCTGATCTGTTCGACATCTATCCCAACCGGCGGGACACCATCATCCGACTACTCGACGAACTGGGGATGAGCAGCCCCTTCGAAGAGCTCGTGGAACGAGAGATCACCACGAAATTCGACCTCGATGAGCGCGGCTGTGCCATCCGATTCACGCACATCTCGGTGCTGGAAGCGGTCGTCCCCGACGCTCGCCGGCTCGCCCTGGTGATGGCCGGCGAGAATCCGGACGAGCCACCACTGGCCTTCACCGCACTCGGCGGCTACCGACTGGGCCGGGTGGTCCGTGACCAGGCGTCGATGGTGACGATCGCGGAGATGCTGCTGGATGAGGAACTGCCGATGGGCCGGACGACGATCGTCGAGCAGCAGGTGGAGCTCGACGGGGCCGAGGACGACAACGAACTGTGCTACTGGGCCTGGCCACGGGTGGATTCGGTCAGCCAGTGGGTTCGATTCCACCCTGACATGGTGCCGGAGTGGTGCGAGGCATTCACCCTGGTCAACGGGGTCGAGGAGTCCGAAGAGATCCCGATCCATGGCAGCAGTGTGCATCGGACAGTCACTCGATTCGGCCCCGGCACCGTGGGTATCCGCTGGTTCTGGGGAGACCGGTCGTGACCTGGCGCCGATTGGATGAACCGGGTCCCCGCCGCGATCTGGTATGCCGGGCGGGGACCCAGTCCAGGCGTTGCATCCCCGCCAGCGAAGCCGGTCGCGTCTCCCCTTGCCCTTCGCGTCTCACAGCTATCCGGTACAGCACCTGCCTCGCAGTGTAGTCAGCGAACCTCCCGGCTTGCGTCGAGGGTCGTGAAAATGGACACCGCGACCGTAACCGAGGGCTCATTTTCCCAGGGGAGTCTCGAGGGTCAGCCGAACTGGGTGCGGACGACTACGTCGGCGTCGTCGAGCCAGGCGTGGACCACCCCGTCGAGGCGGCGCGGCTGGTAGTCGCCATGGATGTATCGCGCGGTCGCGTCGTCGTTGCGCAGCTGACCATCGGACTCGATCTGCTCGACGGTCTTGCCCTGCAGCAGCCTGGCGAGGTGCTCTGCCTGGCTGCGCAGTCGTCGCCGGGTGTCGGTGAGGTTTCGGATCATCAGGTCGTCATCGTCGTACGGGTCGGACGACATCTGTGACTCGGAGCGCCACCCGGCAGCCCACAGCCCGTGAGGTGACTCCCGCCAGTCGGAGGAGCCGTGGCGGTCTGCCAGGCCATCCTCGTGCGGATTGTCCGGCAGTGGAATATCGGCCAGGTACGCATCGCGCCCGTCGCAGAACTCACAGTCCTCGTCGGCGCGATGCATCTCGGTTCCCGGCCGGTGGTGGAGATGTGTTTCTCGGGTCATCGCCCACTTCCAGTCCGTGGCCGTGCGCTCCGCTTCTTCTTTGCTGTCGTAGAGCCCGATGTCGACTCGCTCGCGGTCCTGATGCGACATCGCATGTCGGTTCCAGCCGTGAGCCATCAGGTCGTACACCTTCGGGCTGTAGATGCCCTTGAGCCGGTAGTTCACCAGCCGGTTGCTTGGCATCACGATGCGGATCAGCTTCTGGCCGCCGGAGTGGCGGCGCATGCCGATGACGTACCTGCTGTCGCCGCCGTCGCCCCATCGAATGGGGAGCACCCAGACCTTCGCGCCGGGGACGAAGTGGCGAGTGCCCGGGCGCCTCTTGTCGTCGTACTGCCGGATGAACACGTCCCGACTGACATTGGCGACCACGCCCCAAGCGAGGAGGTCACCCCCCGGCTCGGGGCTCTCCGGCGTCTGCTCGGCTTCCATGTCGTCAGTGCTCATACCGAGAGAGCAGCCGTGGTACCGCATTCTTCATGGTCCGAGACATCCTATCGGGATGACGTGGATGCCGTCCTCGCGACGATAGGCGTAGCTTCCATTGCTGATGATGACGCCTAGGAACGCAGGCTTGCCATGGCGGCTCACGTCCACCTTCGCTGCGAAGCGGAAGAGGGATTCTGCGGCTTCATCGACGGCGTCGTGGCCGAGCTTGATCTCGAATGCGCCCCACATGTTGTCGCGAATTCTGATGATCGCGTCTACCTCATGACCGTTGGAGTCTCGCCAGGAATCGACAGTTCCGCCGAGCGGTTGTGTGTAGACACGCAGGTCTCTCACGACGAGCGCCTCGAAATGCAGGCCCAAGGCATTGAGGTCGCGTAGCAGCTCGGTGCTGCCGATATCGAGCGCCGCGAGTCCTAACGAGGGGTCAACGAGGTAGCGGACTGGTGCTTGGCGAAGTCGGGTCCGCGACCGCATATGCGGTCGCCATGCTTCAGAGTTGTCGATGATGTGGAGACGATCGAGGGCGTTCAAGTAGTTGGCCAGCGTGTCTCGGGCGATCGGCCCGTCGTCGCCACCCACATCCTTCGCGATCTCCGTGGACTTCGTCGACTGCCCCACCGATCGGCCAAGTGAGGCGAGGAGTCGGCGGATGTTGCCCGGGTTGCGGCGAGCTCCGAGCCCTTGAATGTCGACCTCGGCAATCTGCCGAAGGTAGTCACGTAGCCAATCGCGAGCTTCTTCCTCGTCAGAGTCCAGCAGCCCGGGCCAGCCACCGATGACCATGCGCTGGACAACGTCGATGAAGGAGAGGTGCTGGCCGTTGCCTTGCTGTTGTTCGCCCTCCAGAAGTGCCTTCAGCGAAACCTGGCCGTTGGAGTGGTTCGACTCGAACAGGCTCATCGGACGCATGCGGATTACGCCGAAGCGGCCGGCGCCGGAGTGCCTGGTGGTGTCGTCGTTCGGCGTTGCCGACCCAGTGAGGATGTAGAGCCCTTTGCCGTGACGGTCATCGACCTGTCGCCGAACACGGTTCCAGAGCGAGGGTTCGACCTGCCACTCGTCGAAGAGGATGGGCACGGGATTGTCGAACAGCTGGTCCGGGGCATTCCGAACCAGCGCCCGAATGGTTGGATCCTCATCGAGCCGGAATGTGGTCACGGCGAACTGCGAGGCGGTCCAGGTCTTGCCGCAAGCCTTCGGTCCCTCGATTACTACGGCGCCGATCGCACGCAGTCGGCGTTCGAGGTCGCCATCGGCGACACGGGGAAGGTAACCAGCCATGTCGATTATCCTACAGTTTGCATGCCTTCCATTCGACAGTTTGCATACATCTGAGTCGACGTTCTGCATAGGTTAGGTCGAGCAACCTGTCGCCAACGGTGGTCTGCGAGGGCCCTCCTCCGGTACGGCTGAGTCAGGTGAACTGGCTGCGGATCACCAGGCAGGCGATCATTGCTCCTCCCGGAGAGACTGGCTAGCAGTACGGGGTCTCGGTCAGGTGCACACCAACGAAGAACGGTGCCCGCCGTTGGAAGACGTCGAAAGACGTTTCGCAGGTCAGGCACCGTTTTCGGTGACTACCAACAGGGGGTGGAAACCCTCCGATCAGACGTCGTAGTAGAGCTCGAACTCGTGCGGGTGTGGACGGAGCCGGATGCCGTCGATGTCGGCTCGCTTCAGCTCGACCCAGGTCTCGATCAGGTCGGGGGTGAAGACGTCGCCCTGCAGCAGGAACTCGTGGTCGGCCTCGAGGGCGTCGAGGGCACCGTCCAGGCTGGCCGGCACGGTGGGCACGTTGGCGTGCTCCTCGGGCGGCAGCTCGTAGAGGTCCTTGTCGATCGGGGCCGGCGGCTCGGTCTTGTTCTGGATGCCGTCGAGGCCGGCAAGCAGGATCGCGGCGAACGCCAGGTAAGGGTTCGACGACGGGTCCGGGCAACGGAACTCGACGCGCTTGGCCTTCGGGTTGGTCCCGGTGATCGGGATCCGCATGGCCGCGGAGCGGTTGCGCGAGCTGTAGACCAGGTTGACCGGAGCCTCGAAGCCCGGCACCAGGCGGTGGTAGGAGTTCACGCTCGGGTTGGTGAATGCCAGCAGCGCGGGGGCGTGGGCGAGGATGCCGCCGATGTACCAGCGGGCGATGTCGGACAGGCCGCCGTACCCGGCCTCGTCGTAGAACAGCGGAGTGCCGTTCTGCCACAGCGAGGAGTGCACGTGCATGCCGGAGCCGTTGTCGCCGAAGATCGGCTTCGGCATGAAGGTCGCGGTCTTGCCGGCGGCCCAGGCGGTGTTCTTGATGATGTACTTGAACTTCTGCACATCGTCGCCGGCGCTCAGCATGGTGTTGAACCGGTAGTTGATCTCGGCCTGGCCCGCGGTGCCGACCTCGTGGTGGGACCGCTCGACGGTCAGCCCGGAGGCCTCCAGGTTGAGGGTCATCACGTCGCGCAGATCGGCGAAGTGGTCGACCGGCGGCACCGGGAAGTAGCCGCCCTTGTACTTGACCTTGTAGCCGCGGTTGCCACCCTCCTCGACCCGGCCGGTGTTCCAGGCGCCGGCCACGGAGTCGATGGCGTAGAAGCCGGTGTTCTGCTTCGTCTCGAACCGGACGTCGTCGAAGACATAGAACTCGGCCTCGGGTGCGAAGAACGCGGTGTCGCCGATGCCGGTGGAGGCCAGGTAGTTCTCCGCCTTGCGCGCGATGTTGCGCGGGTCGCGGCTGTACGGCTCCTTGGTCAGCGGATCATGGACGAAGAAGTTGACACACAGCGTCTTGGCCTCGCGGAACGGATCCAGGTACGCAGTGGTGGGGTCGGGCAGCAGCGCCATGTCCGACTCGTGGATCTTCTGGAAGCCGCGGATCGAGGATCCGTCGAATGCCAGGCCATCCTCGAAGACGCTCATGTCGAACGAGCCGGCGGGCACGGTGAAGTGCTGCATCGTGCCGGGCAGGTCGCAGAAGCGAACGTCGACGATCGCGACGCCCTCGTCCTTGATGTAGGCCAACAGCTCGTCGGCGCTTTGGAACATCTGTCCTCCGGTGAGTCGGTTACGGCTGGATCGAGCATGGTTCGGTGTCGCCACGCTCGCTTGCAAGACTCTAGAAAGGTGCCGTTTCTGTCCAGTTGCCGGAATGTTTCGCGCACGTAACACCGCCGGCCGGACCATTGGGACCTCATCGGGTCGCTGACCCTTTGATGAACCACCCTCTCACGGCGAACCGGTAACCTCGCAACGTGCCCGACCAACCACCCGCGTACGCCGGCAGTCGGCTGGGTCTGCCTGCTGAAGGCCGGGGCTCGCTGGCCTCCTGGCGGGCACGGGCGGCGGCATTGATCTTGGACTGGGCCGCCTCGATGGCGATTGCCGTCGGTCTGTTCGGCTCCACGGTGGTGACCGGCAGTGGTTGGCAGGCATGGATGACGCTGGCCGTCTTCTGGTTGGAGTCGACCCTGTTGGTGACCGTGGCCAGCGGCAGCTTCGGTCAGCTGATCTGCCGGATCGCCGTCGTCCGGCTGGACACCAAGCCGGTGGGCTTCCCGCGAGCGGTCTTGCGGCAGGCGCTGATCTGCATGGCGCTGCCGCCTCTGGTCATCGGCCCGGACCGGCGCGGCCTGCAGGACATGGCTGCCAACACCGTGGTGGTCAACCGCAAGTAGGCACGCAAGCGCAGACGTACGTAGGTGAGCGCAACCGTCTACAGGATGGCACCCGGATTGAGGATGTTGTCGGGGTCGAACAGCCGCTTGACCTGATGGTTCAGCTGGGTCACGCGGGGTCCGAGCTGGGTGGGCAGCAGTGCCTTCTTCAGCCGCCCGATGCCGTGCTCGCCGGTGATCGTGCCGCCGAGCGAGATGGCGAGTTCCATGATCTCGGTGAAGGCCAGCTGGGCTCGTGCTGCCGCGTCCGCGTCGGTCGGATCGACCACGATGGTCGGGTGGGTGTTGCCGTCGCCGGCGTGCGCCACGACCGGGATCTCCAGCCGATGCTTGGCGGCAATGTCCGCAACGCCGGTCAACAGAGCCGGCAGCTGGGGGACCGGTGCCCCGACGTCTTCGAGCAGCAGGGTGCCGCGCGGCTCGACCGCGTGGAAGAAGGACCGACGGGCCTGGACGAACATCTCGCCTTCCTGGGGATCGGCGGTGGTGTAGCACTCGCTGGCGCCGTTCTCGTTGCAAGCTGTCTCGGCCAGCTCGATCTCCGCGGCGGCAGCGGGACCGGGTACGTCGGACTGGATCAGCAGCAGGGCGCCAGCGCTCCGATCGAGCCCCATCCGGTACGCGTCCTCGACGATGTTGATCGAGGCGTTGTCCATCAGCTCGACCATGGAGGGCCGGGCGACCATGCCGAGTGCGACCACCGCCCGGGCGGCGTCCGCCACATCCGGGAACATGGCGACCAGGGTGGCCTGCGTCGGCTGTGAGGGCACCAGCCGCAGCGTCGCGCGGGTGATGATGCCCAGCGTTCCCTCCGATCCGACGAACAGTTTCAGCAGCGACAGACCGGCGACGTCCTTGATCCTCTTGCCGCCCAGCGTGATCAGCTCGCCGTCGGCCAGCACCACGTCCAGCCCGAGCACGTAGTCGGTGGTCACCCCGTATTTCACGCAGCACAGCCCGCCGGCATTGGTGGCGATGTTGCCGCCGATGGAGCAGATCTCGTACGAGGAGGGGTCCGGGGGATACCAGAGTCCGTGCTCGGCGGCAGCGGCCTTGACCTCGGCATTGAGTGCGCCCGGTTCGACGACGGCGACCCTGGTCGTGGTGTCGATCTCGATGGCCCGCATCCGCTCCATCGACAGCACGATCCCGCCGTCGACGGCGCTGGAACCACCCGACAGGCTGGTGCCGGCCCCGCGCGGCGTGATCGGCACCTGGTTCGCGGCACACCAGCGGACCACGGTCTGGACCTGGGCCGCATCGGTGGGGCGGACAACCGCCAGGGGAGTGCCCGCGCCCGGGTCGCGCGACCAGTCCCACCGGTAGTTCTCGATCGTCGCCGGATCGGTGATGACGACTCCGGCCGGCAGCGTCGCGACGAGGGATTCGACAGTGATCACGCTCATGACTGCCAACCTACTCAGGAGCC
Source organism: Microlunatus sp. (assembly GCA_047605905.1). Taxonomy (GTDB): domain Bacteria; phylum Actinomycetota; class Actinomycetes; order Propionibacteriales; family Propionibacteriaceae; genus Microlunatus. The sequence goes on from JASGEZ010000016.1 coordinate 33,537, forward strand.
GGCTTACGCGTGCGACCACGCCGCGTGCAGGCGCCCGTAGACACCGCCCTCGGCGAGCAGTTGCGCGTGCGGTCCGCGCTGCACGACCCGACCGCCGTCGAAGACGATCACCTCGTCGGCGTTCTCGGCGGTGGTGAGCCGATGCGCGACCGTCACGCTGGTACGCCCGGCTTGCAGCCGTTCGAGCGCCTTGCCGAGACGGACTTCGAGCGCAGGGTCGATGGCCGAGGTCGCCTCGTCGAGCAGGAGCAGTTCGGGGTTCGCCAGCCGCGCGCGCAGGATCGCGACAAGTTGGCGTTCGCCCGCACTGAGTGACCCGCCCCGTTGTCCTACGCGCGTGTCGAGACCGTCGGGCAGATCCCGCACCCAGGTGTCCAGGCCGAGTTCGTCGACCGCTCTGGCAACGTCCTCGCGCGAGATCCCGGCGTCACCGAAGCGGACATTGTCAAGGAGAGTCCCGTCGAACAGATACCCCTCCTGGGGCACGAGCAGCACCCGAGCCCGGAGTTCCTTCTTCGCCACGGCGCGCAGATCCACCCCGTTGAGCAGTACCGTGCCGCCGGTCGGGTCGACGAGGCGGGCGAGCAGCTTCACGAACGTCGACTTGCCCGAGCCCGTCTCGCCCACGACGGCGATACGCGAACCGGTGCGGATGTCCAAGCTCACGTCGCACAGAGCCAGCCGGCCGTCCCCGTATCCGAAGGAGACTCCTTCGCAGTGCACCCCGATCGCTCCGTGAGGCAGCGGGATCCCGGCCTCACCGGGGTCCTCCAGATCGACCGGGGTGTCGAGGATGCCGATCACCCGCTTCCACCCGGCGAGCGCGTTCTGCATCTCGGTGATGATGCGTACGCCATTCTGCAGCGGACCGACGAACAGCGTCACCAAGAAGATGAACGCGAGCACTTCGCCGCTCGTGATCCGGCCTTGAGCGCCGAGCTGGATGCCGATCAACACGATCAGCGCGTTGGCGAGGCCGGCGGCGAGCCCGCCGCTGGTGAACGAGGTGACCGAGACCAGCTGCGACCGGGTGCTCATCCGCTGGAACTCGTCCACCGACTCGTCGATCCGCTGCTCGATCCGACCCTCGATCGCGTGGCTGCGTACGGTACCGATGCCCACCACCGACTCCGCGATCGCGGTGGTCATCCGGGCGATCGCGCGCCGGGCCCGCGAGTACGCTCGGGACAGGATGCGCTGCACGAACGGCAGCGTCACCACGAGCGGCAGGAAGCAGAGCCAGACCACGGCGGTGAGCTCGGGACTGTAGACGAGCATGATGCAGGTGGCGACGGCCACCTGGCCGAGGCTGACGATGAAGGTGATGCCGCCCGAGACGAGGAAGCGGCTGATCTGATCGACATCGCTCGTCACCCGCGAGACCAGACCGCCCCTGCTCTCGCTCGCCTGGGTCAGCACGGGCACCTCGTGGACGTGCCGGAAGGCCTTGATGCGCAGCGTCGCGAGCCCGCTCTCGGCACGGACGAAGAGACGCACCGTCATCCAGGACGTCGAGAGTGCGGTGACGACAACCGCGATCGCGGTCAGGATGAGCATCCGGGTGAGGTATGCGGTGTCGACGCCACCCGGTGCGTTGATGCCGTGGTCGAGCGCCCGCTGCACCGCGACCGGTACGACCACGCGACCCGCCGTGCCCACGATCGTGGCGAGCACGGTGACCCACAACCCGCGCACGATCTCGGGGCTGATCTGCACCCCGCGTCGAAGCGCCTGCAGACCGGTGATCTCGTCGCCGCTGCGGAGCCGGGTCGGGGTCGTGGCGCTCACGAGCCGGCCAACTTGTCGTCGTAGGCGTTGATGAGTCTCGCGTAGCCGGGAGAACGCTCGAGCAACTCCGCGTGGGTGCCGCGATCACAGACCGTGCCGTCACGCAGGAACAGCACCTCGTCGGCCACGGCGACTGTCGCCTTGCGGTACGCCACCAGGATCAGGGTCGTGCCGGTGAGCGACGACCGCAGCTCGCCGAGGATGCGGGCCTCGATCTCGGGATCGATCGCACTCGTCGCATCGTCGAGCACCAGCAGCCGAGGACGCCGGACCAGGGCGCGGGCGAGCGCGATCCGCTGTCGCTGCCCGCCCGACAGGGTGGTGCCGCGCTCGCCGAGCCGGGTGTCGAGTGCGTCGGGGAGCGCGGCGACGAAGCCCTCGCCCTGCACGGTCCGCAACGCCGCCCAGACGTCGTCGCGCGGCAGATCGAGGTCGAGCGCGATGTTTCCGTACACGGAGTCGTCGAAGATGAAGGGGTTCTGTGGCACGAGCGCGACGTGGTCGGCCAGCTCGCCGTGGCGCAGCTCTCGTACATCGACGCCGTCGATCTCGACCGAGCCTCGATCGGGGTCGATGAGACGGGTGAGCAGGGTGGTGATGGTGCTCTTGCCCGAAGCGGTCTCGCCGACGATGGCGATGCTGCGTCCGGCCGGCACCTCGATCTCCAGATCCCGCAGCACCTGGTAGTCGTCGTAGGCGACATCCACGTCACGGAGGCGTACGGCGGCGCCGCGAGCGCCCGGATCGCCGTCGAGGGTGCGTTCGCCGTAGGACACGGTCTCGTCGTCGTCCAGCACGGCGCGCACCCGGGTGTAGCCCGCGATCGACGCCGGGAATCCGCCGAAGAGCCAGCCCAGGTTGCGCAACGGAGGTGTCGCCACTGCCAGCAGGTACGCGATCGTGACGAGCTCTCCCGCCGTGATCCGGCCGGCTGCCACCTCGACCCCGCCGATGCCGAGCACCGCGAGCACACCGAGCGACGGGATCGCCTCGAGCAGCGGTTCGTAGACGGCCCGGATCCGGCCGATCCGGATGCCGAGGTCGCGCAGTTCGTTGGCCGCGGTGGCGAAGCGGGCGGTCTCGGCATCGGTGCGGCCGAGTGTCTTCACCACCAGGGCGCCGTCGAACGACTCGTGCGCGACGTCACTCAGCCGGGCTTGCAGCACCTGCAGTCTCGTGGTGAGCGGTGCGGAGAATCGGTGATTCGCAATGGTTGACAGGGCGACGAGGGGAAACACCAGGAGGCCGACGGCCGCGATGAGCGGGTTGATCGCAACCATCTGCACCACCGCGAACACGAGCAGCGTCGCGATGCCGAGCGCCATCGGCAACTCCATCAGCGGCATCCAGGTCGCTTCCACGTCCGAGTTGGCGTTCGAGAGCAGCTGGCCGGTGGGGCGTGAGCGGTGCCAGTGCATCGGCTTGCGCAGATACTGCGCGGTCACCTGGCGGCGATAGCTCGCCTGCAGCCGGAACTGCATCACCATCGCCCCGAGCCAACGTCCGAAGACTCCCGCGGCACGCAGGATCGCAAGGCCGACGAAGACGATGACGACGGTGAGCGCGACATCTGATGGTGCGGCCTTGCCACTCTCGAAGGCGGGCAGCAGCACCTCCTCGGTGGCCCAGCCGAGCGCCCAGGCGTCGAGCGAGGTCAGGGCGCCGAAGACCACGCTCGCCAAGGTGGCGATCGCAAAGACCTTCGGCTGCTCGCGTACGGCCACGCCGAGGATGCGCACGCCGTCGCGCATCCTGGCGCTGCCCCGGCCGGAGAGTTCGTCGAGCTGCGGTGCGGTGTCGTGTGTGGTGGGTTTGGAGCTACTCATACCGTGATCCAGCGCGCACTAGCCGATCAGCTCCGACAGCTCCAGCCAGCGTTCTTCGAGGTCGGCCGTCTCGTCCTCGACGGCGCGGAGCCGGCCGGCGAGGGCGTGCAGCCCCTCGTAGTCGCTCTGATCGTGGTCGGCCATCTGCCGATGAATGCCGTCCACCTCGGCACCCAGCTTGTCGAGGCGTCGTTCGATGGAGGCGACTTCCTTCTGCGCGGTGCGACGCTCAGACCCGGAAAGGCCGGCCGAGGGCGAATCCTCGTCGGTGGCCCCTGGGGTGCGTGGTTCCGACGGTCGTGACGATGTCGGCTGCTGCCGCAGCCGCAGATACTCGTCCACGCCGCCCGGCAGGTGCCGGAGCTGCCCGTCGAGGATCGCGTACTGCTGATCGGTGACGCGTTCGAGCAGATAGCGGTCGTGGGAGACGACGACGAGCGTGCCGGGCCAGGAGTCGAGCAGATCCTCCAATGCGGCGAGCATGTCGGAGTCGACGTCATTCGTCGGCTCGTCCAGACAGATCAGGTTGGGCTCGTTGAGCAGCATGAGCAGGAGCTGCAGCCGGCGCTTCTGTCCGCCGGACAGTTCCTCGACTCGTGCGGAGAGGTACGCACGGGCGAATCCCAGACGTTCGAGCAGTTGCGCCGGAGTGAGATCTCTGCCGTCGATCGTGAACGTCGTCTTGGTACGCGCCAGGACGTCGCGGACGCGATCCTGTCCGATCTCGGCGAGCTGGGAGAACTGCTGGTCGAGCAGTCCGAGTCGCACCGTCTTTCCTCGCTTCACCTTCCCGCCGTTGGGCCGGACCGCGCCCGAGATGAGACCGAGCAGTGTCGACTTGCCGCTGCCGTTGGCTCCGACGATGCCGGTCCGCTCGCCGGGTGCGATCCGCCAGGTGATGCCGCGGAGGACCTCGCGGTCCCCGAAGCTCACCTCGGCGTCCTCGAGATCGACCACATCCTTGCCGAGCCGCGCGACGGCCATCCGCTGCAATTCGATCGGATTGCGGATCGGGGGCACGTCCGAGATGAGTTGGTTGGCGGCCTCGATCCGGAACTTCGGCTTCGAGGTGCGTGCCGGCGCGCCACGGCGCAGCCAGGCCAGCTCCTTGCGCATGAGATTCTGCCGCTTCGTCTCGGCCGCCGCGCTGATCCGATCTCGCTCGACGCGCTGGAGCACATAGGCCGCGTACCCGCCCTCGAACGGCTCCACGATCCCGTCGTGCACCTCCCAGGTCTCGGTGCAAACCTCGTCCAGGAACCAGCGATCGTGGGTGATGACGAGTAGCCCGCCGGCGTTCTTCGCCCAGCGGTTCTTCACATGCTCGGCCAGCCAGGCGATGCCCTCGACGTCGAGATGGTTCGTGGGCTCGTCCAGCGCGATCACGTCCCACTCGCCGATCAGCAGAGCGGCCAAGGCCACCCGACGACGTTGCCCGCCGCTCAGTTCACCCACCCGGGCTTGCCACGGCAGGTCGGCGACCAGACCACCGATCACGTCGCGCACCTTGGCATCGCCGGCCCACTCGTGATCGGGCCGGTCGCCGACGATGGAGTGGCCCACGGTGGCCGTCGGATCCAGGTCGTCGGTCTGGGACAGCACGCCGAACCGCACGCCGCCCCGGCGGATCACCCGGCCGGCCTGCGGCTCGACCAGACCGCTGAGCATCCCCAGCAGACTCGATTTGCCGTCGCCGTTCCGGCCGACGATCCCGATCCGGTCGCCTTCGGAGACCCCGACGGTCACGGAGCCGAACACCATCCGCGTCGGATACTCCAAGTGCAGGGCTTCCCCTACGACCAAGGGCACTGCCATCAGCGCACTCCCGTACGGTGCGGTGCTTCGACTAGCGGCAACTCAAGCCTTGGTGATGTTCCGCTTACTGGCCGGTGCGGGCAGCGGCAGGGGCCAGAGTCGTTCCTCAATGGCGTCGGCGATGTCCGCGGTCTGGTCCGAGAACTTCCGCGCGACCAGTCGTACCCCGACGCCTGTCTTGGCGGCATCCCCGGACATCTCCTCCAGGATCGTGATGTTGTCCTCGGCCAGTACGCGGGGGACTTTACCGGCTCCGGGACGCCAGTCGGAGTACATGAGACCAGCCCGGATGGATTCAGCGAACTCGGAGTTGCCCAGCAGGGTCTGGATGTAGTGCTCGTCGGGAATGAACGAGGCCTTCGCCAACCGAGCGAAGGAATCCCGCTCGACATCGACGGCGAGCAGCAGGTCGGCCGCTTCGCGAGTGATCGTCCACCATTGGCTGCCGGCGTAGGGCAGCATCCCTCGCCGATACGGGCGAGGCACGTAGTCGTGCAGGAGCATCAGCGGGCGGTGGACCCAGCTGTTGCGATCGTGCTCGACGTAGATGTGAGACAGCCGAGTGAGCGGTTTCTGCAGTTCACGACTGGGCATCGACACGACGTTGATGTACTGCGCCCGCGGTTCGCGATCAAGGAAGGCATTCAGCGTGGCGACGGAGCGAAGCGGGTAGGTGTCACCGCTGATGAGCCAGAAATGGGTGGCGTCGGGAAATGACTCGCGTCCGGCCCGGAGCATGGCGAGGGTCGCCTGCACCTGGCTCCAGCCGCCCCAGTGCACCTTGACCCGGTCGGCGAGGAAGAGCGCCGCCGAGCCGGTCTCGCGGAACGGCTCGATGTCCGAGCGGGCGTCGATGTGGACGACGACGTGGGCGCCTCCATCGGCGAGCGTCCGTACCAGACGCCGAACGTGCCCGGGGGCCGACATGCGCGAGGACGAGAAAGCAGCTGCGGGTCACGTCAGACATGGACCACGAGACGATTTGGGGAACATGGTGGATTCTTCCTTGCGCCTGCTCAGTTCGAGGTCGTGTTGGCTTGCTGCTTCCGGGCAGGTTGCTCGACCGGGTCCGTCGGAGGACCGTCGCCGGACTCCGCGGATTCGGGAGCGGGCTTGACGGCGCCACCGCCGACCGGACTCACCTTGACGGTGAACCACCGCAGATAGCAGATGCTGATCCCAACGCTGACCAACTGCGCAGCCGCCCAGCCCACCGCGGCTCCGTTGATTCCGTGTGAATGGGCACCGAGAGCCACGAAGACCAGGACGAGGATGCTGTTTTGGAGGTTGAGCAGGAAATAGCCGCGGCCGTCGCCTCGTCCGTTGACACTCGCGTCGATCAGATAGCTGATACCCGACGGGATGCAGCCCAGCACCATCACCCGCAATGCGAGCGTCGCCTGGTCCTTGTACTCCGCGCCGAACAGCCACAAGCCGAGCGGGGCAGCCAGGATGGCCACCCCAACGGCGGGCAGCAGCACGACAACAAGGCTTCGGGTCGCTTGACGCAGCAACTGATTGGGGTGCCGTCCATATGACGCCTCGGCGAACATGCTCTGCGAGATCGAACTCGCGAAGATGTTGAGCAGTCCGATCAGCATGATGCAGAACGAGAAATAGGCCGCCGCTGCGGCATCGCCGTAGTGGAGAACGATGGAGGGCGTTACCGATGCCGGGAGGATCCCCACCGTCATGGCGAGGAGATTGCTGCCCGAGTAGCGCGCCAGTCCACCCAGCCGTGGCGCGGCCTGGGAAGCCATCGATGGGATCAGACGAGTCAGCAGGAAGACGACGGCGGCGCCCGATCCCGCTGCCGCTGTGCCGGTCTGGATCCAGAGCAGGCTCTCGACCGGGGTGTCCGGGGCCAGGACGGCGAACAGCACCACGAGCCGCACGACGCCGACGAAGGCGTTCTTGAGCGCAATGTACTCGGCATGGCGCATGGCCATCATGCTGGCGTCGAGGATCATCGACGCGGCCGTGGTCTGCATGAACAGCAGCACCGCGATGAAGCCGCCCGGCAACGCGTGCACGGCAGGTGGAGCCAGTGCCGTCAGCGCCACCGCGCTGCTGACGATCAGCGTCAGAGTCTGGGTGATGACCAGCGACAGCAGCAGCAGTTTGCGGACCGATCGTCCGGCGCGGCTCATGTACCGGATGAGGGCGTTCGGAAGGCCGAGGCAACCGATCGTGCCCAAGACGCCGGCGAGGCTGGTCGTGGCCGTGACGATGCCGATGTCACCGGCCGCGAAATGACGGGCCGCGACTGTCCAGAAAACGAGTCCGAAGGCAGCATTGATTCCCGTGTTGAGCACGAGCGCTGCGGAGTTCAGATAGAGCCTGTCCCTGCGGGCGGCCCGCAGTCGGGTCCCGAACTCTGATAGTGGTCGCCGCAGGGACGACGACGTGATCCGGCCCGACTGGCGGGCGTCGTTCCTGGTCGAGGAGTCCTCTGTGGGCTGCGTCGTCAAATCGTCCGGGCGTTCGCCCTTCATCGCGCACATGCGCAGTCCTCCCCCGAGAACAGGCTTGATGATCGTTCAAATGCGGGCGATCAGCAGTGATCTCCAGCTGTCGCTGCACGCCCAGACGAAGAGTCCATTATTCCGACAGGCGTTTGGGGATCAGAGTCTAGCGGCTTCGCCCGCTTGCTGCCTAACCGCGGAGAAGATGCTCGGATTGACCGGCTATCTAGTGACGACCCATCTCAGCGACCCCGCATGGCCTGGCGGGCGCCCTTGACCTGGCGGGGGTTGGTCGGCATCGGGCCCTTCGGGATGGGGATCTGCGGCCGGACGGCGTCCAGGGCACGCAACCGCTGACTGATGTCGGTGATCTGGTGCGCTGGCAGGGTCTTGGGCAGCTTGCGGATGTGATCGGCCAGCTTGTCCAGCGGCACCTGACCCGGCTTGTCGCCCATCACGATGGTGGTCACTTTGACCCCGTACGCCACCCGCTCGTGCTTCTTGACCTCGCCGGCCAGCAGAGCCTTGAGCCGTCCGGGATCGCCCTCGCCGATCAGCACCAGGCCGCCCGGACCGAGCGTGCGATGGATGGCATCCATCTGCCGCGTACCTGCGATGGCCGGCTTGGAGACCCACTGTTTGGGCAGCATCGACAACGCGACCTCGGCCGAGCCGGCCTGGCCGGCGTATCGCTTGTAGGTCGCCGCCTTGGTCCGCCGGACCAGCATCATCATCGCGAGCAGCATGCCCACCGAGAGGCCGAGCAGACCCAGGTAGACCGGATGACCGACCACGAAGCCGATGGCCACGAAGATCGCGAGCACCAGTGCCCAGGAGCCGAACACCCACAGCGGCAGCAGTTTGTCGTACTCGTGCGTCAGCTGGTACGCCCTGGCGATCTGACGGATCCGGCCCATGTCCGCCGGATCGGTGCTGTTCTTGCGGCGCAGCTTGTCCGCTTTCTTCGCGGCCTTCAGCTGGGCCTTGGCCTCTTTGCCGGCCTGGTCAGCCATGCCGTGCTCCCTCGTGCTTCATCTGCTCTGTCTCGGTTTCTGCGGTGCAGTCCTGCGTACGTGCTCTGTTGTCGATCTGTCGTCTGCGGTGCTGTTGGGTCTAGCTCGCCGGCTGGTGCTCGGTGACCGCCGATGGGACGAGGTCCTCGCGCGTCTCCATCGCCTGCCGATACAACCGGCCCGCCCGGTAGGAGGAGCGGACCAGCGGTCCACTCATCACGCCTGCGAACCCTATCTGTTCCGCCTCGGCCTTCAGTTCGATGAACTCTTCCGGCTTCACCCAGCGCTCGACCGGGTGGTGCCGCGGCGAGGGCCGCAGATACTGGGTGATGGTGAGGATCTCCGCGCCGGCGTCGTGCAGATCCCGCAATGCCGCCGAGACCTCTTCGCGGGTCTCACCCATGCCCAGGATCAGATTCGACTTCGTGACCAGGCCGGCGGCCCGAGAGGCGCGCAACACATCCAGGGAGCGCTCGTAGCGGAAGCCGGGACGGATCCGCTTGAAGATCCGGGGCACCGTCTCGACGTTGTGGGCGAACACCTCGGGCCGGGTGTCGAAGATCTGATTCAGGTAGTCGAGATTGCCGGAGAAGTCCGGGGCCAGCATCTCCACCCCGGTGTCGGGGTTGTACGCGTGAATCTGCCGAATCGTCTCGGCATAGAGCCAGGCCCCCTCGTCGGGCAGGTCGTCGCGGCAGACACCGGTGACCGTGGCATAGCGAAGGCCCATCTTCTGCACCGACTCCGCGACCCGGACCGGTTCGGCGGCGTCGAAGTCGGCCGGTTTGCCCGTGTCGATCTGACAGAAATCGCAGCGCCGGGTGCATTGGTCGCCGCCGATCAGGAAGGTCGCCTCGCGGTCTTCCCAGCATTCGAAGATGTTGGGGCAGCCCGCTTCCTGGCAGACGGTGTGCAGATCCTCGTTCTTCACCAGCGCCCGCAACTCGGTGTATTGCGGGCCCATCCGGGCAGTCGTCTTGATCCAGGACGGCTTCTTCTCGATGGGCACGCTCGCGTTGCGGACTTCGAGGCGAAGCATCTTTCGGCCTTCGGGGGCAACGGTCACCAGGTCAGCCTACTCGTTGAGTGCCGTTGCATCAGGTGACGTCACGGCGGTGGAAGACATGCCAGGTGGCCGCGATCAGCAGGACCAGCACCACTGACCAACAGCCGAGGCCGTGTGCCAGGCTCAGCTCGCGAGTGGGGCGGCTCAGGCGACGGCGATGTCCAGCCCGTAGGTGACTGTCGGTCGCGGCGGCAGCGGCTCGGACTGCTCGTACGGCTGAAACGACAGGTAACGCTCCAGATGAGGCCGGAGCACATGCGCCACTTCGGGCAGCGTCGGTGACTCACCGGTTTCAACGGCCAGCGACGTGACGCTGGCGTCGGTGATGCCGCAGGGGATGATCGCGTCGAAGGCATGCAGGTCGGGATCGACATTCAGAGCGAATCCGTGCATTGTGACGCCGCCCGCCACCCGGACCCCGATGGCTGCGATCTTGCGCTCCTGCTTGCCGGGCTCGGCCGGCAGCCAGACCCCGGAGCGTCCCTTGACCCGGGCAGCCCGGTCCAGTCCGTAGTCGGCGCACAAGTCGATCAGCGCTTCCTCCAGCCGCCGCACATAGTCGACGACATAGACGGCCTTCGGCAGCTTCACGATCGGATAGCCCACCAGCTGACCGGGGCCGTGCCAGGTGATCTTGCCGCCCCGGTCGACATCGACGACCGGGGTGCCGTCCAGCGGTCGCTCGTGCGGCTCGGTCCGCTTGCCCGCGGTGTAGACGCTGGCATGCTCCAACAGCAGCACTGTGTCCGGCCGCTCGTCCGCGACGACCTCCGCGTGCAACCGCCGCTGGGCATCCCAAGCTTCGCGGTAGTCCACGAGGTTCGTACCCAGCGGACCGGGATAGAGGAAGTCCAGGCTCATGGACCGGAGTCTAGGCCGACGGCGTTTCGGCGGCGCAGCGATCTTCACCGACGCAGGGCGAACCGGATGGCGGTCTGCACGTCCGGCGCCAGGAAGCCGAATCCCTGGTCGACCGCTCGCTGGGGAACCAGCCAGGCATCGCCCAGCAACTGCTCGGCGAAGTCCCCCAGCATCGTCGACAACACCACCTTGGGCACGGTGAAGAGCCGCGGTCGGTGCAACTGGGTGGCCAGCTCGTCGCTGAAGGCGCCGTTGGTGGTCGGCTCCGGCAGGGTGAGGTTGTACGCACCCGACGTCGAAGGATTCTCCACGGCCCAGAGGATGAAGCGCAGGTAGTCGGAGAGGTGGATCAGCGGCATGTGCTGCGTGCCGTCACCGAGCCGAGCGCCCGCACCGAACCACCACGCGCGGCGCATCACCGGGAACATGCCACCGGAGTAGTCCAGCACCGGGCTGGTCCGCGCCCACACGACGCGTACGCCGGCATCGGCCGCCGGCCGGGCGGCCGCCTCCCAGTCGTCGACGAGTCGGGAGATCCAGCTCTGACCGGATCCGTTCGTCTCGGTCATCGGCCGGTCGGTGCCGTCGGTGGGGTAGTAGCCGGTGGCGCTCGTCTGCACCAGCACCGGTGCCGACCCGGTCCGTTCCTGCCGTTCGGCCAGCGCCCGGGCCAGCGTCTGGGTGGGCTCGATCCGAGACGAGCGGACCAGCACCTTGCGCTTGGCGGTCAGCGGCCGGTCGGCGATACCGACCCCGCAGAGGTTCACGACGGCATCGACATCATCGAGCAGCCGAGGCGGCAGTGAGCCACTCGCGGGATCCCACTGAGCCTCGGTGCCGACGCCGGGCTCACGCCGCACGAGGCGTACGACGTGATGTCCCTCCTGCGCCAGCCGGATCCGCAGGGCGGTGCCCAGGAATCCGGAGGCGCCGGCCAGCAGATACCTGATGGCTATACCCCGAACTCGGAGCCGAAGTCGCCTTCTTCCAGTCGGGCCTTGACCGCGGACAGGAAGCGGGCGGCGTCGGCGCCGTCGACGATCCGGTGGTCGTACGACATCGACAGGTACATCATGTGGCGCACCGCGATCACCTCGCCGAGGGCCGGGTCGCTGAGCACGACCGGCCGCTTGACCAGCGCACCGGTGCCCAGGATGGCGACCTGCGGCTGGTTGATGATCGGGGTGTCCATCAGCGTCCCGGCCGAGCCGTAGTTGGTGATGGTGAAGGTGCCACCGCTCAACTCGTCGGGGGTGACCTTGTTCTGCCGGGTCCGAGCCGCGAGATCGGCGATCTTCTTGGCCAGACCGGCGATGTTGAGGTCGCCGGCGTCCTTGATCACCGGCACCATCAGACCGCGCTCGGTGTCCACGGCGATGCCGATGTGCTCCGCACTCGGGTAGGAGATTTCACCGGCCTCGGTGTCGACGATGGCGTTGAGCTTCGGGAAGACCTTCAGCGCCTCGACCGCGGCCTTGGTGATGAACGGCAGGTACGACAGGCTGGCGCCCTCACGAGCCTTGAACTCGTCCTTGGCCCGAGCCCGGATCCGCGAGATCTCGGTCAGGTCGACTTCGACCGTGGCCGTGAGCTGGGCCGAGGTCTGCAGCGACTCGACCATCCGCTTGGCGATGGTCTTGCGCATCCGCGACATCTTCTCGGTGGTTCCACGCAGACCGCTCGGTTCCGCGGCCGGGCGCTTGGCGGGCGCCGGGCTGGCCGCCGGAGCCGCGGCGGCAGGAGCAGC
>JASGEZ010000017.1:0-17610 GCA_047605905.1 Microlunatus sp.
GCCTCGACCGACACAGGAGACGGCGATGAACCTGGCTCCCTCGGACACCGAGAAGCTGTTGCTGGCGGTCGCCGGGATGATCGCTCGCGACCGGCTCGCTCGGGGAGTGAAGCTCAACTATCCCGAGTCGGTGGCCTTGCTGAGTACGTGGGTGATCGAGCGGGCTCGCGACGGCATCGGGGTCGAACAGCTGATGCAGTCGGGTCGTGAGGTGCTGACCCGCGAGCAGGTGATGGACGGTGTCGCCGAGATGATCACCGATGTCCAGGTGGAAGCCACCTTCCCGGACGGGCGCAAGCTCGTCACCCTGCACGAGCCGATTCAGTGAGGGACCGATCCAGTGACAACAAGTCCGGTGAATCGAAGGAGACGCTGAGCTGATGGCTAGCACGAGCAGCAGCGGACCCGGCGCGATCCGGGTCGCTCCTGGTGAGCTGGAGTTGAATGCCGATCGCCTTCCGGACGAGCGCGGTGAGCTGACTTTCACCAACGTCGCCGACCGACCGATCCAGATCGGCTCCCACATCCACCTCCCGGACCTGAACCAGGGCTTGGAGTTCGACCGGACGGCTGCGCACGGGTTCAGGCTGGACATCGCCGCCGGTACGTCGGTGCGGTTCGAGCCGGGCGTCTCCCGGGTCGTCGGGATCGTGGCGATGCGGGGCAACCGCCGCGTCCCGGGTCTACAACTCAGGGCGAGCGGGGGAGAGGCATGAGGATCAGCCGGGCCGACTATGCCGCCCTTTACGGCCCGACCGCCGGCGACCAGATCCGGCTCGGTGACACGGACCTGTGGATCGAGATCGAGTCCGACCTGACCTTCGGCGGCGAGGAGTCCGTCTTCGGCGGCGGCAAGTCGATCCGAGAGTCGATGAACCAGTCGCTGGCCTCCTCGGCCGACGGCGCCCCGGACACCGTGATCACCAATGTGGTGATCCTGGACCACTGGGGCATCGTCCGCGCCGACATCGGCATCAAGGACGGCCGGATCGCCGGTATCGGCCGCAGCGGCAATCCCGACATCGCCGACGGCGTCGACCCGGCGCTGGTGATCGGGCCGGGCACCGACATCATCTCCGGCGAGGGCAAGATCCTCACCGCCGGCGGCTTCGACTCCCACGTCCATTTCCTGTCCCCGTCGCAGATCGTCGAGGCGCTGGCAGCCGGGCTGACCACCCTCGGCGGCGGCGGCACCGGTCCGTCGGAGGGATCCAAGGCGACCACCGTGACGCCGGGTGCCTGGCATCTCAAGCAGCTTCATCGCTCGCTCGACGCCTTCCCGGTGAACCTGCTGATCCTCGGCAAGGGCAACACCGTCGCCGAGTCGGCGTTCGAGGAGCAGGCGCTGGCCGGAGCCGGTGGCTACAAGGTCCACGAGGACTGGGGGTCCACCCCGGCGGCCATCGATGCCGCGTTGACCGGCGCCCAGCGCTGGGGCCTCCAGGTCGCGCTGCACTCCGACTCGCTCAACGAGACCGGTTTCGTGGCGAGCACCATCGCGGCGTTCCAAGGTCGCAGCATCTCCGCGTTCCACGTCGAGGGCGCCGGAGGCGGCCACGCGCCGGACATCTTGACCATCGCCGGGCTGCCGAACGTACTCCCCGGATCGACCAACCCGACCCTGCCGCACACCGTCAACACCGTCGCCGAGCACCTCGACATGCTGATGGTCTGTCACCATCTCAACCCCGCGGTGCCGGAGGATCTGGCCTTCGCCGAGTCCCGGATCCGGGCCACCACGATCGCTGCCGAGGATCATCTGCACGATCTCGGTGCCATCTCGATCACCTCCTCCGATGCCCAGGCGATGGGCCGGATCGGCGAGGTCGTCACCCGTACCTGGCAGGTCGCGCACCTGATGAAACAGGTACGCGGGGAACTGGCCGGTGGGCTGCCCGCCGACAACTTCCGGGCCCGCCGCTACGTGGCCAAGTACACGATCAATCCGGCCATCAGCCACGGTGTCGACCACGAGATCGGCTCGGTCGAGGTCGGCAAGCTGGCCGATCTCGTGCTCTGGGAGCCGAAATTCTTCGGTGTCAGCCCGAGTGTGGTGATCAAGGGCGGCGGGATCGTCGTCGGTGCGCTGGGCGACCCGAACGCGTCGATCCCGACACCGCAACCGGTGCTGATGCGTCCCGCGCTTTATGGTCCGGGTGCGGCGTACCTGTCGCAGTCCTATGTCGCGCCGGCCGCTCTCGACGCCGGCCTGGCCGACGAGCTCGGGCTGACCAGGGAACTGGTGGCTATCAAGCCCACCCGGGACGTCGGCAAGGCGGACATGATCAACAACGACGCGCTGCCGAGCATCGAGATCGATCCGGAGTCGCACGCGATCACGGTGGACGGCGACTTGATCGTGCCCGCCCCGGCGACCGAATTGCCGTTGGCCCAGCTCTACAAGCTGTTCTGATGCCGACTTGTCAGATTCTGTGGTCGCCATGACGACCACAGAATCTGACAACTCGGCGTACCTGAGTCTGCTGCTCGCCGACGGCCGGCTGCCGACCGGCGCGCATACGCAGTCGGCGGGACTCGAGCCGGCCCTGAACCACGGGCTGGAACTGGCCGACGTACCCGCGTACGTCCGTGCCCGGTTGACCACCGTGACCGAGGTCGAGGCTGCGGCTACCGTCGTGGCCCGGCACGTCTTTGTATCCGACTTGTCAGACTCCATGGTCGCTATGACGACCACAGAATCTGACAACTCGGCGTACGTGGGGCGGCGGCTGGCCGAGGTGGACCGGGCCTGGCGGGTCCGGACCATGTCGGCAGCACTGCGCGACGCTTCCGATCTGCTCGGCCGCAGCTATCTGCGGCTGGCGTCCTCGGTTTGGCCGAGGCTGTGCGCGCTGACGACAGCACCACAGGCATCTGGCCGAGCACGCTCTTCTTGGGCATCAGACAGGGCGGGACCTTCGCCGGAGCCGGGTGGAACGCCACCCGCGCGGGCTATCTGGTGTCGCGCGGTGGTACTCGGCGCGACAGCAGCTGAAGCCGGGCTCGATGCCGCACAAACGGCGCGACTGGTGGGCTACGACGATGTTCAGACCGTGATCGCGGCTGCGCTCAAGCTGCGGCCGTTCGATCCGGCGGTCGGGGTCAGTTGGTCGATCGCGGCCGGTGCCGAGGTCGAAGCCCTCGTCGCCCGAGTCGCCGGGCTGACCGAACCCGACCAGATCCCCGCGTACGCGGCCCCGCAGATCGAGCACTGGGCCGAGCTGCACACCCGAACCGAGAGGCGACTGTTCCGTGCCTGACCTGCCCGATCTGCCTGATTCCTCCGCACCGAGCGCATCGAGCGCATCGAGCGCATCGAGCGCACCTTCCGCACCGACCGTACGGAGCCTGCGGCTCGGTGTCGCCGGTCCGGTCGGCACCGGGAAGAGCTCGCTGATCGCGCTGCTGTGCCGCGAGCTCGGTGCCGAGCTGAGCCTGGCGGTGATCACCAACGACATCTACACCGACGAGGACGCCCGGTTCTTGCGGTCCGCCGGTGTGCTGGCGCCGGAGCGGATCCGGGCGGTGGAGACGGGCGCTTGTCCGCATACGGCGATCCGGGACGATGTCAGCCAGAACCTGCTGGCCGTCGAGGACATCGAGCACGACTTCGCGCCGGTGGATGTGGTGCTGGTGGAGTCCGGTGGGGACAACCTGACCGCGACCTTCTCACCCGCCCTGGTGGATGCCCAGTTCTTCGTGCTGGACGTCGCCGGTGGGGGAGATGTGGCCCGCAAGGGCGGCCCGGGCATCAGTGGAGCCGACGTACTCGTGGTCAACAAGACCGACCTTGCGCCGTACGTGGGCGTCGACGTCGAGCAGATGGTGGCCGATGCCTTGGCCGCCCGCGACGGCCGGACGGTGATCGCCCTGTCACGGACCGACCCGGACTCCATCGCCCAACTGCGGCAGTGGGTGCTGGACACACTGACCGCGTTTCGGGCGGGATCGTTGCGTCCACGCGACCCCGGCCCGATGGCGCCGCACGTGCA
Organism: Microlunatus sp.; assembly: GCA_047605905.1. Taxonomy (GTDB): domain Bacteria; phylum Actinomycetota; class Actinomycetes; order Propionibacteriales; family Propionibacteriaceae; genus Microlunatus. The sequence continues at coordinate 3,993 of JASGEZ010000017.1, forward strand.
TGCCGACGGGACTGTGCACACCCATGCCGATGGGGACGAGACGCATGACCACACCCACTGAGGGCACGCGCGTGACCGACTCCCGATGACAACGACCAGGATCGGCGTCGAGGTACGCCATGGCCGTCACCAGATCCGCACCGAGGCTGGCCAGCTGCGGGCGATGCGGCTGCACAGTCCGGTCGACCGAGCCAGGGTCGCCCTGGTCGGTCAGACCGCTCTACTGCTGGGTGGCGACGAGGTCGATCTGGAGATCACGGTCGGCGCGGGAGCGTCGCTGGAGTTGTCCGACATCGCGGGTACGGTCGCCTACCACGGCCGCGGTCGGCCGGCTGCCTGGCACACCCGGATCCGACTCGGCGAGGGAGCACGACTGCGCTACGCCGGGGAGCCGTTCGTGGTCAGCGATGGCGCCGACGTGACCCGTACGCTCACCGTCGATCTGGCCAACGGTGCCGCCGCGCGATTGCGTGAGTCGGTCGTGTTCGGCCGGGCCGGCGAGACCGGCGGGCGGCTGGCCGCGACGACGATCCTCCGGCGATCCGGAGTCGAATTCTGCCGGGAGGCGTTGTCCCTCGACCCGAACGCCCGTGACCGTCCAGGCGTACTCCGGGGCGTCCGGGTGATCGACTCGGTGCTCGCCCTCGGCCAGTTCTCGCAGAAGCAGGAACGAGAAGGAGGTTGGGCACCTCGGGAGGACCCGGACGGGCGCCAAACCTCCTTCTCGATCGGCTCCGACATCGCCGGCTACCAACTGCTGGACGAGGGGAGCACTCTCACCAGATTTCTCGGCTGCAGTCTGGCCGACTCGCCGCTGTCAGCATGAGGATCCGCGGACGACCGTCACCCTTCGTGCGACTTCACCGCATTCAGCGGATCGTCGGAGTCGGCGACCTCGCGACCCGACAGCCGGTCGTTCCAGACCGTGAGGACTGGGGTTGGGGTCGGCGGCGTCGCCAGGCTGACCACGACATAGCTGACGATGCTGGCGGCCAGGCCGACATAGATCGGCTCGTTGGCCAGCACATCGGTGAATGCCATGGTGACCAGGGTGGCGACCGTGCCGGCGCCCATCGCGGCCAGCGCACCGGTGCCGTTGGCCCGCTTCCAGAGGAACCCGCCGAGGATCGGCACCAGCAGTCCGCCGACCAGGATGTCGTACGCGATCGTGAGGGCGGAGACGACATCGCTGAGCAGCATGGCGATGACGGTCGCCACCACGCCGAGCACGACGACGTAGAGCCGGTTGGAGCGGACGTCGTGCTCGGGATTCTCATCGCCCGAACTCACGGCCTTGCGACCGAGCAGCCGGCCCAACAGTGGCACGACATCGGCTCGGGCGACGGTCGCCGAGGCGATCAGAGCGCCGGATGCGGTCGACATCATCGCTGCCACGGCGGCGGCGAGCACGATCCCGGACAGGCCGACCGGCAGCACCTCCTCGGCGATAGCCGCATAGACGTCGTCCTTGGCGTCCATACCCGGCAGCAGCACCGACGCGGCGACACCGATGAGGGCGCCTGCCACGCCGTACAGGATGCAATAGAGGCCGGCCGCCGTGCCGCCCCAGCGGGCGACCTGCGGGGAGCGGGCGGTGAAGACCCGCTGCCAGATGTCCTGGCCGATCAGCATGCCGAAGGAGTAGACGACGAAGAAGGTGATGACCGTGTCGAGGCCGATCGTGGTGAGGCTGAAGTGCGCGTCCGCAGCATCGCCCAGCCGCTCCTTGATGCCGCCGGCGCCACCGGCCTTGAACCAGGCGAAGGGCAGCAGCAGGAGGAAGACGCCGATCGTCTTGATGATGAACTGGACCATGTCGGTGAGGGTGATCGACCACATGCCGCCGATCGAGGAGTAGATGATCACGATCGCCGCGCCAATGGCGATCGACACCGGACGGGGGGTGCCGAACAAGACGTTGAAGATGGTGGCGTACGCGATGGTCGAGGTGACGGTCAGCATCAGGGTGTAGAGCGCCATCACGATGCCGGATGCGCTGGTGGCGTTGATGCCGTAGCGCAATTGCAGCATCTGCGCCACGGTGAAGACTTTGAGTCGCTGGATCGGCCCGGCGAAGAACAGACTCAGCAGCAGCAGTCCGACCGCGATCGCGACCACGAGCCACATGCCCGAGATGCCGTACTTGTAACCGAGCCCGACACCGCCGACCGTGGACGCACCGCCCAGCACGACGGCGGCCATGGTGCCGGTGTAGAAGCCAGGACCGAGGCGGCGGCCGGCCACCAGGAAGTCGCTGGAGTTCTTGGTCCTGGTTTTGCCCCAGAACCCGAAGGCCAGCATGGAGACCAGATAGACGACGATGATGGCAATGTCCATGACGAACTCCTCGACGGCAGGCGGACGTGGTGGGGACGGCGACTCCACGATCGCCTTAAGGTATCGCCTGGTTGTCCGCTGTGCACTATCCGTAGCATGATCGTCAACTACGTGTCACGCGCCCGGTATCCGCCGAAATCTGATCGGATGCAAGCATCGAGATCGGACATCACTGACTCGAAGATCGCTGAGGACGAAGGAGTAGCCAGGTGACCCAGCCCAGCACGCCGGGGGAGACCAGCCCGATCGGACCGGTCGACGCGACCCAGGTCCCGCGGTATGGCGGTCCGGCGACATTTGCCCGGCTGCCACGCATCGACGAGGTCTCCCGGGCCGATGTCGCCATCCTCGGCATCCCGTTCGACAGCGGGGTCAGCTATCGGCCCGGCGCACGCTTCGGACCAGGTCACATCCGAGCCTCCTCCAAGCTGCTCCGGCCCTACAACCCGGCCCAGGAAGTCTTCCCGTTCGGGGTCCAGCAGGTCGCCGACGCCGGCGATATCGGGGTCAACCCCTTCGACCTGGAGCAGGCGATCGCCGACATCGACACGGGCGTGACGCAGCTGCGGGCCGACGGTGCGACGGTGTTGACACTGGGTGGCGACCACACGATCGCGCTGCCGATCCTGCGGTCGCTGGCTCGTGACCATGGCCCTGTTGCGGTGCTGCACTTCGATGCCCACCTGGACACCTGGGACACCTACTTCGGGGCTCCGTACACGCACGGTACTCCGTTCCGGCGGGCCAGCGAGGAAGGGCTGCTGGACCTGGAACGCTGCCTGCACATGGGAATCCGCGGTCCGCTCTATGCCAAGAGCGATCTCGACGATGACCGCACGCTCGGGTTCTCCATCATCCGCTCCGACGATTACGAGCTTTCCGGGCTGTCGGCGGCGGTTGACCGGATGCGGGCTCGGCTGGCCGACGGTCCGGTGTACGTGTCGATCGACATCGACGTGCTGGACCCGGCCCATGCCCCCGGGACCGGTACGCCGGAGGCCGGTGGCCTGACCAGCCGGGAGCTGCTGAACACGCTGCGCGGACTGACGGGGCTCAACGTGGTCGGTGCCGACATCGTCGAGGTGTCGCCGCCGTACGACCATGCCGAGATCACCGGGATCGCTGCCTCCCATGTCGCGTACGAGCTGCTCTCGGTGCTGGCTGCCAACAAGGCGTCGGCTTCGGATGGGGCGCCTGCGTCGGACAAGATGTCGGCGTCGGACAAGGAGCGACCGAGCGCGTGAGTAGTCGCAATGGCGGCGACCTGGTCGTCGAGACCCTGTCCGCACTCGGCACCGACACGGTCTTCGGGCTGCCCGGTCAGCACGCGCTCGGTCTGTTCGACGCGCTCAGGCGCAATCCGGCAGCGCTGCGGCTGGTGGCGTCGCGGACCGAGAACAACGCGGCCTTCGCGGCGGACGGTTATGCCCGGGTCACCGGGAAGCCGGGGGTCGTGTTCGTGTCCACCGGACCGGGCGCGCTGACCTCGTTGGCCGGGCTGCACGAGGCGTACCTCACCGGCGTTCCGCTGATCGTGATCAGCAGCCAGATCCCGCGGGCCGGGCTCGGTGGCCGGCGCAAGGGATTCCTGCATCAACTCGACGACCAGCAGCTGGCGGCGCGCAATGTGGCGAAGTCGACGGTGGTGGTCGAGCACACCAGTGGGATCGTTCCGGCTTTGGAGGATGCCTGGCGGACCGCGCTGACCGCTCCCCAGGGCCCCGTCTGGGTGGAGATAACCCAGGACACCCTGCTGGATCCGGTGGTGACCCCGCCGGTCGTCGATGTCACTGCCGAGCCCTTAGCGGTGCCGGCCCGGGCCGAGCTCCTGGACCTGGCCGCAGCTTGGCTGGACGGCGCCGAGCGCCCGGTGATCGTGGCCGGTGGCGGTGTCCGACGGGCCGGTGCCGAAGCGGCCTTGGTCGAGGTGGCCGAGGCACTGCGGGCGCCGGTGGTGTGCGCGCCGGGCGGCAAGGGTTCGATCCCGTGGGATCACCCGTTGTCGCTGCAGTCCTGGGTGGAGGACATCGCGGTCACCGACCTGATGGCCGACGCCGACGTCCTGCTGGTGGTCGGCTCGTCGCTGGGTGAGGTGACCAGCAACTACTTCACGCTGGAGCCGCGGGGCCGGCTGATCCAGATCGACGCCCAGCCGCGGGTGCTGGAGTCCAACCATCCGGCCTTGGGTATCCCGGCCGACGCCAAGGCTGCGCTGACCGGACTGGCGGGCAGGGTCGCGCGTCGGCCTGCCGACGGTCGGGCCGAGGAGACGGTCCGGGGCGTTCTCGACGTTGTGCGTGCCCGCTTGGACGGGCAGGACCTTGCCCACGAACGAGGGGTGATGGCTGCCATTCGCGCGGCCGTACCCGATGATGCGACCACCTTCTGGGACATGACCATCGCCGCCTACTGGGCTTGGTCCTGCTGGGATCCACGCGATGGCGCCTTCCACTCCGCGCAGGGTGCCGGCGGGATCGGTTGGGCGTACGGGGCAGCGCTCGGCGGGGCGCTCGGTCTCGGCCGGCGGGTGCTGGCGGTCAACGGCGACGGCGGTGCCATGTATGGCATCGCCGAGCTCGCCGTCGCCCGACAGCACAACCTGCCGGTGACCTGGCTGATCATCGACGACGGCGGCTACGGCATCCTGCGCGAGTACATGACGGCGGCCTTCGGCGCTCCGACTGCCACCGAGCTGGCCAGGCCCGACTTCGCCGCTCTGGCGGCCGCCTTCGGGATCCCGGTGGAGGTCGCCGCTCCTGAGTCATTGACCGAGACGTTGCAGCGAGCTTGGGCAGGCGATGGACCAAATGTCGTCGTGCTACCGACCCACCTGGACATGTTCGCGCCGACGCATCTCGGCTGACCTTGTTCGTCATGCGAGCCGGCAAAATGCGCCGCCGGCTGTCGGTCTCGTCGGCACCAAAACCGTCCTGCGACTGACCAGCAGATGAGGGCATGTGATAGTTGACCTTCCACTGGACCGCCTGAAGGAGCAAGGTGTCGCCCGCCGAGGATCGACGAGCTGCGGAGGCTCCGACCGCCGAGGTCGGCCACCGCATCATGGCCGTGCGGCGAGCCCATGGCCTCACCATCGAGGCATTGGCTGACGCCAGCGGCGTGACGAAGAGCTTTCTGTCCAAGGTCGAGCGTGGGCGGGCGACCGCATCGGTGGCGGCGTTGTTGCGGATCAGCGAGGCTCTCGGCATCCCGCTCTCGAGCCTGTTCGACAACTCTTCCACCCGCCACATCGTGCGTGCCGGCGACTATCCGCGGGTCGCGTTCGGCGGTCACCAGATGACGGAGTTCCTGCTGACCCCTGTCTCCGAACGGCGTGCCCAGTTGCTCCTTTCCAAGATCGAGCCTGGGGGTGGTAGCGGCGAGGAGTCGTATGCGCTGCCGGGCGAGGTCGAGTTCACCTATGTCATCCGCGGCCGGCTCCGGCTCACCTTCAGCGATCAGGAGGTTGACCTCGGCCCGGGCGATGCCCTCACCTTCGATCCGGCTCTCTACCGATCATTCCGCGCCCTGGACACAAGCCAGACCACCGAGGTGCTCTGGCTGATCTGCCCCGCACTTCCTCAGCAGGTCTACCGTCACTGAAGCGCCTTCGCGTGCTGGCGGATGGCGTACGTCTGGGCTAGTGGCGCGATCTTGACCTCGAAAAGGAGCAAACGCAGGTCAGAACGCTGATTTCACCTGCATTTGCTCCTTCTCGATGCATGAGTCTTCCCACCTCGCGTCATGGTCTCTGCTGCCAGCGATCAACGGGGATCTCGATGAGGCCATCAGCTCTGCCCTTCGGATCGATCATCCTGGTGACGCCGAACGAGTGGATCGGTCAGGAGATCAAGGTGGCCGACATGGCAGGCCGTCTCTTCGAGCATGTGCACCATCACCCAGCGAAGCGTCACGGGACCTTTGCCGAAGGAGGGGCGAGGCGCCTTTGTATCGAGGCTGGGGAGCTGCGCAGCGACGGAGCGACTGCGTTCGCATGCCGTGCGGTACAGCTCTCTGATCTCCGCAACGCTGTCGTTTGACGCGGATTCGAAGTCCCATGCCGGCTGAGTGTCGAAAGGGGCCGAGATCCACGGCTCCGGAAGTACGCCACCTCCAACCCTGGCAGTGAACCAATGGTCCTCCATATGCGCAAGATGCTTCACGACGCCACCCGGCGTCAGATTCGTTGCGGCGAGGGTTTGGGTTCGCGCCTGCACATCTGAAAGTCGGATGAGTCTTGACAGTGCTCGCTGACGGTACTGATCGAGGAACTGACTGAGCGTCGTCCGCTCGTCGGCGTCCAGATCCGGATACGACTCCGCGTCGATGGGGGACATGAAGTCACGCTAGCTGCGCGGGCTGAGAACACCGGCCCCAGCTGACCTGACATCCGGCCGCCGAGGTCCGGATTCTCCCTGGCTGGTCAGGTTCTCGTGCGCACTCGATTCTGCACCGGTAGGCGGTATTTCTGATGATGCCGATTGGGTAGTGGCTAGCGTGAGGTGGTGACCAGCCTGAGCTACCCGGCGCTGAGCGATGACGTCATTGTGCTCCGGGCCTGGAACCTCGATGACGTCTACACACAGTTGGCTGCCTTCGCGGATCCCGTCTTCGTACGGTTCTCCGACTGGGCGCCGGATGGGCGTGACGGACTCGTGGAGCGTCTCGACCGGATCGAACAGGCCCGTGAAAGCGGACTCGGCATCCATCTGGCGATCGCTCAGCACGGTATTCCGTCGCCGGCGTTGGGAGAGGTGTCGCTTGCCGGCATCGACGTGATCAACCGGCGAGCCAGTGTCGGCTACTGGCTAAGCCCGGACGCGCGTGGCCGAGGTATGGCCTCTCGTGCGGTCCGGCTCCTATGTCGTTGGGCGTTCGACGACCTGGGACTTGCCCGACTCGAGCTCACCTGTGGTCCTGATAATCCAGGTTCGCAGGGCGTGGCCGAGCGCTGTGGGTTCCGTCTCGAGGGCCGCCTTCGGTCCCACATGACCTTCAAAGGCGGCCGCCGCGACAGCCTCGTCTACGGTCTGCTGCCGGAGGAGTTGCTGCGATGAGCTGGTTGATCCGCTTGAGCGTCTTGCGATCTTGGGTCTGCCAGTAGACGTAGTCTTCCCAGCCGCTCGCGTCGAAGACGAGCTTGCGGCTCATGCCTCGAGCAGATCATGCTGCTCGAACTCGCCGCGGCGAGCGCGCTCGATCGCGTCGAGAAGTCGCTCGGCGTTCGCAGGGCTGCGCAGGAGATGGGCGGTTTCGATCATCGCGTCGTAGTCGTCCTTGGACATGATCACAGCGTTGCCGTGTCGAGAGACGACCTCAACCGTCGTGTGGTCCGCGTTGACCTGCTGGATCACCCTGAACAAGCTCTTGCGCGCTTCGGTCGCCGTAATCGCTGACATCTAGGACTCCGTTCAAGTGGTACTTGATAAGGTACTACTCTGTGCGATTCCTCCATCCGCTCGGCCGCCAGTGAGTCTGGCAGGTCTTGAACTCAGCGGTGAGCGTGACAAATGAGCGGCTCAATCACGCAATCCGGCACGACACGCCGTAGTGATCGGGGCTGAGGCGCAGAGTTGTCACACTGTCACGGTGCCTGTCGAGAAGTTTCGTGCTGCCGTCGCCGTCTACGGCGTGCTTCGCGACGGTGATCGGGTCCTGCTGATGCGTAGGGCGGGATCTGGCCATCACGACGGCGAATTGAGCCTGCCGGCCGGACATGTGGACGGGGGCGAAGACGTACGCTCCGCGCTGGTGCGTGAGCTTGCCGAGGAACTGGGGATCGAGGTGGACCCCGAGGCTTGTCGGCTCAGCGCGGTTGCGCACCGAGCGCCGGGGTCGCCGACTGATCACGAGTACATCGATCTGTTCTTCACCCTGGACCGATGGGCCGGCACGCCCTCGATCGGCGAACCGGACAAGTGCAGCGAGCTGCTCTGGGCCGGAATCGATGACCTGCCTTCCGACACCATCGACTACGTCCGACGTGCGATCCTCGCCTGCGGCACCGAGGAGACCCTCGTGCTCGACGGCTGGCCGGCCGCCACGAACCGATGACGGTTCGCAGTCAGAACCCGCCCGCCACGGGCAACAGCAACCGTGGCTTCCGGGCCGATGTCCAGGGTCTGCGCGCCGTCGCCGTGGCGCTGGTCCTGCTCTATCACGCCGGCGTACCGCCATTCTCGGGCGGCTATGTCGGGGTCGACGTCTTCTTCGTCATCTCCGGATTCTTGATCTCCAGCCACCTGCTCCAGGCGCTGGAGCGTGACGGCCGGGTGAACCTCCCGCAGTTCTACGCGCGCCGGGCCCGCCGGATCCTTCCGGCTTCGTTCGTGGTCATCGTCGTCACAGTCATCGCCGCGGTCATGGTGGTTCCGCCGCTGAGCTTGCCAGGGGTTCTGCAGGACGCGCTCGCCACAACCCTCTATGTGCCGAACATCTGGTTCGCCCTGCAGGACACCGACTACCTGGCTGATCATGCGGCCTCGCCGCTTCAGCACTACTGGTCGCTCGGGGTCGAAGAGCAGTTCTATCTGCTCTGGCCGCTTCTGCTGTGGGGTTTGGTCCGGCTCACCCGGGGGCGACCCACGCCCACCGCGTACGGCATCGGGGCACTCGCCGCGGTCAGCTTCCTGGCTTGTGTCATCGTGACCTGGCAGCACCAGCCGATCGCGTTCTTCCTGCTGCCCACCCGCGCGTGGGAACTGCTGGTCGGTGCGCTCGTCGGCGCAGCCGTGCTGAAGTTCCGGCCGCGGTGTCCGGAACTGCTTGCCGCGGTCGGCGGGTGGGCCGGGGCCGCCGCCATCCTGGCAGCCGGACTGCTGTTCGACGACCAGACGGTGTTTCCAGGCACTGCTGTGGCCCTCCCCGTGCTCGGTACGGCGCTGGTGATCTGGTGCGGGACGTACTCGGCTCGCGGCGGACCGACGGTGCTCGCGCTCCGCCCTCTGCAGCGGGTCGGACTGATCTCGTACTCGCTCTATCTCGTGCATTGGCCGCTGCTCATCGTGCCGAAGATGGCGCTGGGTGGTGGGCCGCTACCGATGTGGGCATTCGTGCTGCTCGGCATCGTCATCGCGGTGCCGGCGGCCTGGATATTGCACCGCTTCGTCGAGCAGCCGCTGCGGTCGCCGGCTTTACTCACTCGACGACCGCCCCGCCTGACGTTGATCGGCGTCGGGACCACCACTGTTGTCTTGGTGGTCGCCCTTGCCGCATTGCTCGGATGGGCTCAGGTTCGCCCGATCGACGGTGGTCATGTTGCCGTGGCCGCGCCGGAAGCTCCGGTCGCGCCGCCACCGACGACGCAGCAGGTGCCGGCTGGGCTCACACCTTCGCTGCGGGAGGTCGACGACGATGTCCCAGACCTCTACGGGCGCGGCTGTCACCACGACACCACGGAGACGGCCGTCCAAAACTGCGTGTTCGGAGCCAGCGACGGCGAGTTCCGCGTGGCGCTGTTCGGCGACTCTCATTCCGCTCAGTGGCTTCCCGCACTCCAGCAACTGGCCGACGAGCACGCCGGAATGGCGATCCGGACCTACACCAAGAGCTCGTGTCCCGCCGTCGCCGCGACCGTACTGGTGAAGAACGTGCCCTGCGCGACCTGCGACACCTGGCGCGACAAGGTGACGGCATCGTTGGTCGCCGATCCGCCGGACCTGGTCGTGATCTCGAGCTATTCGGCGTACGACCTGGCCGGCGGAGCGACCGGATCAGCGCGGACTCGCGAATGGTCAGTCGGCCTCGCCACCACGGTGGAACGTCTGTCGAAGGCCGGCAGCGACGTCCTGGTGATAGCTGACACGCCGAGGTTCGAGTCCGCGCCGCCGACCTGTGTTTCGGCTCATCTGACCGACGTCATGAAGTGCGCCGGCGACCCGCAGGTCGTGCTGGACCCCAAGCTCGCGGCTGCAGAGAAGCGGGCCACGAAGCGCGCAGGAGGGCGCTACCTCGATCTCATGCGGTACGTCTGCAGCACGACAGCCTGCCCGGCCGTCATGTTCGATCTGCTCGTCTATCGCGATGTGAACCACCTGACGACGGCCTTCGTCCGCTATCTGGCTCCGGCCTTGGACGACAGCATCATGGCGAGCCACTGACAATTCGGGCGCGAGGTTGGGACGGATCCGTTACGTTGCGAGACATGCCGATTTCAGTGCCCGTCGATGCCTTGGCGCAGGTGCTTCCGGGGTCCACCGTGGGCTTGTTCGAACCTGGCGATCTCGCGGAGTTGTTGGTTCTGCAGCGTTGTTGCTGGGTGTCGGAGGCGATCATCAACTCGACGTTCGACGTACCGCCGCTGCACGAGACTCACGACGAGGTCTTGGCATGGGCCACCGGCTGGACGACTGTGGTCGTGCGGCTACAAGGGCGGCTGGTTGCCGCGGTTCGGGGGCGGCAGGAGGGGACGCACTGGGAGATCGGCCGTTTGATGGTCGCCCCGGATCTCGCGGGCCGTGGCGTCGGATCGACGCTGCTTAGCCTGATCGAATCTCTCGCTCCCGACGGCGTCAGCGACTTCACCTTGTTCACCGGGGCGAAGAGCGTACGGAACATTGCTCTGTACGAGCGCGCGGGCTATCGGCTCTCAGCTTCCGATCCGGGCAGCCCCGGCCACATTCAAGGCGCCGTCCATCTGACCAAGCCGCGTACCGTCGCTGCCGCCTGACCGCACAAGACCTGCTCGGGTTTGTCGGTCTTGCTCGATCTGCAGATCGAGCAACACCGACAAGATCGAGCAGATCGCCCGGGTGCCCACCCGACCAGGCAAGTGGCTACAGGTTGAGTCCGAGGAAGAAGCCCCCGGCCGCGGCTGCCGTACACAGCACGAGCATGCCGAGACCGTTGATCAGACCGGCCCGCCACCGGCCTTCCTCCACCAGCCGCACCGTCTCCACACTCGCCGTGCTGAAGGTCGTGTAGCCGCCCATCATCCCGGTCCCGACGATTAGCTGCCAGTGGTGTGAGACCACCTGACCCAGGACGAGCCCGGTGAGCAGCCCCAGCACCAGGGAACCGGTGATGTTGATGATCATGGTGGCGTACGGGAAGTTCGGGGGAGTGCGGTGCCGGACCGCACCGTCGACGACGAAGCGCAGCGCGGCCCCGACACCACCCGCGACACAGACCGCCACGAACTCGAGGATCATGCGGCGGTCCTCTCGATCCGCGGCCGTAGCGCATGGCGTGCCACGGCGATGCCGACAGCGGACGCGATACCGCCGACGACCACCGTGCCGACCCCGTACGCCAGCGCGATCATCGGACTGGCCAGCGCGAGGCTCACATTGTCGGCGGCGAGGGTGGAATAGGTCGTGAAACCACCGAGTACGCCGGTGCCGAGCCCCAGCCGGAGCCGGCGGCTCCAACCATGGTCGGGACCGAACTCGGACAGGGTCTCCAGCAACAGCGCGAGGAGGAAGGCGCCCACGATGTTGACCGTGAAGATCGCGACGGGAATGCCGCCGACCGGTGGCATCACCAGCGTGAGGCCGTAGCGCAGGCCCGTACCGATCGTGCCACCCACCGCGACGAGGACGATATTGGCGGGCGAGCGGTGTGCCGCCCGTTGTTGGGTCCTGGGCCGTTCGGCGACCAACTCGCTGTCGATAGGGGAGGACTCCTCGTGGCTCACTGCTCGTCCTCCCACGGCAGCGGGCCTTCCGATCGTGCGGAGAGTGGCACGACCACCACCGGCCGGTGCTGCCGATGGGCGAGGTGGACCGCGACGGAACCCCCGAAGTACTCCTTCACGCTCGCCCTCACGCCCGATCTGGTGCCGACCACGATCAGCTCGGCACCGATGGCCTCCGCCAGTCGGCTCAGGGCCCTCGCGACCTCGCCTGCGAGTTGGATGGTTCGCACCGACGACATGCCCAACTCGTCGGCGATCTGACGAATCCGCCCAGCCAGGGCCGGATCGAACTGGGCGCTGACCCATTCCTGCGCATCCGGATCCAACGGACGGGACTCGACGGTGCCGTCGGCATGCTCCTCGACGACATAGGCCGAGGTGTCCACATAGGCGCAGACCAACTCCGCATCCAGCCCGTGGGCCATCCAGGCGGCAGCCCGCAGGACCGACTCGGGCTGATGAGGGGTGACACCCACGATCACGCTTCGATGAAGGGGGCGGGTGGTGGGAGGAATCGAGGTGTGGGACTGGCTCATGGGCATGCTCCTCAGACGCAAACGATCGTCTCAGGAGTCATCAGCCCAACTGGGCGGTTCGGGGAGCTACCCTGGCGGACGCCATCGCCGCGACTCACTATACGCGGGGTGTTGCGGGGGTCCTGATTCGCCTCGTGCTCGGTTTCACCAAGCTGCCCGACCAAGCGGCACAGCGATCGCCGGGCAACGAGGATCAGACCTGGTCAGATCTGGCCAGATTGATAGACTTGGTTCATGACGACGGTGAACATCTACGAGGCGAAGTCCTCCTTCAGCCGACTCGTCGCAGCGGCCGAAGCCGGAGAGACGGTCGTCATCGCTCGCAACGGCAGGCCGGTGGCGCAGCTCGGGCCAGTGACTCGACGGCGCGAACCGCGCAGGCTTGGCGATCTCGCGGGCAGCCCGCTGGTGGTCGCGCACGACTTCGATGCCTGGACAGATCAGGATGAGCACGACTGGTACGGCGCGTGAAACTGCTGCTCGACACCCACATCTACCTGTGGGCCCGGCAAAGCCCCGACCGGCTCGGTGCGGCGCAGCGAGGCGCGATCGCCGATCCGGCAAACGATGTGTTCGTGTCGGCGGTCGTCGTCGCCGAACTCTCGATCAAGGCGTCGCTTGGCAAGATCGAGGGTGTCGAGCCGTTCATCGCCGATCCGACGGCCGATGGTAGTTACGACGAACTGCCGTTCACGACGACACATGCGACCCTCCTCCGTGACCTGCCCTTTCACCATCGTGATCCGTTCGACCGAATGCTGATTGCGCAAGCGATCAGCGAGCAGGCCACTCTGGTCACTGCTGACCAGGCGATCCGCCAGTACGCGGTTCGCGTCCTGTAGGCCGCGCCAGCTGGTCGCGCGACCTACAGAGTTTCTGAACGCGACAAGCGAGTCAGGCTTGCGCGAGCGCTTCGACCGGATGCGAGCGCCTGATCAGGATCAGTTTCGACGGGGCGCCAGCCCGGTCTCGTACGCGAACAGCACGAGACCGACGCGGTCCCGGATGCCGAGCTTGGAGAGCAGCCGGCCGATGTGGGTCTTGACGGTGCCTTCGGCCAGATACAGCCGGGCACAGATCTCGGCGTTCGTCGCGCCGTCGGCGATCTCGTTCA